>NZ_JAXOVU010000003.1:0-385062 GCF_036663435.1 Halomonas sp. 5021
CGTTGAGCTAACGTGTACTAATGGCCCGTGAGGCTTGACCCTATAACACCCAAGGGGTCTGGTCGTGATGATAACGACGCGTGTGAAGACACGCAGAGAACCGGATACGCGTACTGAGTCAAGTGTTGATGACACAGGGCTTGGTAAGAGACGCACACAAAACACAGCATGATATGCATTTAAAGTTACGCCTGACGACCATAGCAAGCGTGAACCACCTGATCCCTTGCCGAACTCAGCAGTGAAACCGCTTCGCGCCGATGGTAGTGTGGGGTCTCCCCATGCGAGAGTAGGTCATCGTCAGGCACCTATACCGCAGAAAACCCAGCCAATCGGCTGGGTTTTTTGTTTAGGGGTCTCCCCATGGAGAGTAGCGGAGAGCCGCCCTGGTCATCGTCAGGCACCTATACCGCAGAAAACCCAGCCAATCGGCTGGGTTTTTTGTTTGTATGTGCCATTTATTGGCGTGATTTATGTGTAGCACCTAATATGAAACGGCGTTTAACTGTTTAACTACCGTGATAGAAGGAGCATGGTGATGGATAAAGGATTCAAAGCTATTGGTGTGGCGCTTTTATTAGCATTTCTCGCCGTCGGTCTGACCGCCTGTGGCGATGATCAAGGCCCTGCAGAAGAGGCGGGCGAAAATATTGATGAAACCATGGAAGAAGCTGGCGATGAAATTGAAGAGGCCGGTGACGAAATGGAAGAGGCTGCTGAAGAGTAAGCGGCTGTAATGCAGTGACAAAAAAAGCCCCACGGTCGACCGTGGGGCTTTTTGCGTGGTTAACGCTGGGTATTAACGCCATTCGACCCGATCAAAGATGCGAATCGCTTCGGGATTGTTTTCTCCCAGAATGCTGATATTTACATCATCCTTTTTGAAGTTGCCCCATGATTCGAGGACAGGGTCACGCTTGACGTTATTCACGACGGGAAATTCATTGTTACCCGACGCGAAGATTTCCTGAGCCGTATCGGATGCCAGGAACTCAAGGAATGCCACCGCGTTTTCGCGGTTAGGAGCACCCTCAACAACACCGGCACCGCCGACATTGACGTGAGCGCCTCGATCATCTTGATTGGGGAAGATGATACCGACGTTGCGTGCAGCCTCGCGATCCGCTTCATCGTCCGATTTCAGCAGGCGAACGTAATAATAGTGGTTGGCGACGGCTAGATCGCACTCGCCGCTGGCGGCGCCAAGGATCTGATCTGTATCACCGCCTTCTGGGTCACGTGCCATGTTATCGACAACGCCTTGAGCCCACTCTTCAGCGCCTTCCTCACCGTGATGCTCAATCATCGAAGCGAGCAAGGACTGGTTGTAGATGTTGTTGGACGAACGAATGCAGATGCTATACCCCAGGTCGTCGCTGGCAAGGTCTTCGTAACGCGTGATGTCACCGGGATCCACGTTCTCACGGTTATAGAAGATCGCCCGTGCACGCTGGCTAAATCCGAACCACAGCCCTTCAGGGTGACGCATGGATTCAGGTAGGCGTTCAGCTAGCACATCGGATTCGATTCCCTGGAAAATCCCCTCCTGTTCAGCGCGCCACAGCCTGCCAGCATCAACCGTCATCATGATGTCGGCAGGGCTGGCAACACCTTCGCGCTGGATGCGTTCGATCAACTGATCGGAATCACCTTCCAGGATATTGACTTCAATACCCGTTTCTTCTGTGAAAGCATCGTAAAGTCGCTCGTCAGAATCGTAGTGACGAGCAGAGTAGATATTAAGCTCATCCGCCAGTGCATGGCTTGCGAAGGCAGAGCTGGCGAGAGCAAACGCGATAGGTGCGGCGAAACGTGCAGTTTTCATCGGCGATAATCCTTATATTGCTAATGATAATAAGTTGTATTATTAACTTGATTATTACAGCTTTTTGCAGCGTTAACGTCAAGATGACTTACCGTTGAAGGGTGCATATAGGATAAATAGAAAATAGAATGTTAATTACTTTCAAACGTATTATATGGTTGTCTGCTGGTCAGGCAACCGGGAATAGAACGGTGATGCAATGACAGCAACAATGAAGGCGGCGCAAAAAGCGCTTAATGAAACGGCGCTAGCGATGCATCAGGTGCAACACGCTTTTGACCAGAATACCGTTGTAAAGGGTGTGGATCTTACCGTGGCGCCGGGAGAAGTGGTCTGCCTGCTGGGCCCTTCCGGCTGTGGCAAGACCACCTTGCTGCGAATAGCAGCGGGCTTGGAAATGCTGCAAGAAGGCAGCGTCAGCCTGCAAGATGAACAAATTGCCGCGCCGGGACTGCGTCACGTGCCGCCAGAAAAGCGTAACGTGGGGCTGGCATTCCAGGACTCGGCGCTATTCCCTCATCTGTCCGTGCTGGAAAATGTCACCTTTGGCCTGAAGCACTTGTCGGCCAGTGCCAGGCGTGAGCGTGCCGAGGAGCTGTTATCTCAGCTGGGGATGGCGAACTATGCGTCAACCTATCCGCATATGCTGTCGGGCGGTCAGCAGCAGCGTGTGGCACTTGCCCGGGCGTTGGCGCCTGAGCCGAGGCTGATGCTGTTGGATGAACCTTTTTCAAGCCTGGATGCAAGGCTGAGGGATCGGATACGGGACGATACGCTACACGTTTTAAAAAAGGTCGGAGCTGCGACCTTACTGGTTACCCATGACCCTGAAGAAGCCATGTTCATGGCGGATCGTATTGCACTGATGCGCGATGGGCGTATTGTACAAACAGGCACGCCGAGAGAGCTCTACTGTTCACCCAAGGATCCATTCGTGGTGACGTTTTTTGGTGAGGTCAATGAGATCGAAGGCGTGGTTGAAGAAGGGCACGTTACAACGCCTGTGGGGTGGGTGCCGGCTGAAGGCATTGCTGATGGGACGGCCGTGCAAGTGATGATTCGCCCGGAAGCCTTGCGTGTCATCGAGCGCGATCTGCCGGCTAATTCCCATGCACATAGTCATATCGTGATGGCGAAGTTACTCGGCCGCAGTAGTCTGTTGCATCTTTGTGCCCATGCAGACGACGGCCAGGAAGCCCACTTGCATGCCAGGGTGCCCGGGGTTTTTCTGCCTGCTGAAGGCCAACCGATCGATATTCATTTGGATTTGTCTCAGGTATTCGTGTTTCCTCACGCGTCTGAGGACAGTTAACGACATTCTTGGCGGTTACGGCTATGCCCCTGGGCGTGAACGACGCATGGCCATACTCAGCAGTATCACCGGCAGAATGCCGACCATCACGATCGCCAATGATGAAGTGGAGGCTTCAGCCAGGCGCTCATCAGATGCCAGGTTATGCGCTCTGACGGCAAGCGTATCGAAATTGAACGGCCGCAGTATGATCGTCGCGGGAAGTTCTTTCATGACATCGACAAATACCAGAATGCCCGCCGCAAGCAAGCTGCTGCGCATCAAGGGAGTGTGCACGTAGCGCAAAGTGCCGCCCGCCGTTTGCCCCAGGGTTCGAGAGGCCGCATCCATGCTGGGAGTGACCTTGCCGAGACTGGCTTCTACGGCATTGAAGGAAACGGCTAGAAAGCGCACGACGTAGGCGTAGAGCAGAATAAAGGCCGAGCCGCTGAAGATCAGGCCAATGATCTGGCCGTTATACGCCTGCAAGCCCGTATTGATGATGTTATCCAGCCAGGCAAAGGGGATCAGAATCCCTACTGCCACTACCGAACCGGGAATGGCATAGCCCATCGCCGAAATACGTGTTGTAAAGCGCGCAAGCGCTGTGTCGTGTACCCGAACGCCATAGCTAAGCAGTACCGCCGTACCGACGGCGATGATGGCCGCTAGCGCCGACAGGCTTAGACTATTCCACGCAAAGCCAAGAAAGCGCGATCCCCACAGAGAATCGCCTTGCGTCAGCGCCAAATCGAGCAGAATGCCGCTGGGCAGTAGAAATCCGACAATGATCGGAATGGCGCATGCCCCAGTGGCGGCGGCTGCCCGCCACCCATGAAGCGCATATTCAGGCAATTGCTGATACCGGTTTGTGGTGTGGAAGTAGCGCCGCTTGCCGCGGGACCAGCGCTCAAGTAACACCAGTACAATCACAAAACTGAGCAGGCAGGCAGCCAACTGGGCGGCGGCGACGGGCTCGCCCATGCCAAACCAGGTTCGATATATGCCCGTCGTGAAAGTATCTACACCAAAAAACTGGACCGCGCCAAACTCATTGAGGGTCTCCATCAGTACCAATGATACGCCGCCTACCAGCGCCGGGCGTGCTAGCGGAACCGCAATGCTGAAAAACAGGCGCCAGGGGCCGCGACCCAGAGTACGGCCAACGTCGAGAACGCAGACCGACTGCTCTAGAAAGGAAGCCCGGGCCAGTAGGTAAACATAGGGATAAAGCACCATGGTGATAAGGGTGGCAGCACCGCCTAGCGAGCGAACGTCAGGGAAAAAATAATCGCCGTGTTCCCAGCCGAACATGTCACGCAGGGCGCTCTGAAAGGGCCCGGCAAATTGTAGGAAGTCGGTATAGGCGTAGGCGATGACATAGGTAGGCACAGCCAGGGGAAGAAGTAATGCCCACTCGAATAACCGCTTGCCCGGAAAGCGGCACATGACGACCAGCCAGGCGCTTCCCGTGCCGATGATCAGGGTGCCGACTCCCACCCAGACGACAAGCCAGAAGGTATTGTTCAGGTAGCGCGGTAGCACGGTACTGGCGAGGTGTTGCCATACGCCATCGGTGGGCAGTGCAATATGTGCAAATACCACGATGACAGGCAGCGCCACCACTAACGCGACGCCGATGAGTACTGCCGACCAGAGGTTCAGTTTTCGCTGAGGGCTGGGCCGCTGTGCGGCTGACTCACCAGAAGTGGAGCGGGACACGAGAAGACTCCTTGCAAAAGCAAACGGATATCGCAGCGACATAGGGTGCGCACGGCGAGGAATAGTACCATCGGCCGTCGACAGCTGCAGCCACTTGGCTTCTTGTGACGTGCTGTTAAAAAAAAGCCCGGCTTTATGCCGGGCTGAACGACTTGAAGGATGATGAAGATCAACCGACCAATAAGCTGGGTAAGCCGGTAATCAGGACGGGGAAGAAAGCCATCAGTGCGCACGCGAATAGAATGAGCGCCACAAACGGAATAACCGCTTTGTAGAGGTCAACAATCTCTACCCCAGGCGGTGCCACCCCTTTGAGATAAAACAGGGCATAGCCGAATGGGGGGGTAAGGAAGGAGGTCTGGAGCACAACGGCGACCATTACCACAAACCACAGCACATCGATGCCCATCGTCTCGACAATCGGTAGCATGATGGGGAAGCTGAGCAGCACGATTCCTGTCCAGTCCAGGAACATTCCCAGGATGAATACCAGAAAGAGCATCAGCAGCAGAGCGCCGAACGTACCACCTGGCATGGACAGGACGACCTCGCTGATAACCTCCATACCGCCACCAATCGAAAACACGCCGGTAAACGCCGTGGCGCCTACCAGTACCAGCATTACCATGGTGGTGGTTTTGCCCGCTTCGATCATCGTGCTGTAGCAGGTGGAGAGTTTGCGGTCGCCGAAAATCATGAACAGGATGAAGGCGATGAAAACCCCGATGGCGGACGCTTCGGTGGCCGTTGCAATACCGGTAAACAGAGCCCCCAATACGCCCAAAATCAATGACATCGGCGGAACGACATACTTCGCAAGCATGACCATAAGCTGCCGAGTGCTGACTTCGGCGCGTTCCGCTGCTGGCACCTTCGGGCCATATGAGGGTTTTACATAGCAGATAATCAGCACGTAAAGCGCATACATGACGCCGAGTAGCAGGCCGGGTACCAGCGCTCCGGCAAATAGCGCACCCACCGATACGGGGGAATAGCTCGCCATCAGGATCAACATGATGCTGGGCGGAATCAATATCCCCAGGCAGCCGCTGGCCATGATGACACCGGCACTCAGTTCTTTGTTGTAGCCATACTTGAGCATCGGTACCAGGGCAATCATACCCATCACGGCAATGGAAGCACCGACAATACCTGTTGTGGCAGCGAGCAACACCGAGACCACGACCACCGTCAGGGCTAACCCGCCGCGCAGGTTGGCGAGTAATAAACGCATGACATCGAACATTTTCTCGGTCACGCCTGAGTCGTTCAAAAACCGCGCCATCAGGATAAACAGCGGAATGGCGACGAGGACGTAGTTATCCATGGCGTTGCCATAGACGTTATTGATAATAATGCCAAGGGTGTTGGCGCCCGGGCCCAAAAAGGCACCAATGACGGCCACGCCCCCCAGCACAAACGCTAACGGATGCCCCATGAACAGGCCGACTAACAGGCCGCCAAACATCACCAGAGTCAGTAATTCTGCACTCATGCGTGGTTCTCCTCACGCAGTTGGATAATAGCGCGCAGCACGATGGCAATGGCCTGCAGCAATATCAAAACCGCTGCCAGGACAATCACGCCTTTTACAGGATAAACCGGCAGGGCCACCATGCCGTAAGTGGTCTCGCCACGGCTAATGG
Organism: Halomonas sp. 5021; assembly: GCF_036663435.1. Classification (NCBI taxonomy): domain Bacteria; kingdom Pseudomonadati; phylum Pseudomonadota; class Gammaproteobacteria; order Oceanospirillales; family Halomonadaceae; genus Halomonas; species Halomonas sp. 5021. Next base: position 6,485 of record NZ_JAXOVU010000003.1, read on the forward strand.
AGCGCTCGAAGAAGGCCCAGCCTTGGGTTAACAGCAGCCAGATAAATGGTACAAAAAAGATGGCGTAGCCGGCGAGTTCCAGTGCTGCCTGTTTTTTTCGGGATAAAAGGCGTTTTAATACGTCGACTTCCACGTGAGCATGGTGACGAAGTCCATAGGCGGCCATCAGCATAAAATGGGCGCCGAAGAGCATTTTTGTCACGTCAAAGGCCCAGTCGCTTGGGCGTCCAAGGAAAAAACGCATCGCGATGTCATACAGCACAATCAGTGTGATAACCGCGATAAGAGGCGCAACAATTCGCCCAAAGAGCTCATTGAACCTGTCAATGGCTTTTGCGATCGCATGCATGGGACATCTCCCGCTTCTAAAGTATAGGCACTTGACGTAAAACCGCCCCGACGGTGGCATCGGGGCGGCTATCGACAATCAATTACATGCAGGCTTCGATTTCTTCGAGCGATGGCAGGTTGTCGATGGAGCGGCTCATGTTGAACGGCACGGTGATGTCACGCCAGTTCGCGTAGTGCTCCATATAGCTGATCATGGAGTGATAAACTTTTGCATGCATCGGGTCTTCACATGCGCCGCGCAGAATCACTTCGTTAGTCGCATCTTGGATGGTGGCAAGGTCTTCGGCCGAAAGGGTGCTGATTTCGACGCCATCTTCCTGGAATTTCACTGTTGCCTCGGTGGATTGGCGCTCTGACCATGCCAGTGACCACGCCATTGTCGCGTCGGCAGCAATTTTCAGCGTCTCCTGGGTTTCCTCGGAAAGCTCATCCCACGCATCTTTGTTGATCATTACACCAAAGACACTGGCCGATTGGTGCCAGCCAGGTGTCGACCAGTAATCGGCTACTTCAGAGAAGCCAGCGTTATAGTCGACGCCTGGTGTCGAGAATTCACCCGCATCGATCACGCCGCGCTCGATCGCCTGGTAAACTTCACCACCGGCCAGCGTGACCTGTGAGCCACCCAGCTCTTCAAGGACGCGGCCCTGATCGCGGCCTGACAGGCGCAGGCGCTTGCCTTCAAGATCGGCGATACTTTCGATGGGCGTGTTGCCCATGAAGCCGGATTCGTTATTGGTGATCCCGTAAGGCAGATACACCATGTTGTAGTTGCCATATACTTCTTGATAGAGGTCCCAGCCACCCCACTGCTGAATCCAGTTGAGGTAGTCAACGCCGTTGAACAGGCTGGTGGTTGTGGCTAGCGGCGAAAACGCCGGGCTGCGGCCTGCCCAGTAGCCTGGCCAGTCGCCCGAGGCCTGGATGGCGCCGGTTTCGGTGGCGTCAAACACCTCGGTGCCCGGCATCAGCGTGCCGCCGGCGCGGAAGTTGATCTGCAGCTCGTCGCCCGCCAACTGGTTGACCAACTCGACCCAATGCTGATCAATTTTAATTAGATCCAGGTTGTCTGGCCATGTCGTGGTCATGGTCCACTCTTGCTGGGCATGAGCGGTCGAAGAGATGGCTGCTAATGCAACACCAGCAGCGAGGCTTGTGATGGCAAACTTGGCAGTTTTTTTCATGTTGGATCCTGTTGGTCGCCGTTAGATTTATTAGGGGATTTGGATGCAGTTCGTGCAGTTGGCATGCATTACGTTTACGTAAAGGAATGAATTACCCTGCATGCTTAAATTAGCACATTCTGGCCGTTGCAATGCAACATCCGTGCTGTGCTAGGTTGATGGCTGGCAAGCAGGGTGAAGATGTTTTTTATTTATATATAAATCATGTGGTTAGTTTGTTGTTGGATTGTTCGGGCAACAGGGTCTAAGTGTGAAAAACGTTGAAAGGGTCTCGGTGATGCAACCAAAGTTGTAAGCTGTCTATCCCGTCGAGGAGATGTTATGTCGTCGTTACCAACCGGCGAAGCGGTAGCGTCACGGTCGATCACGCTATTGGTTCAACGGGCAAGACAGTTGGAAAGGCGGCGTTGGCGTCAGCTTGTCTGGCTGCAAGGCGGTGCCAGGCAATGTGAAGCGCTAGCAGTTGCGTTATGGAAGTCGCGGGCATGGCGTTCCCCATTATGGATAGGCAAGGCCGCGCCTGTTCAACCCGCAATGAAAGCCAATCAGGCCCCTAATCGGCTCGGTGCCGAGCATCAACTGGTGGTGGTCAATGCCCATGATCACGCAGGTGGCTTCAATCCTGATGCGCTAGGCGCCATTGGCGGGACCCTGACAGCGGGTGGGCTGCTGGTGTTGATCACGCCCACCGACTGGGGCCGGGAGCCCGACCCGGACTACGCGCGCATCGCTGACTCCCCTTGGCAGTGGAACGACCTGACAGCGCGCTACCTGGCACGGTTGGCCGCTCAGTTGAAAACGTCAGAACAGATCATCCGCTGGTTACCCGGAGCGCTGCCTCGACTGGGGCGTCTTGTGGCCACGCCGCCTATAATGCAAAAGCCCGAGGATACCGACTGCATCACGCTGGATCAGGCCACTGCCGTCAGGGCACTGGTCGGTCTCAAACGCAGGCGGCCGCTGGTCATCACCGCCGACCGAGGTCGTGGTAAAAGCGCCGCGCTGGGCATTGCCTGTGTTCTACTGCTACAGCAGCAAAAAACCTCGCGAGTGATTGTCACCGCCCCACGCCTGGCCGCCGTGGAAGCTGTGTTTGAGCGTGTGGCAGCGCTATGCCCTGATGGCAATCGAACCACCCCAGAGCGATTTATATTCACCAACGGCGCTGAACTTTTGTTCGTTGCGCCCGATGCGCTTGGCGAACACGTGACAGCAGGTACGCTGGGTGGCGACGGCAGCTACCTGATGGTCGATGAGGCCGCAGCACTGCCGCCAGCGCTGTTAGCACAATGGCTGGCCGCCTTTCCCAGACTTGCGTTTGCCACCACCGTCCACGGCTACGAAGGTTCCGGGCGCGGGTTTGCGCTGCGTTTTCGTCAAGTGCTGAATGTGAAAACACCGGACTGGAAGGCACTCACCCTTGATACACCGGTTCGTTGGCAGGCGGCGGATCCGCTTGAAGAAACGCTCAATCGTTTGTTGCTATTGAACGCGCCGCTGCCCACCGCTAAAGAAGCATTAGCGCTACCCGCTGCTTCCTATGAGGTCTCCAGAGATGAACTTGTCCTGGACGAAGAGGCTCTTGCCCCACTATTTGGTCTGCTGGTGCAGTCTCACTATCGAACGACCCCCAGCGACTTGCGCCAGTTGCTGGATGGCCCCGGTATGCGCCTGCGCGTTATCGGCCATCGGCAGCGGCCGCAGGCGGTGCTGGTCACCCGTGAAGAAGGAGGCTTTGCGGTGGACCTTGCTGATCAGGTGGCGCGCGGAGAACGCCGCCCCCAGGGGCATTTAATGGCTCAATCACTGGCGGCACATTCGGGCTGCCGGGATGCGTTGACAGCGTGTTGGCGGCGGGTGGTTCGCATTGCCTGCCACCCTGACTGGCGTCGTCAGGGGGTGGGGGGCAGGCTGTTGAGCGACGACCGGCAACAAGCCGTCGGTCAGGGCGCCATGCTGTATGGCGCGACCTTTGGGGCCGATGCAGGGCTGCTGCGTTTCTGGCGTGCCGAAGGGTTTAGAACGGTGCGCCTGGGCGTTACTCGTGAACCGTCAAGCGGTGAGTTCGCCATTATGGTGGCAAGCGCCCTGACTCCAGCAGGTGAAAAAGTGCTGGATGCCCTTTCCGGACGATTTATATCCCAGCTGCCCAACTTGTTGGCATTTGAATTGGCGCGCTTGCCCGCTGAGGTGGTGAGCCTGGTGATTAACGAACTGCCCGAGCAGCCATTGACTGAGGTTGAGTGGCAGGATATCGACGATGTGGCGACAGCACATCGAGCTCCCGCGCTTGCCCGGTCGTCCTTGCAGGCACTGGCCCGCGAAGCGAGTCGCTGGCCGCTGTCGGCAGCGGGTCAATCAGCGCACCAGCAACTGGCCGCCTGGGCGTTCCAGAATCAGCCGCTTGACGATGCGCCGAGCGTGTCTGTGCAAGCGCTACGCGAGGCGGTGCGAACCCTTTGGGCTCAGCAACCGCTTCCCCCCGCTGCCCGGGACCGTTAAAGTAAGCCGGTTATCCATGATAAAGAGTTTCCATGAACGAACATCTTGATGCGCTGACCCCCACACTCGTGTGGCAGCACTTTCGTACGCTGTGTAATACGCCTCGCCCATCCGGCCATGAGGCCCAGCTTGTTGAGTTGCTGGAAGCCTGGGCAGCGACACAAGGCATGGCCCACGACCGTGATGCCTTTGGCAACCTGCGCCTGCGCAAGCCGGCCACCCCGGGTTATGAACACGTCCCAGGGCTCATCTTGCAGGGTCATCTGGACATGGTGGCTCAAGCCAATGCCGGGCACGCGCATGATTTCCAGCGTGACCCGATCGCGACCTATGTCGCTGACGGTTGGCTGCATGCCGAGGGCACGACCCTCGGGGCTGATAATGGCCTTGGGGTGGCCGCGATTTTAGCGCTGCTTGAAGATCCCGCGCTTACCCATGGCCCTCTGGAAGCCTTGTTTACCCTTGAGGAAGAAACCTCAATGGGCGGTGCCCTGCATCTGGCCGAAAACTGGCTGGAAGGAGAGCGCCTGCTGAATCTCGACAGCGAGGATCATGGCGAGGTGTTTATTGGCTGCGCGGGTGGGGCCGATGTGGTCGTTAATGCCCAACTACCTAGTGCTGCACTCAGGGACAATGAGTGCCTGCTCAGACTGTCGCTGACGGGATTAAAGGGCGGCCATTCGGGGATGGATATTCATAAGCCGCTAGGTAACGCCAACCGCCTGTTGGTACGCGTGCTGCGCTCCCTCGAGCATGTCGATGCCCGGTTGCTTAACTATCAGGGTGGCACACTGCGCAATGCGATCCCTCGCGAAGCCTTTGCCGATATCGCCCTGCCCGTTGACGAGCAGCAAGAGGCGCTGGCTATTGTTAGCGAATTGACGCAAACGCTGCAGCGCGAACTGGGCAGTGGTGATGAGGGTATGCGGCTGGTTGCCGAGCCTCTAAGCCCAAGTAGAAATGTTGAACCGCTGACACTGGATGCCAGCACGATGCTGGTGGCCGCGTTGCATGCAGCCCCCTGTGGCGTCGAGCGGATGAGTGCCGATGTGCCCGGTGTGGTTGAAACGTCCAACAACCTGGGGGTGGTGAGCCTCGATAAAGGGCGCTTTCACCTATGTGCACTGGTGCGCTCGCTACACGACAGCGCCGTCACGGCGATGGCGGACCGCTTTAAAGCACTGTTTGAACTGATCGGGGCACGAGTTAACGTCGAGCACGGCTACCCGGGCTGGGTACCCAACCCCAACGGTGATCTGCTCAAGCGCTTTAACGCCTGCCACCAGTCGCTGTTAGGGAAACAGCCAGCAGTCAAGGTAATTCATGCGGGGCTTGAATGCGGTATTCTGGGCAGTAAATACCCACATCTCGATATGTTGTCTTTTGGCCCCACGATTCGCGGTGCGCACTCGCCGGATGAGCGCGTGGAGCTGGCAACGGTGGACGAGTTCTGGCGCTTGCTGAAAACGCTGGTGGAAGACCTGGCGCATAACCCCTGAACCCAAAAACGGCACCCGATGGGTGCCGTTTTCATTCGACGACCGGCTTCTGAAACGCTTATTTACTGAGGTAGGCGTTCAGCATCCAGACGGTTTTTTCCTGCTCGCGAATGTAATCGCTTGCCTGCGATGCGGTGCCTTCATCGTCAGCATCTGACGCGATGGACAGCAACTCACGCTGCAATTCGATCAGCGCTTGATAGCCGCGCAGTACGCCATTGACGCAGGCGGTGCCGTCGTGGACGTCTTTGTCTTCCTCGATACGCGAGAGCTTGATGTAGTCACTGTAGGCGTGGACAGGTTTGTGGCCCAGTGTGAGAATACGCTCGGCAACTTCATCCACTTTCGTCAGCAAGTCTGTGTAAAATTCTTCAAACTTGGCGTGCAGCTCGAAAAAGTCGTTACCTTTGACGTTCCAGTGATAGCCACGAACGTTCATATAAAAGATCTGATAGTTGGCGAGCAGGTGATTGAGTTTTTCTGCCAACTGGCTGGCGCTGCCTTCGTGAAGACCGATGCTGTTGGTATCGGACATATCTAGACTCCTTGATGGGCACCGCTGCGCGGCGACAAATGTTGGTGATTAGGTTAAGAGGGCGGACTAGCGTTGCAAAGCAGGTTTTTTGCATTGCCGCCATAGCGCTAGCCCATTACCTATCAATCTATAACCAGTAAATGCAGACGAGGCCGTCGTTTTTCAAGGGCGGGCCGACTGCCAAAGCCGAACCAGGTTTTCGCAACGGGCTTCAAGCAGCTCAGCCGTTCTGGGCAATGCGTCGCTTAACGCCATCGGGCCATCCGCAAGCGCAAAGGCGGCGGTCACGCCTTCCTGCAAACAGGCCTGCCAGCCATCGCCCAGACTGCCGGCCAAGACAACCACCGGCACCTGATGCCTCGCGGCCGCTCGCGCAACGCCGATGGGTGTCTTGCCGGAAAGGCTTTGGCCGTCCAGACGTCCCTCTCCGGTAATTACCAGGTCGGCCTGGGCGAGCAAGGTATCAACCCCGGCCTGCTGCATGAGCATGTCGATGCCCGGTTTCAGCGTGGCGCCGAGGAATGCGTGCGCAGCAAAGCCCATGCCGCCCGCCGCACCCGCGCCGGGCAGGTCGCGGTCATCACGGCCCAATGTATCGGCCGCAATGTCGGCGAAATGGCTGAGCGCTTGGTCAAGTTGCTGAACATGAGCGGGTGTCGCGCCTTTCTGTGGTCCGAAAACGGCGCTGGCGCCGTGCTCGCCCAGCAGCGGGTTATCGACATCCACCGCGGCATCAATGGCCAGTTTGCCAAGCCGAGGGTCCAGCTCCTCTAACGATAGCGTCGCCAGGTCGGCAAGCGCGGCTCCGCCTGGGGGCAGCGCTTGTCCTTGGCCATCGAGCAGGCGAGCCCCCAGCGCCTGGAGCATGCCAGCACCCCCATCGTTGGTCGCGCTACCGCCTAGTAGCAGTAGCGCCTTCTCTGCGCCGTGGTCCAGTGCTGCGAGAAACAGCTGGCCCACGCCATAGGTAGACGTATAACGCGCATCGCGCTCATTCTGGGTAAGTGGTTGCAGGCCACTGGCTTCTGCCAGTTCAATAAACGCGGTACGCTGCTCGGCAAGCCAGCCCCAATAGGCCAGGCGCGGGCGGCCCAGGGCATCCAACACCGTTTGTTGACGACGCTCGGCCCCGGTTGCCGCGATCAGGGCATCAAGGCTGCCTTCGCCACCGTCAGCCAATGGGCAGATCAGCGGATGCAGGTCAGGGTCCGCCCATGCGGCGCCCCGGGCCATGGCATGTGCCGCTTCTTCTGCGCTGAGTGCGTCTTTAAAACTATCAGGGCAAAACAGGATATGCATGGGCACCCTTTTCAATGATCATGGTCTGTAGAATGAGCTTAGCGCGCCATGCCGAAGCAAACCAGCACCATCCGTCAACCCAAGGAGTGGTTATGAAGTGGATGCCGTTCAGTTTCATATGCCTGCTCGCCCTTGGCGGCTGTCAGGCGGTACCGTCATCGCTGCCCAATGCGGACCCCCTGCCTTCCCCGGCGTGCTACTTTCCAAGCGAGGCGCCTTCAACCTTGACTGCCAGTGTCGATGTGCTGACTGAATGGGGCTTCAGTCTGGACGCAAGCGATACCCGGTTAGGTTTTTTAAGCGCCAGTCGAGAGCGTGAGCTACATGGTGCGTCAGACCTTTACGCCTCGCCGCATTTCAGCTCACGAATGTCGCTGAGCGTGTTCGGCGGGATGGGCGTTGGCGGCCGGTCGCATTTGGGGGTTGGTTTGGGTGGTGGGTTTGGCCAGTTGCCCACCGAAGTAGAACGGGTATCGCTGCTTTGGGATAACCATCACGTGCGAGTGTCACGCGATATCCGCCGGTTTGATCAGTATGGCAGTTTGCGCACGGGGCGTAGCGCCAGTACCGACGATTTTTGCGCGCGATTCCAAACTGCCCTGGACGCGTATACGACCACAGGAGACAGCGCACCATGAGAGTGATTCATTGGGCCGCGGCTGGCTTGCTGGTAATGCTCAGCGGCTGCGCGACGACACCGCCGCCGGAGCCACGCGAACTGGTCTATCAGGCCCCGGCTGAAGACACCTTTCGCGCGGCAGTTAGCCTGATGATCGAGCAAGGCTATGTCCTGCGCCACGCCGATTTATCGCTTGGGCGTGCCGAAGGCGTGTTGGCACGCTGGCCAGGTTACCGGCTAGTGCTCGAGGTGAGTGAGGTAGGCAGAGACAGCCATGTGAGCGTTTCGGCGTGGCGTGGTGGGCAGCCGTTACCGCCGAACCGTCTGGATCCATGGTTAGTGGCGCTCCAAAGCCGCCTGGGGTTGGTACCATGACGTATTTGCTCCGCTGGCTGGCACCCCGCTGGGTCGGCTTTATAGGTGCGTTGAGCCTGTTGGCAAGCGCGAGCGCCATGGCGCATCCCCACGGATGGATAGATATCAGCGTCCGTGTGCTCACCGATGACCAGGGACGGGTAACGGGCCTGCACCAAACCTGGCAAATGGATCCGTTCTATAGCCTGGTGGTATTCGACGAGCTGCAACGTGTCGATGGGGCGACGCTCGACGAGGGGCTTGATCAGTTAGGTGGCGAAATACGCAACAATCTTGCCAGCCAAGGCTACTTTACCGAAGCGCGGGTAGACGGTGAGCGCCTGCCGCTTAAAGAGGTTAGCGAATACACCGCCATGCGACGCGATAATCGACTGACGTTTATTTTTATCCTGCCGTTCGCATCCACGCCAGCATTAAGCGGCAGCACGCTCACGTATCAAGTGTATGACCCGACCTATTACCTTGAGGTGGTGCATAAAGCGGAAGGTGACGAGCCAAGCGACAATGCCCTTGTGCTGCGTGATATGCCCGAGTGCGAGCTCACCATCATGCCCGCTGACCCGGATCCCGAGAAGATCATGGAAGCGTCACGCCTGGATGCCGATGAAAGCGGCGAGCCGGGGTTAGGGCGCTATTTTGCTGAAACGGGTCAGGTGGTGTGTCCATGATGTCTCGGCGTTTACCTTTAGGGTTGCTATGCCTTTTAGCCCTGGGAGTTGCCGTCGCAAGCCTTGTCGTGTGGCAGGGCGGTTTAGCGTCAATGAGTTACACCTTGCTCGGCTGGCAGCGTGAGTTGCACCGGGACCTTACCCTTGCGCTGACGGCGCTTTCAGAGCAGTCAGCGGTGGCAACCTGGGCAACACTGCTGGGGGTAAGTTTTGGCTACGGCGTGTTTCATGCCGCCGGGCCAGGGCATGGTAAGGCGGTGCTGGCAACATTCCTGATGTCTCACGGTGGTGCCGTGGGGCGTGCCCTGGGGCTTTCGTTTGCCGCAGCGCTGCTCCAGGGGCTAACGGCCATCGTGTTGGTGGCCATCCTGGTCTACGGCCTCGGCTGGGTAACGCGCCAGGCGATGGGCAGCGTCGTATGGGTGGAATACGCCAGTTTTCTTCTGGTGGCGACCCTGGGGGTATGGCTTTGCTGGCGGGCTGTCGGCCAACTGCGCCGAGCCTATGCTGTGAACGACCACGACCACGACCACGACCACGACCACGACCACGACCACGACCACGACCACGACCATGCATGCTGCGGGGGGCACCATATTGGCCCGCAGCAATCGCTTGATTGGCGCACCGCGCTGATGACCGTCGGTGCGATTGGCATGCGCCCGTGCAGCGGGGCGGTGCTGATGCTAGGCGCAGCAGGCTTGTTGGGTCAGTTTGCGGTGGGGGTGGCTGCTGTTGCCGCCATGTCGTTGGGCACTGGGCTCACCGTATCGATGCTTGCGCTGGCCAGTGTTGTGGCGCGAGGCTGGGCGCAGCGTCGTCTGGCGCGTCAGGGGGCAGCTCACCACCGCGTTCAGCGGGCAGCGGGTTGGGTGGCCCTTGCGGGGGGCATCGTGATTGTCACGCTGGGCGTTTCGCTCTGGGCGGCCGGTGTCGCACAGCCGGTGGGGGACCCGGTGTTAGGCGAGCCGCCGTCTCGGTCAGGCAACCCGCTCACCGGTGGTTAGCGTAAGTCCAGCGTTTCAATCAGCGCCGAAAGACGTGCTTGCATGGTTTGCTGTTTGTTGGGCGTGTATGGCTCGGCCCTGCCATACCCCCAAACGGGCGCTGGCCAGGCCTCGTCGTCGTGGTGGCGAATCACTACATGCACATGCAATTGGCTGACCACGTTACCCAGCGTGGCGATATTGAGCTTGTCGCCGTTAAAGGCGGTCTTCATCACCTGGCCCAACTGGCCTGCCTCCCGCCAGAGCTGTTGCTGGTCGTCGGTCGTCAGTTCAAACACCTCGCTCAGCGCAGCACGCCTGGGCACCAGTACTACCCAGGGATAGCGCGCGTCGAGCATTAACAAAGCGCGGCAGAGCGGCAAGTCTGACAGTAGCAGCGTATCCTTGGCCAGGCGCTCATCAAGTGCAAAGGTTGTCATTACGGTGATCCTCATCGGGTAGTAAAAGGTATGGCTTTCAAAGTAGGCGCCATACTGAAAAGGCTGTTACCCTGAAAGTGCTTTTGGCTCATACGTATTGAGTTGAAGTATCCCGATAGTGATTGAATTTGTTAAGGAGAACACTCATGAAAAAACTACTGGCAATGAGCTTTATTCTTTTAATGTCGGCAGGCGTACTGGCGGGCTGCAATACCCTCAGTGGCGCAGGCCAGGATATAGAAGAGGGCGGTGAAGCCGTTCAGGACGCGGCAAGCTAAGCAAAGTGGTACCAGGCGGACCGACGTTTAGCGTCGGTCCGCTGCGTTATAAACGCATTTTTCATGTAACAGGAGTCTCAAGGATGATGTGTTGGCGAGGTTGGCAGCTTAGTGTTTTAACACTTTTATCTCTCTTCTTGGCGGCCTGTGCCCAGACCCCCGGCGCGGGTGATGATGTCCCGAGTGCGCCCCCGCCGCCGCAGGTTGGTAGCGCTCACACCACCGATGATGAAAGGACAGCCTGCCGTCTGGAAGATATTCAATTTGCCTTGGGAGCGCCGATAGATGGCACCTCAAGCGACGCGCTGGTGCAACAAAGCGGTGCTCAACAAGTTCGCGTGTTGCGGCCAGGGGAGGCTGCCACCCTGGACCATCGCCCGGGGCGGCTGAATATCCACCTCGACGATAATGACGTGATCGAAGAGCTAAGCTGCGGTTAGCCCGCATTGATCCTTCAGTGTCATCGGTTTTTTGTCTGTCAGCTAGTCGTAGCGGTCCTTCCAGCGCTGGCGGTTGACCTGTTCTTTGAGTAATTCCAGGACGTCGTACACCACCTGTTCGGTGACCCGGTCACTGCCTTCGTCTGGGGTCAGCCAGCTATCAAAGCCATTTTCCGCCGCGCCTTCAACGAGCCGTTGAAACTCGGGGGAGTGAATCGACAGGGCGACTTCATCCACCAGCCGTTGGGCAACGCCGCTTAACGATGCTTCCATGGCGCTGGTGGCAGTCTCTCCCATGGGCAGGCGGCGTAGTCGCTGGATTTCGGGACTTTCACGCAGCGTACGGCTGACCAACTCGCTGATCGCCGCCATGATGGCGTGTCGGTTGTGCTGGTAGGCAGTGCCCACAGACGTCTCAAGCCGCTGGGCAATTTCCTGGATGAGTTGCTGTTTGCGAGGCATGACGACACGGTCTATGACCTGTTCGGTCAATGAGTCGCTTGAGCGTATTTGCTGTTGAACATTCCCAAGCAACCGCAGGGCGATACGGTCGGAGAGCTCTTCCAGCAAGATATCGTAATACTTGCCGAAGAACTTATAGATCCACCAACCCTCGACGTTGATAAGACGCAGGCGGTGCAGCCGGTAAAGCAGCGAGATAACCCGCAGAATGCGCAACCAGCGCAGCCCGCTCAGCGGGATGCAACCAAGGACGTCGTACCAGTGTACAAAGGGGTAGAAAAACCAGCGGTGGTAACGGCGCTCGGCAATCGCCACGGCCCAGCCCAGCAACACGTCAGCGATAAAAATGCTGACAAAAAACAGGTCGATGGTAATGAAGCGGCTATGAATGGTGGTCGCGTAGGCGCCATGAAAGCTCGGCGATATCGCCTCTATCGTCTGGTTGATCGGAGCAAGTAAAAATAGTGAATCGAACAACAACAAACCGAGGTTGATCACCACGGCCGCAAGAATGAAAAAGTCCCAGCCAATGTGTGCGTACTCAACGCCCTTGGGAAGATGGGGATAGCGCTCCCTGGCAGGCATGGCAGCTCCTTTGGCTTAGTTGGCGGGCGTCGGCAAGACGGATCAAGTCGGCGTTTGTGATTGATGCTGCTGTTGGGCCAGCTGTTCTTGATGCTCGGCTTGTTTGCGCATTTTTTTGCGCAGGGCGGCTTTCTCAAAGCGTAGCTGCTGCAATGGCGTTGCCAAGGCAAGTGGCGGAACTTTAGCGGGTTTTCCGTCGGCGTCTACCGCCACCATACTGAGATAGCAGCTATTGGTATGGCGGATCAGTTTATTGCGGATATCTTCCGCCACCACCTTGATGCCAATTTCCATCGACGAACGCCCTACGTGATTGACGCTGGCCAAAAAGGTGACCAGTTCACCAACGTGAATGGGTTGCTTGAAAAGCACCTGATCGACCGACAGGGTGACTACGTAATGGCCGGAATAGCGGCTGGCGCAGGCGTAGGCAACCTCGTCGAGTTTTTTGAGAATCGCACCACCGTGAACTTTGCCACTGAAATTCGCCATGTCAGGCGTCATTAAGACAGTCATGGACAATTCATGCTGACCGGGCAGGGCGGTCATAGGGGTATCCGACATGGGCTCTACTCGTCTCTTGAGATCAATGTAAAGCGCCTGCCTTCATGGCAGGCGCAGACGCATTGCCTGAGCTTAAAACCAGACAAGGCCAACCGAGATGATGGCACCGGTAATAAACAGCTGAACCAGGCAAAAGCCCATAATATCCTTGGCTTTCAGGCCCGCAATCGCCAGAACCGGCAAGGCCCAGAATGGCTGCAGGAGGTTGGTCCAGGCATCACCCCAGGCAACCGCCATGGCAATGCGTGAAATGTCCGCCCCCAGGGCTTCCGCCGCGGGCAGCATGACCGGTGCCTGAACAGCCCACTGACCACCGCCTGAAGGCACAAACAGGTTGACGATCCCCGCGCTGATGAACGACCAGAAGGGTAGTGACGTTTCAGTGGCAAACGAGATCAGCCATTCGGACATGCTCTGTGCCAGGCCGGACTCGACCATGATGGCCATAATGCCGGCATAGAAGGGGAACTGGATGACAATGCCAGCGCCACCTTTAATGGCTTCGTGCAGGCTGTTGAGCAGGTTGCGCGGTGTGCGGTGAAGAACAATCGCCAGAAACAGGAAAAGAAAGTTCACCACGTTGAGGTTCAAGCCGCCCCCGCGCAGCAGGAAATGATCGGCCAGGAACAACAGTCCTGGAATACCTACCAGCCAGGCCAATGAGGTGCTGTTTTCCAGCTTTTCAGCCGGGCGGGTAATACGGCCTTTGGTCTCTGGCTCATCGTCCAGCAGCTTGGTGTCTACATAGACGCTGTCTTTTTCGTCCGGCAGCATCAGCCGGTTGACCAGCGGAATGGAGATGAACAGGCACGCCACAATGGCCAGGTTAAAGAACGCAAATACCGTTGAGCCGGTGCCGATAATGCCGATATCGTCAGCGGCAAAGTGGCCCTCGGTGGCAATGGTGAGCGGAATTGAACCCGCCAGCCCACCGTGCCAGACCACAAAGCCGGAGTAGGCGCTGGCGACCAGTAGTCGGTAATCGACACGCACCAGGCGAGCCAGTTCCTTGGCAAACAGCGCGCCTACCACCAGGCCGAAGCCCCAGTTAATCCAGCTTGCTGTAAGCGATACCAGGGTGACCAGAATAATCGCGCCACCGGGGCTTTTCGCCGTACTGGCGAGGCGTTGCAGTAGTCGTTTGACCGGGGGAGAGCTGGCCAGCATGAAGCCGGTGACCAGTACCAGCAGCATCTGCATGGAGAAGGTCAATAAGCCCCAGAAGCCGTCGCCCCAGAAACGCAGGACAGCCAGTGGCGTCTGACGCTCGATGGCAATCGCCGCGACAGCGGCAATCAGGGTCAGCAGCAGTACAAAGATGTATGGATCGGGAAGATAGCGTTCGACCATCTTCACCGCCGGTTTGGATATCATTTTCAACATGGCAGGCTCACTTTTTCATTATTAGGAAGTGCACCGCTAATATACTGGGCAACGACCGTTTTTTCATCCTCACAGGCAGGTTTGACAAGTGCTTGATCAACGCCAGCGAGTAAGACGGTAGTGACGGTAATAGCCTATCAAGACAGCCGAGCGTACACAGGTAAATGCCATGAAGGCGAGCCACAGACCATGGTTGCCAAGTTCTTGGGTTAGCCACCAGGTAGGCAGGTAGGCCGCCAGGCCGATAAAGATGCTGTTGCGCATGGCCGCGATGGATGTCGTGCCGATAAACACGCCGTCCAGCAGGTAGCTCCACACGGCGATCAGTGGCATCACGACCATCCAGGGTAAGTAAGTGGCGGCAGTGGCGCGAACTGCTTCAAGACCGGTGAGCATGGCAATCAACCCATTGCCGCCCACAGCGAACACGAGTGCGGCGCCGGCGGCAGTCCACCAGGAAAATCGCGCCGCCGCCCGCACCGTGTCGGCAAACGCTGGCCAGTCATCACGGCCAACGGCACGCCCCACCAGCGATTCCGCTGCGTGGGCAAAGCCGTCAAGGGCATAGCTGGTAAGCATGATGAACTGCAGGAGTACGGCATTGGCGGCGAGGATGGTGTCGCCCTGGCGTGCACCCTGGGCAGTGAAAAATGCCATGGCAAACAAAAGTCCGAGTGTGCGTATAAAAAGATTGGCGTTGACGTTAAACAACGCCGCATAGGCAGAAAGAACCCCCAGACGGCTACGCAGAAACGTCCCTTCGAGCTTGCCTAGCTGACGCAAGACGAGAAAACCGCCGAATGCCAGGGCGGAATAGTCGGCGATCACGCTGGCCCACGCCACGCCATCGCTGGTGAGGCCCAGGCCCATCACGAACCACACATCAAGGACGATATTCACGCTGTTGGTAAGCACCAGGATCATCAGCGTGACGCGAGCGTTCTGCTGGCCGAGGAACCAGCCCAGAATGGTGTAATTGGCCAAAACCGCCGGGGCCGACCATAGACGTATTTCAGCGTAGCTTCTCGCAAGGGCTGTGGCGGCCTCGCTACCATCTAGCAGCCATAGTCCCAGGGCAATAATCGGCGATGCGAAGGCAATCAATAAACTGCCGATAACGACGGCCATGATCAGCGATTGGCCAAGCAGGTTGCGCACATCGCTGTCGCTTTCTCGGCCGACTGCCTGGGCGACTAGCCCCGTAGTGCCCATACGTAGAAAGCCAAACCCCCAATACAGGAAGCTGAACAGGGTGGCACCCAGGGTAACGGCAGCCAGGTAGCGGGAGTCAGGCAGGTGGCCGACCACGGCTGTATCCACCAGCCCAAGCAGCGGCACCGTGATGTTGGAGATGATGATGGGCCAGGCTAGCTGCCATATACGCACCTGATTAGCCTAGGCAGCCGTGATAAGACGGTACTTGTGCATCAGTTGGTCGTGCGTTTCGGGGCGTTCCGGGTCAAGTGGAATGCAGTCGACCGGGCAAACCTGTTGGCACTGGGGTTCGTCAAAGTGACCCACGCATTCGGTGCACAGATTGGGATCGATTACATAGATTTCTTCGCCAGGCGAGATGGCGTCGTTGGGGCATTCGGGTTCACAGACGTCGCAGTTAATGCACTCGTCGGTAATCATCAGGGCCATGGGTATACCTCACGGATGGCGTTCACACTCGGGTAATGCGATTACCCGAGTGTTTTGCTCAACATTAGCGTCTTAGCCATTGTAGTGCTTACGCAACGTCTCTGCGACCTTGGGATGGACCAGCGGTGATACATCGCCGCCAAGCTTGGCAATTTCCCGCACCATCGTGGAGGAGATATAGGAGTTTTCCACTGCTGGCGTGAGGAAAACGCTCTCAAGCTCCGGGTTCTGGGCGCGGTTCATGTTGGCGAGCTGAAGCTCGTACTCAAAGTCGGAGACGGCACGCAGTCCGCGCAGAATAATCGTTGCGCCCTGTTCGTGCATCATGCTGGTGAGCAGATTGGAAAAGCCGATGACGCCCACATTGGGTAACCCTGCACAGACCTCCTGAGCCAACTCGATGCGGGTGGCTAAATCCAGGGTTGGGTGTTTGCCGGGACTGGCGGCGATCGCAATTACCACCTTGTCGAACATGCGGGCGCCGCGCTCGATTAAATCGTAATGGCCGTGAGTGATGGGGTCGAAGGTGCCCGGGTAGACGGCGATATTGACGCGCTGATCCGTCATGACGTTGGCTCCTCATCATCCAGGCGGCCGAAGGGGTTATCGCTTTCCAGCGATACCGCGTGGTCATATCCGGGAATATGGATGCGATCCGCCCGAATATCCAGTTCGGGTCCTTCAAGTACCGCTTCACCAAACTGATAGCGGGGTGCGTAATGGCCTTGGTCGGCATGCTCCAGATAGGCGGCGGCATTCTCACGAACGCTTTCGCGGCGTGTTTTCCAAGCCTGGATGGCAGCTGCGCCATGGCGCTGCGTTAACAGGCGTTCGGTCACCGCAGGAGACAGCACAACGCCGGTTGCGTTATTACCGCCGAATCCCTTGGCGTTGATGAGGGCGGCATCGGCGTTAAACGGCTGGGCAACTGACGAGAAGCGCAGGCGGTTGGCGTAAACATCGTCAGCCACGGCGTCCAGGGTGGGAATGCCGGGCAGTAATTGGTGGGCAAAGCTGCCCAGTGCGCTGACCAGTTGATCGCCGGCCGCGCTACCCTGGGAGTGGCCGATAAAGGCTTTGACCGCCACCACCGGCCAGTCGTCGATGCCGTTGGCGCGGGCGATCTCATCAAAGACGTGGGATTCGGTAAGGCGGTTTTTGGGTGTGCTGGTGCCATGAGCGTGCAGGAAGCTGCGTGACCTCAAGGCGTTGTCGCCCAGCATGTTGCGGATCAACGATGCTGACTTGCCAAGCGTAATATAGTTGCCAATACCGGGAGCTGAAATAGACCGTTTGTAGCCGTCGGCGTTGACGAATACCTCCGGCACGGCGCCTAGAATATCGGCGCCGACTTCAAGGGCCAAGGCATCGTCCATCAACAGCACAAACTGGCTGGCCTCGGCCATGGTAAAACCACAGTTGCGCGCAAAGGGGCGGCAGGCACGTTGGTAATCTGCATCGGTCAACAGCTCCAGCGTGTCGAGCGCCTTGAGGCTGGCATCATCGGCCAGGGCGCCCATGGCCCGGAAGCCTTCGATAATCTCGGGGGTGATCGGCGCATCGGCGGTGCCGACCATCACCACACGGCGTCGCCCGGCACGAATATCGTCGATACCCAGTCGCAGGTTGTAGAGAAAGCTCGCGCAGGCACCCAGCGCGGCGCCGGTGCCCCCAACGCTGCCCAGCACGTAGGCGTTCAAGAAGTCGGCGGGCATCTGGCCATAGCCTAACGGCATCTGCTTAGAGGTGGCGCGCTGTCCGCTGACCAGGCTCTTCAGCAGTCCTCCCCAGCCCAGTTCGTCTAGCTGACCGATCGAATTACCTGCATAAACGGCAATATGGTCCGGGTTCAACTGCTGGCGAAGGTGTTCCCACGAAAGGCCGCTGGCGCCCAGGCAATCACTGGCCCCAAACACTGACATCGCCAAGCCGCGAGGGTGATGTACGCTGCGGTAAAGGCTGGCGGGGTCGAAGCCGGTAGGCAATTGAGCCGCCGCGCGCACCTTTGGGGGCTGCGCATCGGGGAGCAGGGCATTCATCTCACCTGCGGGCACGCAGACTTCAACCGTACGCAGGTCGATATCCTGAACCTGCCAGCTGTAGGGTAGCTGTTCAGGCAGCTGTCGACGGCGCAGCCGAAAACGCAGCGGCTCAGCGAGTTGCATGCTCACATGGCGATTGGCTGGGAGCCCAGGCTCGCTGAAACGCGGGTCTTCATTGCGGCGAATCAGCGTGTGGTTCAGAACGTATTCGCGTAACGTATCAGCTGGGGCCTTGATGGGCTGTCCTGCGCTGTCGTGCCACCCCTGGGGAGACGGCGAAGCCAGGCGCATCAGTGCCGCCAGCCCCTCTATTGTCTGGCGTTGCTGGTCAGCAGAGAGGGCATCAAGCACGGTCCGGCGGAAGGCCTGATGGCCCGAGGTTCTGCCAGCGGGATTGATGCCGCCCATGCCGACAATCACCGGTAAGTGTGACAAGCCGGGTTCCTCGTGGTGCGGTGGTTTAAATAACAGTTATCGGCAATGCGTCACTGACAGTAACACCTGTTGCTTATAAGCAAAGAGTCTTACCCGCCGCTTTGCACTTAATAAATATGACAAAATGCGTATTGCTGCCAGTGATCATATCACCGGGCGAGCAGCGGCGTCATGCCGCAACCATGCTGGACTGGTAGAATCGCATTATTTACGCGATTTATTGTGCGCTGGTGCCCGGGTGCGGGTGACATGGCGCGATGGTCGACAGATCCTTTTACAAGAGAGTCAATATGCAGCAGCCTTCGAGGCCGGTGGTGACCAATCAGCCAGGCCCGCACCACGATTTGGCCCGCCGGGTCAGCCGTGGGCTCACTCATCCACTGCGTAAGCCGATTGCGAGGCATACCCAGGAAGCATTCGCCTCCGTAGCGCAGTGGTATGAGTGCCAGTCAGGTCCGTTGATACTCGATGCGGGTTGCGGCGTTGGGTTTTCGACCCGGCGGCTGGCGGAGCAGTTCCCTGATCATAAGGTTATCGGTGTTGATCGCAGCGAGGACCGGCTCACCCGGGCTCATGGCGAGCTGCCCGCCAATGCCCGGCTGGTGCGCGCCGATCTGGTCGATTTCTGGCGGTTGGCGCACGAGGCCGGGTGGGCACCCGAACGGCACTATCTGCTTTACCCGAATCCTTACCCAAAGGCGTCGCATTTGAAAATGCGCTGGCATGGACATCCGGTCTTCCCCACACTGTTGGCGCTGGGAGGCTTGCTGGAAGTCCGCTCAAACTGGTCGCTGTATATTGAGGAGTTCGCCATGGCGGCCTGCCAGGTGACCGGTCAGCGGGCCGACGTCACTGAATGGGTGCCCAGCGGTGAATATTTAACACCGTTTGAGGCCAAGTATCATCAAAGCGGCCAAACACTATGGCGCTTGCGTGTGGCATTGGAGTCGACATGACATTTGTCTATTTGGTGCTGGCGATTATTGCCGAAGTGATTGCTACCAGCGCTTTAAAAGCGTCAATGGGGTTTACCCGTCCGTTACCAAGCCTTCTGGTAGTCGGCGGTTATGGGATGGCATTCTATTTGTTGAGTCTGGTGCTGCGTAGCTTGCCAGTCGGGATCACCTACGCCATCTGGGCAGGGCTGGGGATCGTACTGGTCACGCTGGTGGGTATAGTGGTTTTCGGCGAAAAGCCGGATGTGCCCGCGGTCGTCGGTATTAGCCTGATCGTCGCCGGTGTGGTGACGTTGCAAGTATTTTCGAAAATGAGCGTGCATTAAGGAGAGGCGGATGTTGCGCGGTGGCTGGCAGCGTTTTAGTAGCAGTGATTGGGGATGGCGGTCAGCAGTGGGTGTGCTGAGCTTTTTGATCAGTTGCCCGTTGTGGGCTGATTTTAGCCGGGTAGGCCAGCTTCAGGATAAAGGGTTTGCTGTCAGCGCCGAGGCGCGTTTGCTTAATGCCGATGCGGCACCGCTGGCAAGCATTGAGCCGATGAGCCAGCTTTCCCCGGCATCGGTTACCAAGGCGTATCTGGCTGCTGCTGCGTTGGAGCGCTTTGGTCCCCAGCATCGGTTTACCAGTCAACTGGTCAGTTCCGGGCGCGTTCAAGACGGCGTTTTACGCGGGGATCTGATTTTCGAGGGCGGCGGTGACCCCGGTCTCACCACCGAAGATATCTGGCGTCTGGTGCAACGGTTGCAGCAAACAGGCGTGCGTCAGGTTGAGGGTGCTCTGGTTGTCAATCAGTGGCGCTTTGGCCCTGTTGACTGCATCACCACCGACCGCTGTGACGCGCTGACGCGTGTTGCCAATGCTTATAGCGCGCCGCTGTCGTCAGCGGGTGTGAATTTTGGTAGCTGGTGTGCCAATGTCGCTCCCGCGTCGGTGCCCGGCAACCCGGCGCGAATATCGCTATGCGACGGTCAGTCCTTGGGGACCACGATTGACAATCGGGTGGTCACCAAGCCCGATAACAGTGGCACCGAGATCAGCGCCGAAAGGATCACCAACGCCGACGGTGATATCTTTCGATTGAGCGGGCAAATATCAACGAATGCCCGGGCACGGGATGTTTATCGTGGTGCGGGAGATGCCGCTGAGGTCACCGCCGAGGTAGTGCTGGGCATGCTCCGGCAGGCAGGGATTAGCGTGCGTGATGGATGGCGCATCACCTCGATACGGCCGCCAAGTGATGCGCAGCGGCTTGCCGCGGTGGATAGCAAGCCGCTACAGGAATTGCTGTTGCGCATCATGAACTATTCAAATAATTACATGGCCGATGTGCTGGCCCTCAACCTGGTGGAGCCTCCCCAGGTACAGCTTCGCGAAGCGGGGCTGGCGTTGGAGCGCTATGCCGAGAGCCTGCCGGGGCACGGGCCGCTGACGCTATACAGCGGTAGCGGGCTGACCACCGAAAACCGTACATCGGCGCATGGTATCAATGTAATGCTGACCGAGATGTTCCATGAAAGTGCGCTATTTCCGAGTTTTATAGCGGCCTTTCAGTCACCCGCCAACGGCGTGATGCGTTTTATTCGGCGCGGTTCCGATACCTTTCAACACAATGTCATGTTAAAAACCGGTACGCTTAATCAGCCCTTCGCCGTGCGCGCTGCTGCCGGCTACTTTCGCACGGCTCAGGGGCGTTGGGGGGTATTCAGCGTGTTGGTCAACGGTAATGCCAGTACACCTTACCTGAACTGGTCGCAGGTGCTGGATCCGCTGACCAAAGATCTTGAAGCCATGATACTCGCCAATTGACGACTTTATTTTGAGGCAACCGCCATGAAACCAGGGCACACCGGCTTGACGCATTTGGCGCATTCAACGCGCTACTCATGGAAAGGATTGAAAGCGGCGTTCCGCAACGAAGCCGCGTTCCGTCAAGAGGTCACCATTACGGCCATTCTAATACCGTTTGCCTGGTGGATTGGCGAAGGCCCGGTGAGCTGGCTGTTGCTGATCGGCAGCTGTTTTTTCGTGTTGGTCGTTGAGTTGCTCAATAGCGCGATAGAAAACGTGGTGGACCGTATTGGCACCGAGCACCATGAGCTTTCCGGGCGGGCCAAAGATATTGGCTCAGCGGCGGTGATGCTGTCGTTGATACTCGCCGGGCTGACCTGGGGCCTGTTAGGCTGGCTGAAATTCGTCGGCTAACGTAAGACTCACTCCAGGGTAGCGAGGTCATTATGCAACTCAATGAGGCGTTTTTACCGCTTGATATCTTACCCAAAGCGCTTCAGCCGGTGACGAAGCAAGCTTGGCAGCGGCTTTGTGAGGCGCTTTCCCAGGCGGACAACATGGCTGACATGACCCAGCAACCACTGCCGTCTGCTGATTGGCCATCGCTGTCCGCTGAACGCCGCAAGGACCTGACCCGCGTTCTTTCAGTCTCGAGTTTTGCGCTCGATACGCTGATCCGTTATCCCGACTGGCTGGCGACGCTCGACAGTGGCGGTGAGTTGGATGCCACGCCGACAAGGGACGACCAAATCCAGCTGTTAGCCAGCGCGCTGGAAAATGCCGATGACGAAGACGCCATGCATCGGGCCATTCGCCGTTTCAGGCGCGCGCGTATGCTGGGTATCGTGTGGCGGGACCTCAATCGGCCGCCGGGCTACACCATGTGGGATACCGCCCATGCAGTCTCCCAACTGGCAGAGATCTGTCTTGAAGCGGCGCTTGGCTGGCTCGAACAGTTTTATGCACCGCGCTGGGGGCTGCCAGCCCCTACACGTGATGGCGAGCCGCAGCGACTAGTGGTGCTGGGTATGGGGAAACTGGGGGCCGGCGAGCTGAACCTGTCCTCGGATATTGACCTGATCTTTGCGTTTGCCGAAAACGGCGAAACCCAGGGCGGCCGCAAGCCGCTTGAGCACCAGGAGTATTTCACCAAGTTAGGCCAGAAGCTCATCGCGGCGCTGGATGCCATGACCGCCGATGGCTTTGCCTTCCGTGTTGACATGCGTCTTCGCCCGCTGGGCGACGGCGGGCCGCTGGTGGGCAGTTTTGCGATGCTTTCCAGCTATTATCAGGACCAGGGCCGCGAGTGGGAGCGGTATGCGATGCTAAAGGCGCGTCCTGTTGCGGGTGACCTGGACGCGGGTGAGGCGCTGCTGGCCGGGCTACGCCCCTTTGTGTACCGCAAGTATCTGGATTTTGGCGCCATCGAGTCGCTGCGCGAACTGAAAGCGATGATCAATCGCGAGGTGAAGCGTAAAGGCATGCAGCAAAACATCAAACTGGGGCCTGGCGGCATCCGCGAGGTCGAGTTTGTGGTGCAGGCATTTCAACTGATTCGCGGTGGGCGCGACACCGAACTTCAGGTGGCTTCCTTGCATACGGCGTTGACACGCTTGCCAGCGCTTGGGCTGTTACCTCAGGAAGTGGTGGATGATCTGTTGCCGGATTACGCCTTCCTGCGCGATATCGAGCACGTCCTGCAGGCCCTGGAAGACCGCCAAACGCAAACACTGCCCGGTGCGGAAACGGATCGTGAACGGGTCGCGTTTGCCATGGGGCATGATGATTGGCCGAGCCTTGTGCACCAGTTGGATGAAGTACGCGAACGTGTCCGTCAGCACTTCGACGCGGTGATTGCCGAGCCTGAAGACGAAGTGGAGAACGACAGCGATGAGCAAGCGCCGGGGCTTGAGCAGTGGCGGCTGCTTTGGCGTGGCGAGCTGGAGCAGGACGAAGCCCTGGAACGCCTGGGGGAGTCAGGGTTCAAGGCCCCTGACAAGACACTCACGCGACTGTCCCGTCTGTATCATTCGCGTCAGGTGCAAAGCATGCAGCGTATTGGCTTTGAGCGCCTGGATGCGTTGATGCCTCTGCTGCTGGATGCCCTGGCCGATAATGACACGCCGGATACGGCGCTTTCGCGTGTTCAGCCGCTGATCGAAGCGGTGCTGCGGCGAACGGCGTATCTGGCCCTGCTGCGTGAAAACCCCCATGCGCTTGAACATCTGATGCGTTTATGCGCGGCAAGCCCCTGGATCGCCGAGCAGCTGGCGCGCTACCCCATTCTGCTGGATGAGTTGCTGACCCCCGATACCCTCTATACGCCGGCCGATAAAGACCGTCTGGCGGATGAACTGCGCCAGACACTGAACCGGCTTCCCGAGGATGACGAAGAAGCCCAGCTCGAAGCGCTACGGGTCTTCAAGCATGCCCAGATGCTCCACGTGGCAGCTTCGGATATCGTAGGCACTCGGCACTTGATGAAAGTGAGTGATTACTTAACTTATATCGCCGAGGTGATCCTGGATGCCGTGCTGGCGATGGCCTGGAAGCATCTCGCTGCCAAGCATGGCGTACCCAGCGGGTGTGATGCCCGCGAGCCCGCGTTCTTGATTGTGGGTTACGGCAAGCTAGGGGGAATCGAGCTTGGCTATGGGTCCGACCTGGATCTGGTGTTTCTCCACGATAGCGATGGACAGGGGACCACTGATGGCCCGCGGCCCATCGATACGCCGGTATTTTTTACCCGCTTGGGGCAGCGGGTTATTCATCTGCTCACGGCGGTAACCCCGGCGGGCAGCCTGTACGAGGTCGACATGCGGCTCAGGCCTTCGGGTAATTCCGGTCTATTGGTCACCTCGCTCGCCGCCTTTGCCGATTATCAGCGCCAGCACGCCTGGACCTGGGAACACCAGGCGCTGGTGCGAGCGCGCGTGGTGGCGGGTAACGCATCGTTGGCAGACAAGTTTGACCAGTTGCGCGGTGATATTCTGGGGCGCAGTCGGGATACGATCGCTTTGCGCGACGATGTGGTCAACATGCGTCAAAAAATGCGCGATCATCTTGCCACCAAAAGCGAGGGGGATACCTTCGACCTCAAGCATGACGCCGGGGGCATGGTGGATATCGAGTTCTTCTGTCAATACGCGGTGTTAGCACTTGCTAACCAGACGCCGTCGCTGCTGACCTATAGCGATAACATTCGTATTTTAGAGGCCCTGGCAGAGAGTGGGCACTTACCAGAGGAAGAGGCGGAACAGCTTCGCGAGGCGTATCTTGCATACCGGAGCGCGACCCACCGGGCCGCGCTGACCGGTGACAAAGCCGTGGGGCGTGCCGCTGATTACGAGGCCCATCGTCATGTCGTAACGGCATTGTGGCAGCGCTTTTTGGCGCCTTGAAGGCTGACAAGGACAGTGGATGAACACAGTACAGCAGGTAAGCAGAAGAGTAGAGGCGCGCGATGATCGGTAATATTATTGGCACCTTGCTGCCCGTTTTTCTGATTGCGGGAGCGGGTGCTGCCTATGGGCGCTTTCGCACGCCGGATATTCGCAGTTTGAATACCCTGAACATGGAGCTGTTCGTCCCGCTTCTGGTGTTCGCTGTACTGGCCGACCGGCAGGCACCACTGGCCGATTACGCCTGGCTGGCAAGTGCCGCCGTAGCCGTTGTGCTGGGCTCGGGGGTGGTGTTGTGGCCGGTTGCACGCTGGCTGGGTCTGGATATCAAAACCTTCCTACCTCCGATGATGTTCAACAATTCCGGCAACATGGGCGTGCCCTTGTTGGTCCTGGCATTTGGAGAGGAAGCGCTTCCGGCGGCGGTCGTGGTATTTATTATAGAAATGCTGCTGCATTTTTCGGTCGGCCTCTACATGCTTGATCCACGCACGTCGCTGTGGCGTTTGCTGCGCATGCCGATTGTCGCGGCGAGTCTGGCGGGTTTGGCCGTCAACGTTAGCGGAATGCCGTTGCCCGACTGGCTTTTAGAAGCAATGAACATGCTGGGTGGGGTATGCATTCCGCTGATGCTGTTTGCGCTCGGGGTGCGGCTGCTGGATATCGATTTCAGCGACTGGCGAACCGGCCTGCTCGGCGCCTTGCTGTGTCCTCTGTCGGGACTGGTCATTGCGCTACCGCTGATTGTGCTGCTGCCGCTTAATAGTCTTCAGGCGGCGGTATTGCTGGTGTTCGGCGCGCTACCGCCTGCCGTGTTGAATTACCTGGTTGCGGAGCAGTATCGACTGTCGCCGCACAATGTGGCTTCCATCGTGTTGATAGGTAACCTGGGCAGCCTGGTGGTAATGCCGCTTACCCTGGCGGCGGCCTTTATCTGGCTTCATGCACCCCAATAAAGCCACCTGCCGTGGAAACGGGGGCATTCAAGCACTATCTAACTAACGCCATCGTCAGTTTTCTTGCCCGTTTCAGTTTTAATTTCATACTGTCCTTCGAGAACATCCTGATGGCGAGAGCCTGAAGAAGGTTCGGAATGGTTGCCGCCAATGTCCTGGGCCTGTTGGGCGCGCATCTGCTCCATGCGTTTTTTCATCTTGTGGCGGACAAAGGGCATCATGGCCCAACCCACCAACAGGAAAAAAAGACCCAGCACGACGCCGACAATCATTAACAGGCCAAATGCCAGCCAGGTAAAGAGCAGCTTCAAGCTACCCATGACGCCATTTGGTTGAGTCCGGGTTGCCCGGGCGCGCCACTGGTGGGCGGCCTGCCAGGCGGCATTGCGTTGATCACGATTCATGTGGGGCATGAAAGCCTCCCTCGTTTGGTGTCACTGCTTGGAACACACCGGTTGGGGAGAGTTCAGTCACTTGGCTGGACCATAAGTTAAAGTCGCGTTGCATGCAGAGCAAGGGCGCAGGTGTTACGCTCCTTTGCAGCGTAACGAGTTCATTTTAACAGGGTTGTTGTATGGCAAATCATGGAGGAAAGTCGGTGTTCATCGCATCGACACTGATCATTTTTGGCTTGGTGGTTGTCGGCGCATCTTTCCCGGAAAGTTTTGGCAGTGCCGCAGAGTCGGCACTCGCGACGATCACCGAGTTGTTCGGCTGGTTCTACCTATTTTCCGTGTTTGGCTTTGTGGTGTTTTTGTTTGGCCTGGCGCTCAGTAAATACGGAAAGGTGCGCCTGGGGCCTCAGGACAGTCGGCCCAATTATACCTTCTTTTCCTGGATCAGCATGCTGCTGGCCGCCGGATTCGGCGTAGGCCTGGTTTTCTACGGCATGGCCGAACCCATGTTTCATTACATTGACCCGCCCTACGGAGATGTGACCGCAGAAAGCGAAGCCTCGGCACGCTACGCGATCCAATACAGCTATTTCAACTGGGGGATTCACCAGTGGGCAGCGTTTTCCGTCGTCGGCTTGATAATTGCCTATTTCCAATTTCGTAAGGGCCAGGCGGGGCTGGTGTCCTCGGTTCTGTCATCGGTCACGGCGAAGCACCCAAGAATACGTCCTTACGCCTCCTGGCTGGACGTGTTTGCTGTCGTGGCCACGGTCATGGGGGTGGCGACTTCGCTAGGCCTTGGTGTGTTGCAGATGAATGGCGGGTTGAATGCCGTCTTTGGCCTGCCGGAAAACGGCTTTTGGCAGTTCGTCATCCTGTTCGTAATGTTTTGCGCTTATATGCTTTCCACTTGGTCAGGCCTTGATAAAGGCATCAAGCGTTTGTCCAATCTGAACATGATCCTGTGCATTGGCCTGATGCTTTATGTGTTGTTTACCGGCCCGACCGTCGCGATTCTCGAGACCATTACGGTCGGGATTGGCGATTATCTGCAAAACTTTATCGGTATGAGTTTGCGTACCGCGCCGTACAGCGATGAGAACTGGGCGAGCAGTTGGACCATTTTCTACTGGGCATGGGTTATCGCCTGGTCGCCTTTCGTGGGTACCTTTGTGGCCCGCGTGTCCAGGGGGCGTACGATCAAGGAGTATGTCTTTGGCGTGCTGTTGGTGCCGCCGCTACTGGCCTGCTTGTGGATTGGTGTATTCGGCGGCGCCGCGCTCAACATGGAAATTGTCGGTGAGAATATTGGCCTGGCGGCGGCGACCCAGGACAATATTACGGTGGCGTTATTTGAAATGTTCGAACTGATGCCGTTTTCCGGCGTGCTGTCACTCATTGCCATCATGTTGATTTTTGTTTTCCTGGTAACGTCCGCCGACTCGGCGTCTTACATCGTGGCGCAAATGACCGATAATGGTTCTATCAATCCGCCGCTTTACAAGCGGGTGTTGTGGGGTGTGCTGATCGCCGCGATCTGCTTTACCCTGATTTTGGCGGGCGGGCTGACCGGCCTGCAATCGGCAGCGGTGCTGTCCGCGCTGCCGTTTACCTTTATTCTCTATATGATGGTGATCGTGCTGGTGCGCGAACTGCGTGCCGACCGTAAAGCGATGCTTACCCAGCTCTACCGTCGCCACGGTGAAACGCCGGTGGGTGCCGATGCTTTTGAAGCGGAAGAGCTAGGCGAAGAAGAGCGTTTACGCCGTGCGCCCAACGTCGTCAATCGGCGTATCAATCACTGAGGGTGTCCCATGAAGGGTAACGACTGATGGTCAGGCAAACACGGCACGGTGCCACACGGCGGCAGTCCAAAGGGGCTGCCTTTGATCGCTGGCTGGACCATGCCGTGTGTGTGGCTGTCATAACGGCGCTGGTGATCGGGCTTGCCGCTGTCGTCGCACACTGGTGGTTGTGAGCCGGTGGTTCAAGCTGTCCGCGAACGGGTTTCGATGCGGTTTCGGCCCAGATGCTTGGCGTGATACAGGTGCTGGTCTGCCTGTGCCAGCAGTGCCGCTGCACTGAGCGTTGTCTGGGCTGATGTGCTGGCGACCCCCATGCTGGCGGTCAAGTGGGTATGCGTACTTGAGTAAGCGTGAGGAATGGCTAGAGACAGCACTGCCCGGCGTAAACGCTGGGCGACGTCAAGCGCGGCCGCTTCATCTTGATTGGGCAGGACGCAGACAAACTCTTCTCCGCCATAGCGTGCAAGCAGGTCATGGGCCGGGTCGATGCAGTTATTCAACACCTGTGCCACCGCGCGAAGCGTGTCATCTCCCATGGCGTGACCGTAATGGTCGTTAAATTCTTTAAAGTTATCGATATCGATAAAGATAACCGAGAAGGGTTGGGCACCTCGCTTGGCGCGCTTCCACTGCTGTTGATAAAACAGATCAAAATGCCGCCGGTTGGCGACACCGGTCAGTCCATCAATATGCGACAGGTGGTGGAGTTGGTCGCGTTGGTCCAACCCTTGTTGGAAGGCCTGCAGCAAGTGGTCAAGGCTGTCGACCAAATGCCCCAGCTCATCATGACGGTGGCCCCGCAACTGCGGTTTATCCCACTCGCCGGGGCGTTCAGGATCGGCATGCGCGATGGCGTCGTGGACCTTGAGCAGTGGTCGGGTAATAAAGTAATGGAAGAAGGCAATAATCAACAGGCTGAGTATAAAGGCTTCCAGCACGCTGGAGCCAACGACCGATATACTGCGATCAAGGAATTGTTGGGTAAGGCGCTGCTCATCAAGCCGAAGATCGACCTCGCCCACCACGGCTTCGGGTAAGTCGACGGCCACGTAATAATTCAGCGGAATCTGGTAATGCAGCATATCGCCAAACAGCCGCTGGCTTAACCAACTCGATTCAACCGCCTCGGTGGGAGCAAACTCGGACAGGGGGCTGCCGAAATCGTCGCGGATGGCGACTTCGGCAATTTCGTTATCGCTGAATAGCCCATAGGCGATCTGGTGAGCCAGGTCAGGGTTCAGTTGAAAAGCGGCTTCGGCGGCAGCGCCGCTGACGATAGCCAACTGCTGTTCAACACGCTGGGCAACATTCTGGCGCATCGACAAGGCGTGATTAAACAACTCTACACTGCCGGCAATAACGCTGATCAAGATAGCCAGCAATATGGTGAGCAGCGCTTGCTTGGACGTCAGGCTACCCGAGCGCAACGGTATGGAAGTTTTATTCATGGCGCGAAACTCCGCGCGCCTCGCCAAGGGGAGGAAGGTGGTGCTGTAGCCGCTTGATCAGATCCTTGGATACGCTGGGATGACAGGCAAGATAAAGCGGTGCGCGATAAAACGTAAACAGGTGCCGTAACGCCACGTTTTTCGCGTTGGCCAGAAACTCGCCGGTGGCTTTGCCGGTGACGATGACATCAACGAGTCCCGCGTCCAGGCGCGCCAGGTTTTCGCGTTCATTCGGTGCGCGCAGCACGTCGACTCCCTGAGCAGCGACATGATTACCCACCGCATCTTCGCGGAAGCTACCCACACGAAAGTGAGCCAGTTCTTGTATTGAACTCGCCTGGATATCCCGGCCAGCAAGGCTGAATGCTGCCCACTCGTTGATAGCCAGCGGCCCCGCCCAGCGAAAGAGCGCCTCGCGCTCAGTGGTGCGGGTGGTTGAGTAAACGCAGTGTTGCTCGCGCAGGCGTGCAGCCGTATAGGCCCTTGCCCAGGGCAGCACCCGAAACTCCGCGTCAATATCTGCCGCCTGCAATGCCTCGCGCAGCACCTGGGTGGCACTACCCATGATCTGTCCTTGCTCGCTTGGGTAATTGAAGGGTGGGTAATCTTCGGTATTGATGATCAGCGGTGTCGCGCTGAGTGGCTGGCTCAGGGCCAGCAATAACGTAGCAAGCAAAGACCGCCAGCATGACGCGATGCGTTGTTGTATTGGGTTAGTTCGCATGATGGCCGGCCTCCCGGTCTTTTTGTCCAGCACGAACATTCTCCAGGGCCTTCTGCAGGCGATTAATCAGGCCTTGAGCCGTGGCCGGGTTGAAAGCAAAGTATAAATCCGATTCGCTTAACGTATGCACGGCAGTTAATCGACTGGCCTCAACGCCTTCCTGTGTGGCGATCCAGCGCGCCACTTCATCGCTGTAGGCCCATAAATCGACGCGCCCACGACGTAACATGTGCAAGGCGCTGCGGTTATCAATGGCCGGGCGGAGTAACTCGGCCGGGTAGTCGGCTTCTTGCAGCGCCTGAGCGCCAATATCTTCACGAATCACCGTGATGCTCAACCGCTTGTCAATTGCCTCTTCCAGCGACGCGAGCCGAGCGACCTGGTTATCCCAGGTCAACAGTACGACCCGGTCGCGTGCGATGGGGCCTACCCATTTGAAGTGTGCTTCTCGGGCAGGGGTGCGGGTGGTCGAAAATAACGCTGTATTGGGTTCACTTTGCGCCAACTCGTAGCCGCGTATCCAAGGGTAGTAGAGAATATCCTCACGCTTGAAAGGTGTGCCAGCCTGCTCAAGTATTGACTCAAGCAGCGTGATCGCTCGGCCTTCCAATTGGCCAGTCTGTGGGTCCTGATAATTATAGGGAGGGTATTCTTCGGTAACAAAGGTGAGCGACGTCAGGTCAGAAGACGAGCCGCCAGCGAGTGCCAGCGGTGCGAGAAGCGACAGTAGGCCTGCTAGCCAGCGCCCGACGATCGGCTTTCGACGACACCTTACTCCCCCCGCTTCCTTCATGTATTAACGTCCCTGTTATTAGATGATCAATCAAACTTAGAGCAAGCTGCCGCGACTGTCACCTCTATTCTTCCAACGATAGGCGTGTCGCTTTTGTGCGCCAACCTGATACGCTTGGCACCTTGTTAGCTGGTGAGAGACATCATGGTGCACGCTCAACCTACCCAAGCTGCTTCAGGCTTCGCTTCGCGTCGTGAAATTTTTGGCTGGGCGATGTTCGATTTTGCCAACCAAGCCTATACCTTGCTGATTATCACTGTGGTTTTCGGTGAATTGTTTACCACCGTGATTGTGGGTGACCGCGGCGATAACTTTCGTCTTGCCAATCTGCTATGGAGTCTCGCCCTGGCTACCAGTTATTTGTTGGTAGTTGTCACCGCACCCTTATGCGGCGCAATCATGGATGAGCGGGCAGAAAAGAAACGCTTCCTGCTGTTCAGCTACCTGGCGACGGTTGCGACGACCGCTATGCTGTATTTTGTGGCGCCTGGCTATGTGGTCATCGGGCTCATACTTATCATCATTTCGAACTATGCCTACTCGATGGGTGAGTCATTTATCGCGGCCTTTCTGCCTTCGCTGGGTCCTCCCGAGGCATTGGGTAAGATCTCCGGGTTTGGCTGGGCGCTGGGCTATATCGGTGGGCTCTTTGCCGCGGGGTTCACGCTGGTGGTGTTGGGCGAAGCAAGCGCTGATAACTTCGAGCGCATTCGCTGGGTAGGTCCCTTCGCTGCTGGATTTTTCCTGGTGGCCGCCATACCCACCTTCATATGGCTGAAAGAGCGGGCAATGCCGCAACCGCATCGCGGATCCTACTGGCATACGGCGCGTCGGCGCGTCACGGCTACCTTTCATGACCTGAAGCATTTCAGGGATCTGTCGGTGTTTCTGGTATCGCTGCTGTTTTCGATGGCAGGGGTGTACATCATCATCGCCTTTGCCTTTATTTACGGCGCCCAGGTGATTGGTTGGGAAGCAAGCGTGCGCAATATCATGTTCATTATTGTGCAAATTACGGCGGCCGCCGGGGCGTTAGGGTTTGGTTGGATTCAGGACCGGCTGGGTGCCAAGCGTACCTATCAGATTACTCTGGGGCTGTGGATCGCCGCCATTCTGGCTATCTGGCTGACCCCGCAGTTCACCGACTGGGTGAACCAGGTCACTGAATGGCAATGGCAACCCCAGTATGTCTTCTTGTTCGTGGGGTGTTTAGCCGGGCTGAGCCTGGGTTCCAGTCAATCGGCAAGCCGCGCGCTGGTCGGTTTATTCTCGCCAACGACCAAGTCAGCGGAGTTCTTTGGCTTTTGGGGGCTGGCCAACAAGCTGGCAGGTGTCATCGGGATTGTGCTGCTGGGAGGGTTGCAGGCCTTGGTCGGTCTCCAGGCATCTATTCTGCTGTGCGCGGTATTGTTTGGCGTGGCGATGCTGGTTTGCGCAAGGGTAAATGAAGCGCGTGGTCGCCAGGCCGCCCTGAACTGGCAGGCATCCTCTTAGTCGCTTGTGTCAGCTGTAGCTATATGCTTAGCTGCACAGTCATGGATCCCAATACAAGGAGTTGATATGGGCATTGAAGTGGGTGGATTACTGGGGCTTATCTGGCTCGTCATCATCGTCTGGGCCATCATTAAGGTAGCGAAAAGCACTGCCGGTGGCCTGGCCAAGTTACTATGGATATTGGTGTTGCTGTTTTTTCCGCTGGTCGGGCTGATCGTGTGGTTGCTGCTGGGGCCGAAAGGATAGCGAAACGTTACTGGTGATGTAGATATGAATAAGGCAGGCCCTGGGCCTGCCTTATTAAGTCACTACTATAGATAAATGGCGATCAGCTTTGTTCTTCACCGGGAGGGGATTTGTAATGCCCAGGGATTTTAAGTTTCTCCCCGTTAGGCAAATCACGCACTTGGGTAGGAACGTAAACACGTTTGATGACACTTTTGGGTTTGTCACTTCCCATGACCGTCTCCTCCTGTCAGGTTGACGACAGCGTAGTCACTTACATTAGCTGTCGGTGTGGCAAGAATCAAGCGGCGGCTTTTGGGTAAAATGTTTAAGAAACGTGCATATTGCGTCAGCTGACAAGCGCTTGAGCACTTTTGAGGTATTCTGTAAATAAACATAAACAGCCTGCTTCTGTGTGGGGTAAGCAGGCGATAAGACACATAGCTTAAGTGGAGTTGACAACTAGGATGGTGGATCACTTAGAAGAACGGTTTCAGACGCTTGGAAGTCAAGAATCGCACAAGCCTGATTATCCCGACCAGGATCACGTGCTCATCATTGAGGATGATCAGCGCCTGGCTGAGCTGACCCGGGATTATCTGGAAGCCAACGGCTTTCAAGTCACGCTGGAGGCTGATGGGGCGAAGGGAGTGGATCGCATCCTGACCCTGCAGCCGGATCTGGTGATTCTTGATTTAATGCTGCCCGGGGAAGACGGCCTGGCGATCTGTCGTCGCGTGCGACCCAACTTTGCAGGTCCGATCATGATGTTGACGGCACGTACGGACGATCTGGATCAGGTATTGGGACTTGAAATGGGCGCGGATGACTATGTGCCCAAGCCTGTTCAGCCAAGGGTACTCCTGGCCCGCATGCGAGCGCTGTTGCGGCGTGCCGACGGGCCAGCCTCGGAAGGCGAAATACGTCTACGCTTCGAGAATCTTGAAATCGATAATGCCACCCGTGAAGCCTGGCTGTCGGGGGAACGCATCGATTTGACCAGCGCCGAGTTCGACCTGCTTTGGTTGCTGGCGCGCAATGCCGGGCGTGTGCTCACCCGTGAAGAGATTTTTAATGATCTGCGTGGGATCAAATATGATGGGCAGGATCGTTCGATCGATGTGAGAGTGTCACGTATTCGTCCCAAGATTGGTGATGACCCCAACCAGCCCCACCGTATCAAGACGGTACGTAGTAAGGGCTACCTGTTTGTAAAAGACAGCTAAGAAGGACAGCTACATGCGGCGGGTGCTCAGCCACGGCTCGTTTTTACGCTTTTATCTGCTGCTGGGTGCCGCGCTGCTAATGGTGTTTTTAATTGCCCTGGGCGGGCGCGCCTTTATCGAGCAGGTTAGCCGCGAGGACTATCGCGAGGCATTAACGGCGCTGCCAATGTCATTAATGACGCAGCAACTCGCCGACAGCACGCCGCGCGAACGCCAGGCGAAGCTAGCGGGTTGGGCTGAGCAGCTCGATATGCAGTTGACACTTTTGCCGTTGGAAGATGCTTCCCTGAGCTATTTCGAGCTTGCCCGCCTGGAGCGGGGAAAAGTACTGGTGGCGACGTCTCCCTGGCGACTACAGCGCCGCCTCCCTGGCCAACCCTGGCTGTTACAGGCCGACTTCCCTTACTGGAGCGAGCGACAGTGGCACGCCACCATAGAGATACTCGGTGCGTGGCTGTCGCCGCTTGACGGTAACGAACGTCGTGAGCGGCTTGGTGCACTGGAGCAGGGTGGCTGGCCACTTTCGCTGACCGATCGCCCCCCCGCTGCGTTGAGTGATGCGCAGCGTCGCCAGCTCGATCGCGGCGAGGTCGTCACGCGTTTACGCGGTGAACAACTATCGATAAGCTTCGTCTATCAGCTGTCCGACGGCTCCCAATGGCTTGAAGTAGGGCCTGCAGCCGGGGGCTCCGTCCTGCCGTTGAACCTTCACCTGCCGTTATTGATGGCTCTGATGGTCGTGCTGGCGCTGATTATCTACCTGGTGATGCGCAGTATCGAATCACGCATGGCGCGTCTCGAGCTGGCGGCGACAAGGATTGCCAGTGGTCGCCTGGAAACCCGCGTCAAAGTCGAAAGCGGCGACTTTCTTGGGCGCCTGGGCATGGCGTTCAACGGGATGGCCAATCAGGTGCAGTCGCTGTTGCGTGGGCAGCAGGAGATGATTCGCGCCGTGTCACACGAGCTGCGAACGCCGGTAGCCCGTATCCGTTTTGCCGTGCAAATGGTCGAGGATATGACCGATCAGCCCGCGATACGACGCCAGCTTCAGGGTATCGATACCGATATTGCCGAGTTGGATGAGCTGATCGATGAAATTCTCACCTATGCCCGGCTGGGGGGCGAGACGGTCAACGGCGCCGAGCTGGAAACGTCGCTGGTGGAATGTCGGGCGATGGCCGAGCGGGTGATCGATTCGCTTTCGCCGCTTCATGAAGGCTTGTCGATAACGCTGGCGCCGGGGCCTGACGTCGAGCTCCTGGCGGAGCCTCGCTACCTGCAGCGCGCGCTGCAGAACCTGGTCAGTAATGCCTGCCGACATGGTCAGTCCAAGGTGGTGATTGGACTATGGGATGAGCCCCACCTGGTGCGTATTGACGTGGAGGATGATGGACCGGGGATTCCAGCCGATGCTCGGACCGACGTGTTCAAACCCTTCGCCCGTCTGGACGATAGCCGTGCGCGCAGTTCGGGGGGCTACGGGCTGGGGTTGTCGATTGTGCAAAAAGTCATGGCAGGCCATGGCGGTAGCGTCACCGTGGATACCAGCCCTTCCCTGGGTGGCGCGCGCTTCACGCTACTGATTCCGCGTCGCGAGTCGCCGGTTTGATACCGTTGAGGACGGCAAACGACGTTTCCCGTGCGGTGCGTAAAAAATCCTGCATCCATGGCGCCTCCAGCGTTTCTTCCCGCACGGCGGCATACAGCGTGCTCCACACACCCTGCTCTCCAAGCTTCACGGCACTAACGTAGTCGCGTTCCAGGTACTCCGAGAGCGCCCAGTTAGGCAGCGCACAGACACCACGGCCGCTGGCGACAAGCTGCATCATCATGATCGTCAGCTCGGCGGTGCGGATTTCCCGGGGGCGCACATTGGCGGGTGTTAAAAACTGGCTAAAGACGTCAAGTCGTGACTGCTCGACCGGGTAGGTGATCAGGGTTTCATCGGCCAGTGCCTCGGGCGTCACGAAGCTCTGACCGGCAAGTGGATGTTGC
The DNA here is from genome assembly GCF_036663435.1 of Halomonas sp. 5021. Taxonomy (NCBI): domain Bacteria; kingdom Pseudomonadati; phylum Pseudomonadota; class Gammaproteobacteria; order Oceanospirillales; family Halomonadaceae; genus Halomonas; species Halomonas sp. 5021. The sequence continues at coordinate 41,982 of NZ_JAXOVU010000003.1, forward strand.
CTGGCAACCGCGAGCAATCCTTCATAGCGGAACAGCGGCGCGTAGTGCACCCCCTCGATGGGCTGCGGATCAGCCGTGATCACCAGATCGAGCTGTTCGCGCGCCAGCGCGGGCAGCGGGTCAAAGTGGTGGCCGCTGGGTATGTCGATCTCGACCTCGGGCCAGTGATCGCGAAAGTAGTCCACCGTGGGCATCAGCCACTGGAAGCAGCTGTGGCACTCAATGGCCATGTGCAGTCTCCCCATTTCGGTTCCGGCCATGCGTGCCAGGTCGCGCTCGGCCTTGCGCACTTCGGGCAGAACCTCATCAGCGAGTGCCAGTAAACGCAGTCCGGCGCGGGTGAATTCAACCGGCCGGGTCTTGCGCATGAACAGTGGGCTATCCACCCGGCTTTCAAGGTCTTTCAACTGATGTGACAGCGCAGATTGGGTGAGATGGACCCGCTCGGCCGCCTCTACCAGAGACCCTGTCTCACGCAGCGCCAGCAGGGTGCGCAAGTGGCGTAATTCAATCATGATGAAGGTTTTTCATATTTAATATTAAAAACTTTAGTTTGATTCACTTTCTGTCGATGCCCAGACTAAGTGAAATCATTCACGTTGCAAGGTTTCATCATGACAGTTTCTCATATCCTCGGCTATCCCCGAATTGGCGCTCGTCGCGAGCTCAAAAAAGCCACTGAAGCCTACTGGCAGGGCGAGTTTTCCCGCGAAGAGCTTGAACAGACCGGCCGGGACTTGCGTTTGCGCCATTGGCAAGCCCAACAGGCGGCGGGACTCGACATGGTCAGCGTGGGCGATTTCGCGTTTTACGATCAGGTGCTGAATGTCTCGGTGCTGTTAGGCGCGGTACCCGAGCGCTTCAATGCGGCACAGGAAGTGGCGGCGGGTGACGTTGACCTGGATACCACCTTTCGCATGGCGCGGGGACGTGCGCCCAGCGGCGAACCGGCAGCTGCCTGCGAAATGACCAAGTACTTTGATACCAACTATCATTATCTGGTCCCGGAGCTGCACCAAGGGCAACGTTTTGCTCTGGCCTCCAACCGGCTTTTCGACGAAGTCGATGAAGCATTGACCGCGGGATTTACCCCCAAGGTGACCCTGACCGGTCCGCTCACCTGGCTGTGGCTGGGGAAATCCCAAAGCGCCGAGCTGGACCGATTGACGTTGCTGGATAGCATCCTGGATGTCTACTGCGACGTGCTGGCACGCCTGGCCACCCAGGGGGTCGAGTGGGTTCAACTGGATGAGCCAGCACTGGTGCAGGACTTGCCCCTTGCCTGGCAGCAGGCCTTTGAACGTGCCTATCACCGCTTGCAGTCCGCTCCCTTGAAGCTGATGGTGGCCAGCTACTTTGGCGGCCTGGGTGATAATCTGTCGGTGGCGACCCGGCTGCCGGTGGATGGGCTTCACATTGATGCAGTGCGCGCGTCTCAGCAGGTAGACAGCGTGATTGATCGACTGAGCCCGCATCAGGTGCTATCGGTGGGGTTTGTCGATGGCCGCAATATCTGGCGTGCCGACCTTGCCGCGCTGCGCGAACGCCTGCTGCCGCTCAAGGTTCGCCTGGGCAAGCGGCTCTGGCTGGCGCCAAGCTGTTCGCTGCTGCACGTGCCTGTGGATCTTGCCCAGGAGACAGACCTTGATGAAGCTTTGGTCAGTTGGCTGGCCTTTGCCCGCCAAAAGCTCGACGAAGTGGTTTCCCTGGCCCGGCTGATCGATAATCGCGCCACCGACCTTGATGAGCAGCGCTTGAAAGCGGCAACGCAGGCGTTGGATGTCCGGCGTGAATCAGGGCGTATTCATCAGCCAGCCGTCAGTGCTCGCGTTGCCGCTATCACGTCCGAGGACAGCCAGCGCGGCTCTCCCTATGCAGAACGCGCGGTGGCGCAACGGCGTGCCCTGAACCTGCCCCTGTTGCCGACCACGACGATTGGCTCCTTCCCGCAAACCTCCGATATTCGTGCGGCGCGGCGTGCTTTTAAAGCGGGTGAGATAAGCCAGGCCGACTACGAGGCGCGCATGCGCTCGGACATTGCCTACGCGGTCGAGCGTCAGGAAGCCTTGGGTCTGGATGTGCTGGTTCACGGTGAGGCCGAGCGCAATGACATGGTGGAGTACTTTGGTGAACAGCTGGACGGCTTTGCCTTTACCCGTTTTGGCTGGGTGCAAAGCTATGGCTCGCGGTGCGTCAAGCCGCCGGTCATTTTTGGTGACGTGAACCGTCCGGCCGCCATGACCGTACGCTGGAGCGAGTATGCGCAAACGCTGACCGACAAGCCCATGAAGGGCATGCTGACGGGGCCGGTGACGGTCCTGCAGTGGTCGTTTGTACGCGATGATCAGTCCCGGGAAACCACCTGTCAGCAGATTGCCCTCGCGCTGCGCGACGAAGTGCAGGATCTGGAGCGCGCCGGCATCAGGATCATTCAAATCGACGAGCCCGCCCTGCGCGAGGGCTTGCCGCTGCGCCAGCATGAATGGCAGGGCTACCTGGACTGGGCAGTGGCGTGTTTCCGATTAAGTGCCTCAGGCGTCGACGACAGCACCCAGATTCACACCCATATGTGCTATTCGGAGTTCAACGACATCATAGGTGCGATTGCGGCGCTGGACGCTGACGTGATCACCATCGAAACATCACGCTCGAATATGGAATTGCTGGACGCTTTCCAGGACTTTGCCTATCCCAATGAAATGGGGCCCGGTGTTTACGATATCCACACGCCGAATATTCCCGATGTGGCGTGGATGGTCGATTTGCTGGAAAAGGCGCTGGAAAAGATGCCCGCCGAGCGGCTGTGGGTCAATCCGGACTGCGGCCTGAAAACCCGCACCTGGGCGGAGGTGGAGCCGGCCCTGGCCAATATGGTCCAGGCAGCCCGGCAGATACGTCAGCGCTATACGTAAGCGACATACTACAGGACGTTTAACCCCGGCTTGGTGCCGGGGTGTTTAACTGGGCTAGCTTTTGCTGGCGTAGGCGTAGAGCAGGGTTTCCTGGGCGCTGATCGCATCCCCGCTACCGGGGTTTTGAAGGTGATAACTGCCGTCGCTTTGCAGCAGCCAGCTCTGGCAATTGTCGACCAGGTAGGTTTCCAGGTCCTTGCGTACCCGCGTGGCGAGCTTTTTATCCAATAGTGGAAAGCAGGTTTCCACCCGGTGGAACATGTTGCGCGACATGAAGTCGGCGCTTGAACACCAGATCTCCGGCTTGCCGTCGTTGTGGAAATGGAAAACCCGTGTGTGTTCCAGGAAACGGCCAATGATCGAGCGCACACGAATATTGTCCGACACACCCGGCAGGCCGGGTTTCAGGCAGCACATGCCACGAATGATCAGGTCGCATTCAACACCCGCCTGGGAGGCGCGATAAAGCGCCTTGATCAGTTTCGGCTCGGTGAGCGAATTGCACTTGATGATGATGTGGGCTCGCTTGCCCTTGCGGGCGACCTGGGCTTCACGGTCGATCATTTCCATGAGCCGCTCGTGCAGGGTAAACGGCGCATGGAGCAGCGTGTCGATCTTGCGCGCGCGGCCCATCCCCGACAGTTGCTGAAATACCCGGTGAACGTCGGCGCAAAGTGCCTTGTTGGCGGTCAGCAGGCTATAGTCGGTGTACAGCTTGGCGGTCTTCGAATGGTAGTTACCAGTACCCAGATGGGCGTAGTGGCGTAGTTCACCGCGTTCGCGGCGCACGATGTGCAGCATCTTGGCATGCGTCTTGTACGCCATGATGCCGTAAATCACGATGGCCCCGGCTTCCTGCAGGCGCGATGCCAGCTGTAGATTATCGGCTTCGTCAAAGCGCGCGCGCAGCTCGATCACCACGGTGACTTCTTTGCCCTGGCTGGCCGCGTCCACCAGTGCGCTGACAATCGGCGAATCGGCCCCGGTGCGGTAGAGCGTCTGTTTGATGGCCAGCACATTCGGGTCGCGGGCTGCTTCGCTGAGCAGGTCCTCAATTGGCGAAAACGACTGGAAAGGGTGGTGCAGCAGCACGTCCTGCTTGGCGATGGCATCAAACAGGCTGCCGCCTTTCAGGGCTTTGGGGATCCCAGGCGTGTACGGCCGGTAGAGCAGCTCCGGCCGGTCAACATCGCCAAGAACGGCCATCATCCGGGTCAGGTTGACCGGGCCTTGCACACGGTATAGGTCGTCAGCTTCAAGGCTGAATTGGCGCAGCAGGAAGTTGGTCAGGTCGTCCGGGCAGTTATCGGCCACCTCCAGACGTACGCCACTGCCATAGCGGCGAGCCAAAAGCTCGCCACGCAGCGCGGAGGCCAGGTCGGAGACCTCTTCCGGGTCAACGCTCATGTCGGCGTTGCGTGTCAGGCGGAACTGGTAGCAACCGCGCACCTTCATGCCTGGAAACAGTTCTTCAGCATGGGCATGAATCATCGACGACAGGAACACGTACTCGGTATAGCCCTCGCTGCACAGATGCTTGGGCAGCGCCATGAGGCGTGGCAACGAGCGGGGCGCGGGGAGAATCGCCATGCCCCCGGCGCGTCCAAAGGCATCTTTGCCCTCCAGCTCGACGATAAAGTTGAGGCTTTTGTTCACCAACCGCGGAAAAGGGTGCGAGGGGTCCAGACCGATGGGACTGATGACCGGCATGATGTCGTTGTTGAACAGCTCGTGGACCCAGTCTTTTTGCGCCTTTGTCCATTGGTCGCGGCGACGGAACCTTAGCCCCTGCGCTTCTAGAGCAGGCAACAATGTATCGTTGAGAATCTGATACTGGCGGACGATTTGCGCGTGGGCAATGTCAGAAATCTCGGCAAGCACCGCCCTTGGCAGCCGCCCGTCGGCACCCGTTGTATCGTCACCCAGGGCAATCTGGTGCTTGAGTCCGGCCACGCGAATTTCAAAGAACTCATCCATGTTGGATGAAAAAATCAGCAAGAACATCAATCGGTTGAGCAGTGGGTGTGCTTCATCCAGCGCCTGCTCCAGCACACGGATATTGAACTGCAGGTGGGAGAGCTCGCGATTGAAGTAAAGCTGCGGGTCGTCCAGATCGGTCTCAGGCAGCGCTTCGCGGGCCTGAACGCCCGTGGGCGTGCGGTTGACGCGAAGCGTGGACATCTCGCTGTCGCTACCGTCATTGTCATGGCGCGGGTAGGGCGAGTTATCGGTGACCTGGTCGTCCATGGTAGCTGCCTCCGGCGTTAGTCGTCTCTGAGCATATCACTGCCTGATACGCATCTGTTAACGCAGTATGGCGGAGGAAGATGACAAAGACGTGTCACGGCATTGTCATCTACGCTTTACTGGCTTCAGCCTCCCAGGATCAACGCGCATTCGTCAGCAGACGTGCGGCGTCAAGGGCAAAGTAGCTCAGAATACCGTCTGCCCCGGCGCGCTTGAAGCACATCAGAGACTCCAGGATGACCGTGTCGGCATCCAGCCAGCCATTGTCGAAAGCAGCGCGGTGCATCGCGTATTCGCCACTTACCTGATAGGCATAGGTGGGCACGCGCAACTCGCTTTTGACCCGCCGGACAACATCCAGGTAAGGCATTCCCGGTTTGACCATGACCATGTCAGCTCCCTCGGCAATGTCCATTGCCACCTCATGAAGGGCTTCGTCGCTGTTGGCCGGGTCCATCTGGTACGTCCGCTTGTCGGCTTTGCCCAGGTTGGCGGAGGAGCCCACGGCATCGCGGAAGGGACCGTAGTAGTGCGAGGCGTACTTGGCACTGTAAGCCATGATGCGCACGTTGTGCAGATGCTCCTGTTCAAGCACCTGGCGGATAGCGCTGATACGCCCGTCCATCATGTCGGAGGGGGCAACGACATCGGCACCGGCTTCGGCATGGGAGAGCGCCTGTTTGAGCAGGGTGTCGACGGTGCGGTCGTTAAGCACGTACCCGCTCTCGTCGATAATCCCATCCTGGCCGTGGATGGTGTACGGGTCCAGGGCGACGTCGGTGATGATACCCAGTTCCGGCAGCGCCTCCTTGAGTGCGCGCACGCTGCGCTGTACGAGCCCGTTGGCGTTGTAGGCCTCTTCGGCGAGTTCGGTTTTCTGTTCACCGCCGACAACCGGGAACAGTGCGATTGCGGGAATGCCCAGCGCATAGGCGTCGCGGGCCTGCTCGATCAACAGGTCAATCGACAGGCGCTCCACACCCGGCATAGAGGCGATGGCTTCGCGCTGCTGGCTGCCTTCCAGGACGAAAACCGGCAGAATGAGGTCGCCGGGCGTCAGCGTTGATTCGCGCATTAAACGGCGGGAGAAGTCGTCGCGGCGCATGCGACGCAGACGCGTCGCGGGAAAGTGGCGAGGGGTAGGTGTACTCAACGGTATTCTCCACAAAAACTCGTAAATGAGGGTATCTGCCGACCTTGGCTGAGTATATCAGCCCTGGTCTGCATCGAAAGCCGTCTTGTGGTGCGCTGAAAGACTGACTAAAGTGGCGCAAACGCTGCTGAACGAGCAGGCCCTGCACAAGGAGAAAAGCATGACCAAACAGGTAGCAGTGATTCTTGCTGGCTGCGGTGTATTCGACGGGTCGGAAATTTACGAAACCACCCTGACGCTACTGCGCTTGGACCAGTTGGGGATAGGATATCGTTGTTTTGCCCCGGATATCGAGCAGCACCATGTGGTCAATCACCTCACCCAGGAGACTGACACGGACGAAAAACGTAACGTGCTGGTGGAATCAGCACGTCTGGCCCGCGGTGACGTCAGCCCACTAACTGACCTGGCGGCTGACGAATTTGACGCGGTAATTGTACCGGGTGGTTTTGGTGTCGCCAAAAACCTATCGGATTTCGCCTTGGCGGGAGACAGCATGCAGGTGTTGGCGTCGTTCAGGGAAGTCCTGTCAGGCTTTCGCGAAGATGCCAAGCCGATCGGCCTGATCTGCATTGCGCCAGTGTTGGCGACGCGTTTGTTGGGCGACGGGATCGCCGTGACGGTGGGCAATGATCCTGGCGTATCCGGGGCCATCAGCGCCATGGGCGGCCTTCACCGTAGCTGTAGTGTCGAGGATATCGTGGTCGATCTTGAGCACCGCGTGGTCTCGACGCCTGCCTATATGCTGGCAACGCGGATCAGTGAAGCGGCCACCGGCATCTTCAAGCTCGTTGATCGGATCGATGAAATGATGGACTGACCCATTAGCGACGCTCTCCGCCGGACGTCTATATCCATCCACAAACCGCTGCCTTTGGGCAGCGGTTTGTTTTTAGTGCGAGCTATTCTTCACCTGACGCTTCGGCGGCCTTTTCGGCGCGCCGCTTGCGGACCAGGCGGCCAAACAGCAGGCCAACCTCGTAAAGCAGGTACATGGGAATGGCCAGCAGGCTTTGCGATATGACGTCGGGTGGTGTGAGCACCATGCCAATCACGAAACAGCCCAGGATAATGTACGGGCGTTTTTGGGAGAGGCTCTCGACCGTGGTCGCGCCGGACAGAATCAGTAAAAACGTGGCAACCGGAATTTCAAACGCCACGCCAAAGGCAAAGAAGAGCTTGAGCACGAAGTTCAGGTACTGATTGATATCCGTCATTACCGTGATGTTTTCCGGCCCTGCCTGGGTGAAAAACGCAAACAGCAACGGAAACACCACGTAATATGCAAACGCCGCCCCGGCATAGAACAGCAGAATGCTGGAGACCAGGATCGGAATTGCCAGTGCTTTCTCGTTATCGTAAAGCCCTGGTGCGATAAACGACCAAGCCTGGTGCAGCACAAACGGCACCGCAATAAATAGCGCTGTTACCAACGTCAGTTTGAACGGTGCAAGAAACGGTGAGGCCACTTCGGTCGCAATCATTTGCGACCCCGGGGGCAGCAGCGCCATCAGCGGTTCTGCCACGAAAAGATAGATGTCGTTCGAGAACGCATAAAGCCCGAGAAAGATCAAAAGAATCGCGATAACCGCGCGCATCAGTCTCGAGCGCAGTTCAATGAGGTGCTCGATTAACGGCGCTTGTTTCTGATCATTGCTGGGCTCCTGCGAATCATCAGAGGTGCTCATGGGTGCTTGCTGTCCTTGGTAGATGACTCGGCGTCGGGCGACGCGGGTGCTTTCTCACGGACGGTTTCCAGTGCTTCATCCAGATGCGAGGCGGCACTGGCGGCACGCTTTTCCGACGTCGTTGATGGGTCGCCGGAGGCTGGCGTTGGCTTTTCGGGGGCGTCCGCTATCCGCTCTACGTCATGCTTGGCTTTGCGAAGGCTGTCATCGAGCTTTTTCTGCTGGTCAGAGAGCGTTTGACGCAGATCTTCCGCTTCGAGCTGGGCGCTGATTTCGCGCTGCATGCCCGAGACGGTGCGCTTGATCTTGCCGACCCACAGGCCGACCGTGCGCGCCGCGCGGGGAAGGCGTTCCGGACCCAGTACCAGGAGCCCGACAACGCCAATGACCAGAATTTCAAAAAAGCCAAAATCGAACATGGCTTATTTGCGCTCGTCTTGATGATCAGCTGTCTGTTTTTCTTTCTCTTCCGCTTGAACGTCGTAAGTGTTGCCAGCCTCATCGTGACGAACTTTCGCCTGGGGCTGGTCATCGTCCTTCTTGCTGGCGTCTTTCTCGTCTTCATGGACGGCTTTCTTGAAGCCTTTCACCGCACCGCCCAGGTCGGTACCGACGTTGCGGAGCTTTTTCGTGCCGAAAACCAGGATGATGATGCCTAGTACAATCAGCAACTGCCAAATACTGATACCACCTAACATAAGCGTGTCCTCGTGATGGGGCTGTGTTGCAAAGCCTGAAGGCTATTGTTGACGCGCCGCTTTTTCGTCGTGGCCGGAAATGCCGAAACGGCGCGCCAATTCGTTGAGTACATCCTGGTGATCCAGGTCCAGATGCGACAGCATCACCAGGCTATGAAACCATAGGTCGGCGGTTTCGGCGACCAGTGCCTGTCGCTCGTCAAAGCTGCCATGTTCGGCGTCTTTGGCGGCGAGCAGTGTTTCGGTGGCTTCCTCGCCGAGTTTTTCGAGTATCTTGTTCAATCCCTTGTAATGCAAGGAGGCAACATAAGAATCGTCCGGCGACGCGTGACGACGCTGACGTAATACGTCGGCGAGCGCATCAAGCACAGGTGCATTATTAGGGGTGTAAGGCGTCGTGTCCATGGGGATCCTCGGGTTCTTGAACTATTGCCATACCAGCAGCAGCAGACCGATGGCGGCTGCGACAAGCACCGGCCATTGCTGACTGCCTGCCCATTGGCTCAGTGGCTGCCAGGCCAGTGCCAGGCCTAGCAGAACCAGGCCAATACGCAGGCGATGCTGGCGTTTGCCCTGGCGAGCCATTTGCTGTTGCATGTCGCTGATGGCAGAGGTCTGCTGGTGACGCTGGCGGTGCTCGTGCTCCATGCGGCTGAGCGCCTGATGCGCCAGTACCGGTAGCTCGGGTAACTGGTGCGACAGTTCCGGTGCCTGGCGCTTCAACGAGCGCCATAGGCCGCCGACGCCCGCCCGTTCTTTCATCCACTGCTCGAGATAGGGTTTTGCCGTGCTCCACAGGTCCAGGTCAGGGTAAAGCTGTCGGCCCAGGCCCTCAATATTGAGCAAGGTCTTCTGCAACAGTACCAATTGGGGCTGTACTTCCATGTTAAAGCGCCGTGCGGTCTGGAACAGCCCCAGCAGGACCTGGCCGAAGGATATATCTTTCAACGGTTTTTCCAGAATCGGTTCGCAAACCGTGCGAATCGCCGCTGCAAACTCGTTGGCGCGGGTGTTTTCGCCCACCCAGCCCGATTCAATGTGCAGTGCAGCGACTTCGTAATAATCCTGATGGAAAAACGCCAGCAGGTTGCGGGCCAGGTAATCCTGATCCTCCCGTGTCAGGCTGCCGACAATACCGCAGTCAATGGCGATATATTGCGGATCTTCCGGGTTATCACAGTTGACGAAAATATTGCCGGGGTGCATATCGGCATGGAAGAAATTGTCGCGAAACACCTGGGTAAAGAAGATTTCCACACCGCGCTCGGCGAGCTTCTTGAGATTGGTACCGTTGGCCTTGAGGGTGTCGAGGTCGGCGACGGGCACGCCGCGAATACGCTCCTGGACCATGACGTGGCGGCGGGTAAACGGCCAGTAGATGGTCGGTACAAACAGCAGCGGGGAGTCTTTGAAATTGCGCTTGAGCTGAGAGGTGTTGGCGGCCTCCTTATACAGGTCAAGCTCATCGAAAAGCGTGGCCTCGTAGTCCCTGATGACTTCCACCGGGCGTAGACGTCGGGCTTCGGGTACCTTGGCCAAGAGTTTGGCCACCTGATACATCAACGCCATATCCTGACGCATGATGCGCTCGATGCCGGGTCGAATGATCTTGACCACCACGTCTTCGCCGCTATGTAATTGGGCGACATGAACCTGCGCAATGGAAGCCGAGGCCAGAGGCGCCGTGTCGAAGAACGCAAAGGCATCGCTGAGCGACATTTCGAGTTCTTTTTCCACCCGGGTCACGGCCTGCTCACCCGGAAAGGGCGGCACCTGGTCTTGCAAGCGCCTGAGCTCGTCGGCAATGTCTTCGGGTAACAAGTCGCGTCGGGTGGAGAGCATCTGGCCGAATTTGATAAAAATCGGTCCCAGTGTTTCCAGCGCGAGGCGCAGGCGCTCGCCGCGCGTGCGATGGCCGACGGGCATCAGGCGCAGTGGCGAGAACCACAGCAGAAGGCGCAACCACCAGGGAAACCGATCAAGCGGGAGGAGCGTATCCAGGCGGTAACGGGCCATCACCCAACTGATGCGAAACAACCGCAAACTCATGGGCGTGCTCCTGCTCGCAGCCGTCGCTCGAGGCGCTTGAATCGGGCTTCCAGACGGTCAGTCGCCACCTCGAGCGCGGTCAACTGGTCGCGTAATACATCGCGCTGCTGGCGGCCGGGCAGTAAGCGGGCTTCTTCAAACACGTACTCGGAGACATCCTGCACCAACTCGTCCTTGGTACGCAGCCCCCAGTCAGCCGCTCGCCGCACCCCCTCGGCCAGTGAGTGGGCAGGCGTATCCCCCAACCAACGTGCCAGTTCGTTTTCCCAGTCGAGATCCAGGTCAAGAAGCAGCGTGCGCGTCGCTTCGAGTAAATGCACCTGGCCGCGTATCGCCAGCTTGCCTTCAAACATCAACTGCTCGATCGACGTGCCGCCAATCCAGGCTGACAGGGTTTCCGGAGTCAGCTCCACGACGGCATCAACGTGGCGTTCGTCAATATCGTCGGCGCGCAGCAGGTCAATCCCGGCGGCGTGATAATGAAGTACCAGGGCGAACTGAGGCTGTTCGAAACGCACGAGCAGCCGACTACCCGAGAGCTGGGCAAGCCGCGCTGGTGACGCCGGGTCACGGGCAAGCAGGGCGTTCAGCGTGCGTTCACATCCGGCCAGCAACAGGGTCGGGGTTAGCAGCATGCTGACCTCTCGGTGGTTGGTGTCATAGCTTGATGCCGCGGTGCAGTGCCACGATACCGCCGGTTAAGTTGGTGTACTCCACCCGCTCGAGACCGGCATTTTCCATCATGCCTTTCAGCGTCTCCTGATCGGGGTGCATACGAATCGATTCGGCCAGGTAGCGGTAGCTTTCGCCGTCGCCTGCCACCCATTCGCCCATTTTCGGCAACAGGCGGAAAGAATATTCGTCGTAGGCTTTGGTGAGTAGCGCATTGCTAGGCTTGGAAAACTCCAGCACCAGCAGGCGTCCGCCGGGTTTGAGGACCCTTGCCATGGAACGTAGCGCGGCGTCCTTGTCGGTGACATTACGCAAGCCAAACGCGATGGTGATGCAGTCAAAGCTGTTGTCGGGAAACGGCAGGCATTCGGCGTTGGCCTGTACATACTCGACGTTGCTGCCCACGCCGTTGTCCATCAGCTTGTCGCGACCAACGTTGAGCATGGAGGCGTTGATATCGGCAAGCACGACTTTGCCTCGCGGGCCGACCAGGCGCGAAAATTTAAGCGTCAGATCACCGGTGCCGCCCGCGATATCGAGGACGTGGTGACCTGGCCGAACGCCGGCACGCTCAATGGTGAGGCGCTTCCAGACACGATGAATGCCCATCGACATCAGGTCGTTCATGACGTCGTAGCGTGCGGCGACCGAGTGGAAAACGTCGGCTACCCGAGAGGCTTTTTCGTCGAGAGGAACTTCCTGATAACCAAAATCGGTCGTGCGTTTATCCGTGGGGCTCATGGGGCTCTGGCTCCAGAGTTCGAGGCGATGAGCGTCGACCCAGCGGTCGCCGCATTAATAAGGTTGTCAGCATTGTAGCCTTGTCCGCCCCGGCTTGTCTGCGTTTGCTATGGGCGTTACGTCACAGCTGTTTGAACTGGATACTGGCAGGCTCGCGGGAGGCCCCGGCCTCCTCAAGCCGTTGCAGGTAGTTTTCCCAGTAGGCCGTTTGATGCTGGGCCAGGTCATAGAGATAGTTCCAACTGAACAGGCCGCTGTCGTGACCGTCGTCAAAGTGCAGTTTGAGTGCGTAGTTGCCCGCTGGGGTAATGTTCTGCAGCCCTACATCCTTTTTGCCGACCTGCAGCACCGCGGTATCGCCGCCATGGCCGCGTACCTCGGCAGAAGGTGAGTAAACGCGCAGCAGTTCCACCGGCAGGCGATAGCTTTCGCCATTGGCGTAGCCGAGCTCAAGCTCGCGGGTCGACTTGTGGTAGTGAACGCGGGTGGGGGTGGGAGCAGTCATGATACACCTCAAAAGCAGCTGGGTGTCGGCGGCCATTGGTGGCGCGCCAAGGCTCGGCATCCCTGCCGAGCCGACAGGTTACAGAATATAGCGCGACAGGTCTTCGTCGACGGCTAGCTCACCGAGTTGGGCATTCACGTAATCGGCGTCAATCAGTAGCGGACTTTCCATGTCGCCACCCTTGAACGAAGCCTCTTCCAGTAGACGCTCCATGACGGTATGCAGGCGCCGCGCGCCGATGTTCTCGGTGCCCTCGTTGACCTGCCAGGAGATTTCGGCGATGCGCTCGATGCCGTCCTGGGTGAACTCGACGTTCAGTCCTTCAGTGGCCAGCAAGGCCGTGTACTGCCTGGTCAGCGAGGCAGACGGCTCGGTCAGGATGCGCTTGAAGTCACCGGGTGTCAGCGCATCCAGCTCGACGCGGATGGGCAGGCGGCCCTGCAGCTCGGGGATCAGATCCGATGGCCGCGACAGATGGAAGGCACCGGAGGCGATAAACAGGATGTGGTCGGTCTTGACCATGCCGTACTTGGTCGAGACGGTCGATCCTTCGATAAGCGGTAGCAAGTCGCGCTGCACACCCTCGCGGGAGACGTCGCCGCCACTCGACTGGCCACTGCCCTTGGCGACCTTGTCGATTTCATCCAGGAAAACGATACCATGCTGCTCGACCGCTTCCACGGCGCGGGCCTTGATCTCTTCCTCGTTGACCAGCTTGCTGGCCTCTTCATCGCGCAACAGTCCGAAGGCTTCTCTGACCTTGACGCGGCGTGTCTCGCGCTTCTGTTGGCCCATGTTGGAAAACAGGCTCTGCAACTGGCTGGTCATCTCTTCCATGCCGGGGGGCGTCATGATGTCGATCCCCTGACCCTGGGCGGAAATCTCGATATCGATTTCTTTGTCGTCCAGTTCTCCTTCACGCAGCTTCTTGCGGAACGTCTGGCGGGTGCCGTTATCCTCGCGCGGCTTGTCTTCCTGGCCGCGGGGTGGGGGCAGTAGCGCATCGAGAATGCGGTCTTCGGCGGCATCCTCGGCCCGGTGGGCGACTTCTTCCTTGGCGTGTTCGCGGACCATCTTGATGGCCGCTTCGATCAGGTCGCGAATGATCGATTCGACGTCGCGACCCACATAGCCAACCTCGGTAAACTTGGTAGCCTCCACCTTGATAAACGGCGCGCGCGCCAGTTTGGCCAGGCGACGGGCAATCTCGGTTTTACCCACGCCGGTAGGGCCGATCATCAGGATGTTCTTGGGCGTAACCTCCGGGCGCAGCTCATCGTCGAGCTGCATGCGGCGCCAGCGGTTGCGCAACGCAATGGCAACGGCGCGTTTGGCATCCTGTTGTCCAATAATATATTGGTCCAGGGCGTGGACGATTTCGCGGGGGGTCATCTGGGTCATAAGGGGCCTCAACGTTCGTTGGTGTTCAGCTCTTCAAGCGTGATGTGGTGATTGGTGAACACGCAGATGTCACCAGCGATAGCGAGGGATTTTTCAGTGATCTCCCGGGCGCCCAATTCGGTATTTTCCAGCAGTGCCCGAGCGCTTGCCTGGGCATAGTTGCCGCCTGAGCCAATGGCGATAATGCCGCGCTCGGGCTCGACGACGTCACCGTTGCCGGTAATGATCAGGGAAGCACTGTGGTCGGCCACGGCCAACAGGGCTTCGAGGCGGCGCAGGGCGCGATCGGTGCGCCAGTCCTTGGCAAGCTCGACGGCAGCCTTGGTGAGGTGCCCCTGGTATTTTTCAAGCTGAGCTTCAAAGCGTTCGAACAGGGTGAAAGCATCGGCGGTGCCACCCGCAAAGCCCGCCAGTACCTTGCCCCGGTAGAGGCGGCGTACCTTGCTGGCATTGCCTTTCATCACGGTGTTGCCCAGTGATACCTGGCCGTCACCCGCTAAGGCGACTTGGTTTCCGCGACGCACGGATACGATGGTGGTCATGGAGGTAACTCCTTGGGGGGAGGCTTGCTCCCGATGACGATCGGGTCGGTGCTCGACCCTCTTTAAGCAGTTCTCAACAAAATGCGGGCGGTCGATAAAAAATCAACCGCCCGCACGTCATTGGGGAGTGAGTTTGTCAGTTTTGCAGTTGAATCAGCAGCGGCTCAATGCCTTGGGTGGCCATTAAGTCCTGAGCGCGGTTGAGTTCGCGGGTATCCTCGTAAGGACCCACCTGCACACGATGCCAAGTGCTGCCGTCGGCCTGGATCTCGCTGATCTGTGCCAGCAGGCTCAAGTTACGCAGCCGTTGACGCAACTGTTCGGCATCGTCCAGCTCGCGAAACGATGCCGCTTGCAACACGTAGCGGGCACCGTCTTCATTGGCCGTTTGCTGCGCGGTGGTGACCTGTTCTTCCGGGCGCATATTGGCCGCGATCACCTGGGCGATGGGATCGTCGACGGTGTCGCCATCGCTGCTGGGGCTATCGGCTTCGGCGGCAGTCGGCGTCTCAACGCTTGAAGGAGGGGCCACGCCGGGGGCAATCACCTCGGTTTCAGGTAGCAGGGTGTAAAACTCGAAGGTCGGCATGGAGGGCTCTGTCGAGTCTTCGGTTTCCCGGGCGGCCTCACGTGCATTCCGCTCCTCAGCGCTTGATTCAGACGTCGTTTGGGTGGCGTCATCCGCGGTGTCCTGCCAGGGGGCTGTGCCATGCTGGTGTTGGGCCAGAAAGAAACCGGCCGCCATGCCCGCTAGACCCCATAGCCAGCCGGGTAAACGGAATCCACCGCTTGAGGGGCGGGGCGGTTTGCGCTGGCTGGTAGCGCCGCGGCGGGCGGGCTTTTTACGCGGGCTCGCCATGGGTTACATCTCCTCGGGGGCGCTGACCCCCATTAAATCCAGGCCGTTACGTAGCACCTGGCGGGTCGCAAGGCCCAGCGCCAGGCGTGTGTTGCGAAGGGTGTCGTCTTCAACCATGACCTTGACGGCGTTATAGCAGGTGTGGAAATCACCTGCTAGGTCAAGCAGGTATTGGGCGACCTGCTGGGGTTCACGGTTGTGGGTGGCGTTTTCGATGACTTCCGGGTAGCGGGCCAGGCGATTGAGTACGGCGCGTTCCTGATCGCTGTCCAGCAGGGCCAGATTGGCCATGGCAAGGTCGTGATCGAAAGGCTGCTCCGCCGCTTCGGCCTTGCGCAGCATGCTGCACACCCGGGCGTGGGCGTACTGAATATAGTAGACCGGGTTGTCATTGGACTGGGAGCGTGCCAGGTCAATATCAAAAGTCAGTTGCGAGTCGGCCCGGCGGGCGGCCAGGAAGAAACGCGTCGCGTCGCGGCCCACTTCGTCGATCAGATCGCGCACAGTGACGTAGCTTCCCGCGCGCTTGGAGAGTTTTACTTCAACGCCGGAGCGGGTCACCATCACCATCTGGTGCAGCACGTAATCCGGCCAACCCCTGGGGATGCCGACATCCAGCGCCTGCAGACCGGCGCGTACCCGGGTGATGGTCGAGTGGTGGTCGGCCCCCTGCTCGTTGATCACCGTCGTGAAGCCTCGCTGCCACTTGTCGAGGTGGTAGGCCACGTCGGGCAGGAAGTAGGTATAGCCGCCTTCCCGCTTGCGCATCACGCGGTCCTTGTCGTCGCCGAAGTCGGTGGTGCGCAGCCACATGGCACCGTCTTCTTCATAGGTGTGGCCTGCGGCGATGAGCTGTTCGACCGTGGCATCCACCTTGCCGTTGGCATATAGCGAAGACTCCAGAAAGTACACGTCGAACTCGACGCCGAACGCCTTCAGGTCGAGGTCCTGCTCCCGGCGTAGCCAGGCCACGGCAAAGGCTTGAATCGCGTCAAGGTCATCGGCGTCGGCATTGGCGGTGACCTCGCGATCATCGGCGCTCACCGTTTTGCCCGCCATGAAGTCCCTGGCAACATCCACGATGTATTCACCGCGATAGCCGTCTTCCGGCCAACTTGGGTCGTCAGGACCCAGGCCTTTGGCGCGCGCCTGTACCGAACCTGCCAGGTTGGCAATTTGCGCGCCCGCATCGTTGTAATAGAACTCGCGGGTCACGTCATAGCCGCTGGCATCGAGCAGGCGACACAGGCAGTCGCCGATCGCAGCGCCGCGGCCATGGCCCACGTGCAGTGGCCCGGTGGGGTTGGCGGAGACAAACTCGACCTGCACTTTCTCACCCCTGCCGATCAGGCTGCGACCAAAGGCATCGCCGCTGTCGAGCACCTGGGCGACAATTTGCGCGGCGGCGTCCGAGGCAGCAAAGAAGTTGATGAATCCAGGGCCAGCAATCTCGGTTTTCTGGATGGCGTCGCTCGGCGGCAGCGCCGCTACCAGGGCGTCAGCCAGCTCGCGGGGTTTCATGCCGGCGGGCTTGGCCAGCATCAGCGCCAGATTAGTGGCGTAATCTCCGTGAGCCTTGTCCTTGGTGGGGTCCACCTTGATGGTGGGCGCTAGATCAGCGGGCAGCACGCCTTGGTGCTTGAGCGCGGAGACCGCGCCGTCGAGCAGTGAACTAATCGTGTCTTTCATTTAAGTATCCGGGTGTTATCAGTGGCGGCGTGGGCATGCACGCATCGCTATTCAGCGGCAAGGTGCCCCATTATCGGCAATTGAGGCGCAGTTTCAAAGCGGTGTGTCGGCTGGCATCTAGGACAAGCTTTGTGGATCAATGTCAATCGACCAGCGAACCCGGCGTGCGTCGCGGTTGGCTTCAAGCCATTGTGTCAGCCAACTGGCGGCGGCGTGGAGCTGGCTGCGCTTATCCGCGGTCAGCATGACTTGCAGATGGTAACGGTTCTGGCGGCGCTCCATGGGGGCGGGCACCGGTCCCAGGCAGCGTGCGGGTGTGTCGCTATTGGATAGCCATTGGCGCAGAGCCTGGGCGGCCTGCCGGGCCAGGCCAAGAGCTGCTTCCTCTTTGGGGCTTTCAATACGCAGTAGTGCCATAAAGCAAAACGGTGGCAACTGGGCGAGGCGGCGCTCTTCCAGCAGGTTGCGCGCCAGTGTGCCATAGCCGTGTTCGGCAAGCTGGCCCAGTTGCGGATCGTCGGGATGCAGGGTCTGTACCAGCACGCGCCCTGGGTGGGCCGCTCGTCCAGCACGTCCGGCGACCTGTTCGAGCAGTTGGGCGCTGTGTTCCAGGGCGCGGAAATCTGCTGCGTAGAGTCCACCATCGGCATTGACCACCACCACCAGCGTCACATGGGGGAGGTGGTGGCCCTTGGCGAGCATTTGTGTGCCCACCAGCAGGCAGGGTTCGCCACGCTGAATCTCCTTGAGCATCTGCTCGAAACTGTCCTTTTTCCGCGTGCTGTCGCGATCGATGCGCTGCACCTTGGTCTTGGGGAAAAGGCTTTGCAGGGTCTCCTCGGTACGTTCCGTGCCGCTGCCCAGGGCGCGTAAATCGCCACTGTCGCATTCCGGGCAGGCGTCTGGCAGGGCGCGGCGGCTGTCGCAGTGGTGGCAGGCAAGCAGCGGTGGCTGGCGGTGCAGGGTCATGCGGGCATCACACTGGCCGCATTCGGCGAGCCAGCCGCAGCTGTGGCAGGCCAGTGTCGGCGCAAAGCCTCGCCGGTTGATGAAAATCAGCACCTGTTTGCCAGCGGCCAGGGTATTTTTGATGGCGCTGAGGGAGGCCGGTAATAGGCCGCCCTGGCGCCGCTGGTGACGCATGTCCACCAGTTCGAGTTTGGCGGGCGGGTGACGGCTGGGCCGCTGGGTCAAGCGCAAGTGCCGGTAAGCTCCGGTTAATGCTTGCTGTAGACTTTCCAGAGACGGTGTGGCACTACCCAGCAACAGCGGTATTTTATGGTGGTGGGCACGGGCCACGGCCAGGTCCCGTGCGTGATACCGCAAACCGTCCTGTTGCTTATAGGAACCGTCGTGCTCTTCATCGACGATAATCGCGCCGGGGTTGGCGAGTGGGGTGAAAATCGCTGATCGGGTGCCGATGATGATCAAGGCCCGCCCGGAGGCTGCCGCCTCCCAGACGTCCAGTCGCTCGGGGTCGGTAAGTCCCGAGTGCAATGCCACGACGGGCACGCGGAAGCGGCTTTTGAAGCGTGACAGCGTCTGTGGGGTCAGGCCTATTTCGGGGACCAGTACCAGCGACTGCTTTCCCTTGGCTGCCACGGCCTCGATCAGTTGCAGGTAAACTTCGGTCTTGCCGCTGCCGGTAACGCCTTCCAGTAAGCAAGGGTGGTAGTCATCGAGTTTTTCATGCAGGGCGGCCAGCGCCGTCGCCTGTTCCCGGTTAAGCGGCAGCGCAGGGCTCGCCAGCAGGCTGCCGCCGGGTGGCGTGGGGGCGGTGAGGGTAATGTCTTGTGCCTCGGCCAGGCCCTTTTTTTCCAGCGCGAGCAACTGGTCGCGACTAAATCCATGCGCATTGACCGCGCGTCCCGGCAAACCATGGGGATGCTGTTGCAACAGCGCGTGTAACGCCGCCTGTTTCGGGGCGCGGCTCAAGCGGTCATCGCCCGGCGGGCCCGACGCCCGCCAAAGTGTTTGCGTGCGTCCGGCCATGGGGTGGCCCTGGCGCATCCGTGCAGGCATGGCCATGGCCAGGGTATCGCCCAGGCTATGCTGGTAGTAGCGTGCCGTGAACTGGCAAAGCCATAGCCAATCGGCGGGCAGGGGAGCATCGTCCAACGTTTCGCTGACGCTGCGCAGTTGGGCGTGCGACAGGTCGGTGTGGTCCGCCAGTTCAACGACCACACCGACGACATCGCGATGGCCGAACGGGACGCGGACGCGCAATCCTGGCTGCCAACCGCCAGGCGGTGTCTGGCGGTTGGGCAAGTAGTCGAACAGGCGTCGCAAGGGCGACGGCAGGGCGATTTTGAGCACCTGGGCGGAAACAGCGTCGGACAATTGGCCTCCGGCATTAGTTTTGCTAGAATACGCGGCCGCTCTGACTTTAAACGAAGGAGCGATTAACCGGTTAGTCGTTTTTTTAAACCCGTATGCGGTGCCTGGCACGAGATCAGGTGGCGGCATACCGCTGATGAGGCTCAAGATGAAACAAGGTATCCATCCGAATTACAACACGGTCACCGCCAACTGTTCCTGCGGTGCCAGCTTCCAGGTGGGCTCCACGTCGGGTCAGGATTTTTCCCTGGACGTGTGCTCCAACTGCCACCCTTTCTACACCGGTAAGCAGAAACAAGCGACCACCGGTGGCCGTGTAGAGCGCTTCAACAAGCGTTTCGGCGCTGCTATCAAGCGCGGCTGATCCTTTACGGACCTGCCATATCGAAAGCCCCAGGGCTTGCGAAAACCCACGCCAAGGCGTGGGTTTTTTTGTGCGTGACGAGAGCGTTGGCAACAGGTAATAGCCAAATGCCAGGATAAAATGGAAAAATTTTCCATAAATGCTGCATTGCATTAATAAAAACAATCGTTACCGTTGAAGTGTTTACGTGTAAATTTCACTAAAAATGTTTGAAATGTTACGAAATGAGGGTAAACGTCGATTAAACGACCGTTTTTATGCCGGGTTTACCGCTTGCTTGAGCGGGCCGGGGTTTTTCTATATTCTGGCACCACTTATCTCCTTTCTATGTAACTGGACCCTTGACCATGACCGATGCAAACAAGCAGGCCGCCTTGGATTATCACGCGAAGCCGATTCCCGGCAAGCTGTCGGTGGAGTTGACCAAACCCACCGCGACGGCACGGGATTTAGCGCTGGCGTATAGTCCTGGGGTGGCCGAGCCGGTCAGGGAGATTGCTCGCGAAGCCGAAAACTCCTACCGATATACCGGCAAAGGGAATCTGGTCGCGGTCATTTCCGACGGCAGTGCGATCCTTGGGTTGGGCAATCTGGGGCCAATGGCGAGCAAGCCGGTGATGGAAGGAAAGGGCGTGCTGTTCAAGTGTTTTGCCGGCATCAACTCGGTGGATATCGAGGTGGATGCCGAAAGCGCGCAGGCGTTTACTGACACCGTGGCCCGCATCGCCGATACCTGGGGGGGCATTAATCTGGAAGATATCAAGGCACCTGAATGTTTTGAGATCGAAAAGGCGCTGATTGAGCGTTGCAGCATTCCCGTGTTTCATGACGATCAGCACGGCACGGCGATTGTCACCGCCGCGGGCATGCTGAACGCGCTGGATATCGCGGGTAAAACCATCGAAGACGTCAAGATCGTTTGCATGGGCGCAGGTGCGGCGGCCATTGCCTGTATGCGACTGCTGGTATCCTGTGGGGCGAGTAAGGAAAACCTGATCATGCTTGACCGGCGCGGGGTTATTCACAGCGATCGCGAAGGCATCAATGAATACAAGGCCGAGTTTGCCCGTGATACGGACATGCGCACCCTGGATGACGCCATCGATGGCGCCGACGTGTTTATCGGTTTGTCAGGCCCTGGCTTGTTGTCAGCTGAGCAGGTGAAAACAATGGCGCCGGATCCGGTGATTTTCGCCTGCACTAACCCTGATCCCGAGATTCATCCCGATGTTGCTCGCGAGGCGCGTCCGGATGTGATCATGGCAACCGGCCGCTCCGATTTCCCCAATCAGGTGAATAATGTCCTGGGCTTCCCGTTTATCTTTCGCGGCGCCCTCGACGTGCGCGCGACGCGCATCAATGAGGCCATGAAGCTGGCGGCGGTTCATGCACTCAAGGACCTGGCTCGCGAGCCGGTTCCCCAGGAGGTGCTGGATGCCTATGAACGCACCGAGATGCAATTTGGCCGCGAGTACATCATTCCCACGCCCGTCGATGTAAGGTTGCTGGCGCGGGTTTCTTCGGCGGTGGCTCAGGCCGCGGTGGATTCTGGCGTGGCACGTAAGCCATATCCGGCGCACTATCCACTACAGTCAATTAATGACGTTTACGGCGAATAGAGCCCGCAATATCCGCGACTGTTTATTCTGACGCCCGCTATCCAGCGGGCGTTGGTCGTTCAGTCAGCGGTGGAATAGCGTGTCAGGCCTTCCTGGGCGGTAGAGGCAACCAGGCGGCCGTCGCGCTGGTAGATATGCCCCCGCGCAAGTCCGCGGGCGCTGCCTGCCCACGGCGAATCGATAACGTACAGTAGCCAATCGTCCAGGCGGGTGTCTTCGTGTAACCAGAGGGCATGATCCAGGCTTGCAATGCGCAGCTGCGGATCGGTATAGCGGATGCCGTGGGGCGTCAGGCTGGTGGTCAGCAGGTTAAAGTCGGACGCGTAGGAGAGCAAATGACGGTGAAGGGCCGCGTCATCGGGCAGGCTGCCAGCCAGGCGAAACCACAGGCACTGACCGGCAGGGTGTGACCGATCTGGATTCCCCTTGAGATGCAAAAACTCGATCGGGTGGCCAGGGAAGCGAGAATGCTTGACATCACCGCTGTCTATCAATGATTCGGGAGTCGGCACCTCAGGCATTGCGCGCTGATGACTGAAGCTTGTTTCGTTGCTCTGAAACGAGGCACTGCAGAAAAAAATCGGGCGGCCCTTTTGAATTGCTGTCACGCGGCGTGTGGTGAAGCTGCCCCCGTCACGAATGGTATCCACCTGATAGACCACCGGTCGGTGGGGGTCTCCGGGGCGCAGGAAATAGCCGTGCTGGGAATGCGGGCGACGCTCGACGGGCACGGTGCGACTGGCGGCGGCGAGCGCCTGCCCCAATACCTGCCCGCCGTAGAGTTGGGGGAATCCCAAGTCCTGACTTTGGCCGCGAAAAAGGGTGTCTTCAAGGGCTTCAAGCTCAAGCAAGTTGACCAGCGTATTCAGCGCGTCTGCCATTCTGGGTATCCTGTAGTCTCTCATTCGGCGGCGCTCAATGGCGCCGTTCATACGATCGTTTTGTTACCTTAACGGAGTTTGCTGTGATTCGCAGCGATGAATTTTACATGCACCGGGCGTTGGACCAGGCGCATCTGGCGGCTGAAATGGGCGAAGTGCCGGTGGGGGCCGTGGTGGTTGACGCTGATGGCAGGATTATCGGTGAAGCTGGCAATGCCCCGGTATCCAGTTGTGACCCCAGTGGTCATGCAGAGGTTCGTGCTCTTCGCGCGGCGGCCCGGCAGGTAGGTAACTATCGCTTGTCCGGTTGTACGTTATTCGTGACGCTGGAGCCCTGCATGATGTGTGTTGGGGCGATGATCCACGCTCGCCTGCGCCGCCTGGTCTACGCAGCTGCCGAGCCGCGCACGGGAATGGTGGAGTCTAAAGCCAATCTGCTGGCGCAGCCGTGGTTCAATCATGCCATCGATGTTCGGGGTGGGGTATTGGTGGGGCAGGCAAGCAAGTGCTTAAAAGCTTTTTTTGCCGCCAGGCGGAACGAGGCAGACCGATAGCCTAGTCGTCAATGCCGCCGGTGGCGATTTGGTTACGCCCTTCCCGCTTGGCACGATAAAGGGCTTTGTCGGCGGTTTGCATCAAGCGCGTCATGTCGAACGGTTGAGGGTCGGTGACACTCACGACCCCAGCGCTCAGAGTGATTGGCTTGCCATCGGCATGGGTCAAGCAGGTATCGATAACCTGCAAGCGCAGCGTATCGGCCAGCTTTCGGGCGGCGTCCATGTTCAGGCCGGGCAGCAAGGCGACAAATTCCTCGCCACCGTAACGCGCAAAAATACCGCCATGCTGTTCCATAAGCGCCTCTCCCAGCAACGCGATGTGTGCCAGGTAGTCGTCGCCTACCAGATGACCCAATTGGTCGTTGACGCGCTTGAAGTGGTCAATATCAAACAGCGCCAGGCTGAGTGGCCGCTTTGACCGGTGTGCGCTGACGTGGTCGAGAAAGTGGCGCCGGTTGGGGATGCCGGTTAGCTCGTCATGGCTAGCCAGCCATTCAATCTCGCGCTGTAACTGACTGCGAGTGCGTATTTCCTGCTGCAACGAAGTATTGCTTTGCAGCATGGCGCGATGTTGGTAACCCAGGCGCTTGAAGCTATAGATGACCAGATACACGAGATAGGCAAATGTCAGGCCCAGCACGAGGCTCAAGGTGGGCAGCCGGGGGAGCTGGCTCAGCAGGTAGTTGCGTCGCGGTCGATCCGAGAGTGTCAGCGCCTTATCGCCAAGCATCACTTGGTGGTGGTAAATCCATGGGCCCGGGTGTCTGGTATCGCCGTAGACGGCGAGTATCTGCTCGTCGCTGTGCCATTGGATAATACCTTCAGCGTCCGTTAATTGCTTGAAGAGGGTATCAGCCAACTGGGGGAAGCTTATGACCATGGCCGCCGCGCCTATGGGCGCTTGCTGCTCATTTTTGACGGGCAAATAGTGGATCATGCCGCGTTCGCCTTGGAGTAGCTGGATGATATCGGTGCTGCCCTCGCGCTCGCCATTTAATGCCGGCTCTAGCGCGCGACGTCCTGCTGGCTGTGCGTCGAAAAGGCGTAGCCCCAGGGTGCTCAGGTTGAGCGGTGTAGCGGGGTATACCTGTCGAATACCGCTGTCAGGTGTGATGAAGGCCATGTTGATCAGGTAGTCAAAGTCTTTCTGATAGCCTTCTGCCTGCTGGACCCATTGGGCATAACTGGGGGGCGCCGACTGAAGCTCCCAGGTGCGCGCAAAGCGGCGCATGGCGTCGAGATGGGCGGTAATTTCGCGGCTGAGCTGTGTTGCCAGGGTTTGTACGCGGGTCTCGGCGCGCTGGTAGAGCGCGCGTTCGGCGTGCAGGTGAAGCTGTTGCCAAAGCAGCAACGAAAAGCCGACCACGGCAAGCGTTGACCATAACGTTACAGCCAAATAGCGTCGCTTGCCTCGCCAATAGGGAAGGGCATGAATCACCTGTGCGGTCAAAAGGGCCGCGTGGAGGATTAGCACGGGCCAGGACGTTGCGTAGTCGAGCAGGGGGGAGAAGCCAGGATACAGGGCGGGTTCAATGCCTTGCAGGCCGAGTAAAAGCGCGGCCGAAGCGCTTAATAACGGTGCGCCCAGTCGCGCGCGTAACTGCAGAATTAGACTGAGCGCAGTCAGTTGCAGGGCGACCGTCGTGAGTAGCGGCGCCCTGAGTGTTTCAGTCGTCGCATCCGGTAAAAAGTGCTCGGCCAGTCGTTGCCAACTGGCGGTGGGTAGCCAGGCTTCGGGCAGCAGGTAGCTGAGCATGCCCGGTGCGAGCATCCCTAGTACGCCAAAAGCAAGCAGGCATGCCAATGGCCAGATTCCGCGCATGGCAGCTAGATTGGCAAGTGCCAGCAACCACAGTGCCAGGGTCGTCATCCCTGATGTTACCCACAGCAGCGTTGTCGCCCCCAGCATTACGACGATAGCAAGTGTCAGCGCAAAGCGGCTGCGAAGCGTTTGAGGCATTACGGTCTCGACTTAATCAAGCGGCGGTATCAACTCGAACATTAACAGTGGGTCTGCGTTGACAGGCGTTTGCTCTAGCTGAAAGAACTGCTGGCGACTGCGTTCAACGTACTCAAGCATTTCGTAGTAGCGGCGAATGTTACGCACATAAATGACGGGCTCTCCCCCGCGTGCGTAACCGTGGCGCGTTTTGCTATGCCATTCGCGCTGTTGCAGCAATGGGAGCGCTTTGCGCACATCCGCCCAGCTGTCCGGGTCGCCGTCGCGCATTTCCGCGATTTTGCGCGCATCGTAAAGATGCCCCAGACCGACGTTATAGGCCGCCATTGCCATAAACAGGCGGTCGTCTCCTGTGATGTCGTCAGGAAGGCGATCCATGAGGCTGCGCAGGTAACGCGAGCCGCCGTCGATGCTTTGCGCTGGGTCGCGGCGATTCTCAATATCCATTTCCTTGGCGGTAGGGCGGGTAAGCATCATCAGACCGCGGACGCCGGTGGGGGAGACGGCATCGGGGTCCCAGTGGGACTCCTGGTAACCGATGGCGGCAAGCAGTTTCCAGTCGAAGCCGGTATTCTCGGCGGCCTGCTTGAAATCCTCGGTGAAGCGGGGAAGACGGGCATCCAGATGGGAGAGAAAGGTGCGTGTACCGACATACTCTAGGTAGTCGTCATGGCCGAAATAGCGTGCAACAAGTTGGTCGAGAGTCCCTGTCTGTTGAAGGTCTTCAAGAAAGCGGTTAGCCGATTCAAGCAACCCCAGTCCCCGCCCGCTGGGAACCGCCCATGCCATCGAGACCGGGTCACCCAGCGGGAAGCCATCTTCGACATCTTTAAAAAACAGCCGGTTAATGCGGAACTGATGTTCGAAAATCACCGCCGCATCGAAACGGCCATCTTCGATTTGGGCCAATAGTTCGGCAACTTCCAGCTCGTGGGACTCGCGCCAGCTTAATTCGGGATAATCTTCCTGCAACTCGCGTAATGCTTTGCTTGTGCCCGCTCCGCTCAGTGTGCCCAGCGAGAGCCCGACGAGGTCGCCGGGTTCATCGATGCCGTTGAGTCCGCGACGGTAGACCACGAGTGGCTGCATGTTGATGATCGGACGGGTGTAGTGAATGCCTGGCGTGTCGGTGAGCAAGGGAAGCGCTGCCGCTCCCAGGTCGCCTTTTTCACGCACCGCTGTGAGCACGCTCTCCGGGTGGTGGCTGGCATCGATATTCAGGCTAACCCCCAGGCGATCGGCAAAACGGCGCATGAGTTCATACTCGAAGCCAGTTGGCCCATGACGGCCTTCATAATAGGTGGTCGGCGTATTTCGAGTGTGCAGGGTGATGAAGTCGCGCTGGCGTATCTGGTTCAGGTGTTCGCCGTCCGGCACAAATGAAAAGGTCGGCATCATCACCAGCAGCGCAATGGCTGTTAGTGCATAGTAATAGCTTGAGCGAGCGATAAAATGTCGGCAAATCAGCGTCAGCATGGTGTCTTGTCGGCGCAGGATAAGCTGCCACGATACCCAGCCATCAGCAGACTGTCACCTTGTTGATTTCGTGTGGCCGACGCTTTCCAGTATCATAGGGGGTAATCAGTGTCATAAAAGAAGGCCGCTCGGCGGCCCGGTGATTTCCCTGCTCGAATTCCCCCTGCTCTAGAGGCTTCTGGATATGCTCGAACTGCGAGGCGCACCCGCCCTTTCTGCCTTCCGTCATGCTCGGCTATTAGCGGTGCTGCGTGAACGTGTTCCCGAGGTCGAGGCGCTATCCGCCGACTACGTTCACTTTATCGACCATCACGCGCCGTTGCAGGCAGACGCTTACCAGCGGCTGGTACAGCTGTTGGATTACGGCCATGAAGCAGCGGTTGAACCACCCAAGGGCGCACAGCGTTTTTTGGTGGTGCCGCGCATAGGGACCCAGTCTCCCTGGTCGTCCAAGGCCACTGATATCGCGCATAACTGTGGTTTGCACCAGGTCAGCCGCATAGAGCGCGGTGTCGATTATCGGATAAGTGTTACCGTCATGCCGGATGAGGAGGGACTCAACGCGCTGACTGCCCTTCTGCATGACCGTATGACCGAAAGCGTACTCACCGATGCCACGGATGCCGCCAAGCTGTTTGCCCACCACGACCCGGCCCCGCTGGGCAGTGTGGATATCATCACCGGCGGCCGTGAAACCCTGGCCACCGCCAACCATGAGCTGGGGCTGGCACTTGCCGATGACGAGATTGACTATCTTGTCGATGCCTTCAATGAATTGGATCGCAATCCAAGCGATGTCGAGTTGATGATGTTCGCCCAGGCGAACTCCGAGCACTGCCGCCATAAAATCTTTAATGCCGACTGGCTGATTGACGGCGAGCCGCAAAGTCATTCGCTGTTCAAGATGATCAAGAATACCTTTGCCACATCGCCGGACAACGTCCTGTCTGCCTACAGCGATAACGCGGCGGTCATCAAAGGGAGCCAGGCCGGGCGCTTTTTTGCCACTCCCTTGACCGGGGACGACGACGAGCGCGCCCTGTACGCCACCCATCAGGAACCTATCCACATCCTGATGAAAGTGGAAACCCATAACCACCCGACAGCCATTGCGCCTTTTCCCGGTGCGGCGACCGGCTCGGGCGGTGAAATTCGCGACGAAGGGGCGACCGGTATTGGCGGTAAGCCCAAAGCGGGGCTATCCGGCTTTACCGTTTCCAACCTGCGTATTCCCGAGTTTGTTCAGCCCTGGGAAGCCTTCGACTATGGCAAACCCGAGCGCATGCAGTCGGCGCTTTCGATCATGCTGGATGGCCCGATCGGCGGTGCGGCCTTCAACAACGAATTTGGCCGACCCAACCTGACCGGCTATTTCCGCACCTACGAGCAGGACGTGCTCAGCGAAGACGGCATCGAACGGCGCGGTTTCCATAAGCCGATCATGATCGCCGGCGGCTACGGCAATATTCGTGCCCAGCACGTCCAGAAAGGTGATATTCCTGTCGGCGGCAAGCTCATCGTCATGGGCGGCCCGGCGATGCTGATCGGCCTGGGTGGCGGGGCTGCCTCCAGTATGGCCTCCGGCGTGTCGAGTGCCGACCTGGATTTTGCCTCCGTGCAGCGGGAAAATCCGGAAATCGAGCGCCGAGCACAAGAGGTTCTCGATCGCTGCTGGGCGATGGGCGATCATAACCCCATCCGTTTTGTTCACGATGTCGGTGCCGGCGGACTTTCCAATGCCCTGCCAGAGCTGGTCAAGGACGGTGGCCGGGGCGGTCTGTTTGACTTGCGCGCGGTGCCCAATGCCGAGCCGGGCATGAGCCCGCTGGAAATCTGGTGCAATGAAGCCCAGGAGCGCTATGTGCTGGCGGTAGCGGCTGATGACCTGGCGACGTTTGAGGCGCTGTGTGCCCGCGAGCGTTGCCCCTATGCCGTGGTCGGTGAAGCGCTTGAGCAGCACCACCTTGAAGTGCGCGACGGTCATTTCGAGACCCGGCCGGTTGACCTGCCGATGAGTGTCCTGTTCGGCAAACCGCCCAAAATGCTGCGTGAGTTCAATCGCCAGTCACCAACGCTGTCGGGCGTGATGCTCGACAATCTGGACCTGCGCGAGGCGCTGGACCGCGTCCTGCGTCTGCCCACGGTGGCCTCGAAAAGCTTCCTGATTACCATCGGTGATCGCTCCATTACAGGGCAAGTGGCCCGGGATCAGATGGTCGGCCCCTGGCAGGTACCTGTTGCGGATGTCGCCGTGACGACGGCGAGTTTTGACACCCATGCGGGCGAGGCGATGGCCATGGGCGAACGCCCGCCGGTAGCCCTGATTGACCCCGCCGCCAGCGCCCGTCTGGCGGTGGCCGAGGCGATTACCAATCTGGCAGCAGCGCCAATAGCAAAGCTGGGCGACGTCAAGCTGTCGGCCAACTGGATGAGCGCTGCCGACTACCCTGGCGAGAACCAGGCACTTTACGATGCCGTGCACGCGGTCGGCATGGAACTCTGCCCGGCGCTGGGCATTGCCATACCGGTAGGCAAGGACTCCATGTCGATGCGTACCGCCTGGCAGGCCGAAAATCCCAAGGGGGAGGTGGAAGAGAAGTCCATTACCTCGCCGCTGTCGCTGGTGATTACCGGCTTCGCACCCGTGACCGATGCCCTGGCGACCTTAACGCCGCAGATCAATCTGGAGCAGGATGAATCCGACCTGATATTGATCGATCTGGGCAACGGTCAGAATCGGATAGGCGGCTCGGCGCTTGCGCAGGTATACGGTCAGGTTGGCAATGAGTGCCCGGATGTGGATGACGCCGAAGACATCAAGGCGTTCTTCGAAGTCATTCAGGGGCTCAACCGCGATGGCAAGCTGCTTGCCTACCATGACCGCAGTGACGGCGGTTTGCTGGTGACGCTGCTGGAGATGGCCTTTGCCGCCCATTCCGGGCTTGAAATCAAGCTCGACTGGCTGATCGACGAGCCGGTGGAAGCGTTTGGCGCGCTGTTTTCCGAAGAATTGGGGGCGGTGATCCAGGTCAACCGTCAGGATACCGAAGAGGTGCTGACCCAGTTCGCCGTGGCCGGTATTGAGACCTGCGGCGTGATTGCCCGCCCGCGCTACGACGATCAGGTGCGCGTGACGCTGTTCGAAGAGCCGTTACTCGAAACCACTCGCCAACTCACCCAGCGCACCTGGTCTGAAACCAGTTATCGCATGCAGGCGCTGCGTGATAACCCCGAATGTGCCAAGAATGAATTCGATCAGTTGCTCGACGTTCGCGACCCTGGTCTCAGCGCTTCACCAAGTTTCGATATCAATGATGATATCAGCGCCCCGTTTATCAATACTACGAAACCGGCCATGGCCGTGCTGCGTGAACAGGGGGTCAATGGCCAGGTGGAAATGGCCTGGGCATTCGACAAGGCCGGGTTTGACGCTGTCGACGTCCATATGAGCGATATCCTTGAAGGGCGGGTGTCGCTCGATGATTTCAAAGGCCTGGTCGCCTGCGGTGGTTTCTCCTACGGCGACGTATTAGGCGCTGGCGGTGGCTGGGCGAAGTCAGTGCTGTTCAACGAGCGTGTCCGGGAACAGTTTGCGACATTCTTCAAGCGTGACGACAGTTTCTCGCTGGGGGTGTGCAACGGCTGCCAGATGCTATCGCAGCTTCGGTCATTGATCCCCGGCGCGGAAGACTGGCCCGCTTTTGTGCGCAACGAATCCGAGCAGTTCGAGGCGCGCCTTTCCATGGTCCGGGTGGAAAAGAGCCCCTCCATCCTGTTGGCTGGCATGGAAGGCTCGCAGTTGCCCATCGCTGTTGCTCACGGTGAAGGTCAGGCGGCGTTCCGCGACAGTGCGCACCTGCGCCGGATGCAGTCGAGCAGTCAGGTCGCCCTGCGCTACATCGATAATTATGGTCAGGCAACGACCCGTTACCCGGCGAACCCTAACGGGTCACCATCGGGAATTACCGGGCTGACCACGCCTGACGGGCGCGTCACGATCATGATGCCGCACCCTGAACGCGTGGCGCGGGCGGTGACTAATTCCTGGCACCCCAGCGAATGGACCGAGGATGGTGCATGGCTGCGCTTGTTCCGCAATGCCCGAGCGTGGTTAGGCGAGGCCTGACGCACAAATGCCAGGTGATGGATGACACACCCTGAAAAGGCGGCCTCAGGGCCGCCTTTCGCGACTGACGTGATGACCCCCGAACTGCGCCCCTATCA
Organism: Halomonas sp. 5021; assembly: GCF_036663435.1. Lineage (NCBI taxonomy): Bacteria > Pseudomonadati > Pseudomonadota > Gammaproteobacteria > Oceanospirillales > Halomonadaceae > Halomonas > Halomonas sp. 5021. The sequence goes on from NZ_JAXOVU010000003.1 coordinate 72,556, forward strand.
GAGCCAGGCGGTTGGCCGTGTGGTTGAACATTTCCGTGCTTCCCACGCCCCGGCGGTGGTGGTATTGCCCACGGGAAGCGGTAAATCGTTGGTGATTGCCGAGCTTGCCCGTCTGGCGCGAGGGCGAGTGCTGGTGCTGGCACACGTGCGCGAGCTGGTCGAGCAGAACCACGCCAAGTATCAGGCCTACGGCCTGGAAGCCGATATTTTCAGTGCCGGGTTGAAGCGTAAAGAGGCCGAGCGACAGGTGGTCTTTGGTTCGGTGCAGTCGGTGGTGCGAAACCTGGATCGTTTTGCCGACGGTCGCTTCACCTTGCTGGTGGTTGATGAATGCCACCGTATTTCGCTCAATGAAGACGCCACCTATCGTCAGGTAATCGATCACCTGCAGCAGCAAAACCCACAGCTTAAAATACTAGGCCTTACGGCAACGCCTTATCGCCTGGGGCAGGGGTTCATCTATCACCACCATTATCACGGCATGGTGAAAGGCAGTGATGACTGCTTCTTTCGCGACTGCGTGTTCGAGCAGCCGCTCAGATTGATGGTTAAGCAAGGCTATCTGGCCGAGCCCAAGCGGCGTGATATGGCGGTCGAAGGGTATGATTTTTCCCGCCTGACACCGGCGGCGGCGGGTGCTTACACGGAGGCGGCGTTGAATCAGGTGGTGGCCGGCAATCGTGCCACGCCGGGTATTATCCGACAGGTCGTCGAGCTGGCGGAGGGGCGCCAGGGTGTGATGATCTTTGCCGCGACCGTGGCCCATGCGGAAGAGATCATGGGTTATCTGCCGATGGGGGAGGCGGCGCTGATTACCGGCGCCACTGTATCGCAGGACCGCACGGCGATTATCGACGCCTTCAAAGCCCAAAGACTTAAATACCTTGTCAACGTGGCCGTGCTGACCACTGGCTTTGATGCTCCCCACGTGGATTTGATTGCAATACTGCGGCCCACCGAGTCGGTCAGCCTGTATCAGCAGATGGTGGGCCGGGGGCTGCGCTTGTCGCCTGGCAAACAGGACTGCCTGGTGCTCGACTATGCAGGCAACCCGTGGGACCTCTACGCGCCGGAAGTGGGTGAACCCAGGCCGGATAGCGATAGCGAGCCGGTGCAGGTAACTTGTCCTGAATGTGGTCATGCCAACCTGTACTGGGGCAAGCGTGACGGTGAACTGGTGATCGAGCATTTTGGCCGCCGCTGCCAGGGGCTTGTCGAGGACGAAAACGGCACGCGTCGCCAATGCGAGTTTCGCTTTCGCTTCAAAGTCTGCGATGAATGCGGCGCCGAGAACGATATCGCCGCCCGCCGTTGTCACGGCTGCCAAACGCTGCTGGTCGACGCGGATAGCAAGCTCAAGGATGCCCTGAGGCTGAAAGACGCCAGGGTGCTTAGGGTCAGTGGCATGTTACTGGAAGCTGCCACCAACGGGCGCGGGCTGCCGCGACTCAAGGTCACCTATCATGATGAAGACGGCGCGAGCCTGGCGGAATGGTTTGCCCTGGAAACATCGGCGCAACGGCGTGCTTTCTACGTTGCATTTTTGCGTGATCATTTGCGCGCGCCGGGTATGCCCTGGCAACCTGCCACGCCGCAGGAGGTTGTCAGCGAACAGCGCCGCCTGCGCCATCCCGACTTCGTGGTCGGGCGCAAGGTAGGGCGTCACTGGCAGCTTCGCGATAAGCTGTTTGATTATCAGGGCCGCTACCGCAAAGCCAGCGATGCAGGTTAAGGTGGCGGGGTCACTTTATTAAGTAATGCCGATATTGGAATATTGATCCATTAGCAGATACATACAGCCTTAAAAATCGCCTATCTAACTGAGGAACCGACCCGCGTGAGCGAGACGCCAAGTGCTAAACAGGCCCCCTCAAGCACGGACACCTCGGACACAGCGCCGGTGGCCGAAGCGCTGGGGCGGCTCTTCAACGAGCCGATCACTCAATTGCCGGAGGATTTATATATCCCGCCGGAGGCGCTGCGCGTCTTTTTGGAAGCCTTTGAAGGGCCGCTTGACTTACTGCTTTACCTGATTCGCCGCCAGAATCTGGATATTCTGACGATTAACGTGGCCACCATTACGCATCAGTACATTGAATACGTGGAACTGATGAAGGCCATGGAGATCGAGCTGGCGGGCGAGTATCTGCTGATGGCGGCGATGCTGGCCGAGATCAAGTCGCGCACCTTGCTGCCCCGGCCGCCCAAAGCGGAAGGCGAGGATGAAGAGGATCCGCGGGCAGAATTGATCCGTCGCCTGCAAGAGTATGAACGCCTCAAGGAAGCCGCCGAGTCGCTGGATACGCTGCCACGCGTTGGCCGCGACTGGTTCAGCGTGCAGGCAGGTTTGCCGCCGCTGGAGGCGCGGGTCATTCATCCGCCGGTCGAGCTGGATGAACTGTTGGGCGCACTGGCCGATATTCTCAAGCGCGCCGAGCTTGCCCAGGCGCACCATATTAGCCGTGAGGTACTCTCCACCCGTGAACGGATGCTCGCCATCATGGAGCGGCTCGGTGGTGAGGGCGGCGAGCCGCACTACGTGCCCTTTGCCGCGCTGTTTACCCTGGAAGAGGGGCGGGCAGGCGTTGTGGTGACGTTCATGGCGATTCTGGAGCTCGCCAAGGAAGCCATGATCGATATCGTGCAAAATGCCCCGCTCTCACCAATCCATGTGCGCGCGCGCCCCGCTGCCATTAGCGACGGCCATGACCCCGACGATGCCTTTGCAATCGATGACGCTGGCGAACATTCTGATGAAGAAAGCGCGTTTGAAGCACCTGCCGACAGGGAAGCACCATGAGTGAGATTGATTCGCCGTTGGAGGAAATACTCGAAGCCGCGTTACTGGCGGCGGGGGAACCACTCCCGCTGGAGCGCATGGAAACGTTGTTTCTGGATGGCGAGTGCCCGTCTCGATACGAGCTTCGCGAAGTACTGGTCCGGTTGAGCGAGCGTCATGAACACGGCGCCCTGGAGCTTATCGAAACGGCATCGGGTTATCAGTTGCGGATTCGCCCGCGGCTTTCGCAGTGGGTGTCGCGGCTCTGGGATGAGCGCCCCCAGCGTTACTCACGGGCACTGCTCGAAACCCTGGCATTGATTGCCTATCGACAGCCGGTGACCCGCAGTGACATTGAAGATGTCCGCGGGGTCAGCGTGAGCAGCTCGATCATGCGTACGCTGATGGAGCGTGGCTGGATACGCGTGGTCGGGCACCGTGACGTGCCGGGAAGGCCGGCGGTCTACGCGACTTCGCGCAGTTTTCTGGATGATTTCGGCTTGAAAACCCTGGATGCCCTGCCGCCGATGCACGAGCTGGTCAGTGGGGAAGCCGATGGCCAGGACGCCGCTGATGTGCCTGATACGAACGACGGGCAAACGCTGTTGCCGGATTCGCCGTCTTCTGACACGCAGGAAGCACTGGACGACGCGCCCGAAACCGTGCAGGATGCGCCACCCGAAACGGCCGATAGCGCCGAGACGCACGCCGAGACGGCGTTAACCCAGCCGCTGAGCTTTGCCGATTTAGAGGCACGCCTGGCAGCACGTGCGCAGCGATCCGATGACCAGGAGGCGCGCACGCAGACCCATGATGAGAGGTCAGACGACCATGAGTCAGAGTAATACCCCCCCTACCAGCGAAAAGCTGCAAAAAGTTCTCGCCCGTGCCGGTCTTGGCTCGCGGCGTGAAATGGAAACCGTGATTGCCGACGGCCGCGTCAAGGTCAACAATCAGGTCGCCAAACTGGGCGACCGTGTTGAAGCGCGCGACAAGGTCAGCCTTGACGACCGGTTGGTGACGCTGAGAGCGGAAGACGAAACACCGCGCCGGGTGATCATGTACAACAAGCCGGAAGGCGAGTTGTGTACCCGCAAGGATCCCGAAGGCCGTCGCACCGTGTTCGATCGCCTGCCGCGCTTGAAAGGCGAGCGCTGGATTGCCATCGGTCGCCTGGATATCAACACCAGTGGGCTTTTGCTCTTCACCACTGACGGCGAGCTGGCCAATCGCTTGATGCACCCCTCGACGCAGGTCGAGCGTGAATATGCGGTGCGCGTGATGGGTGAAGTGAAGCGTGAACATATCATGGCCATGGTAGACGGTGTGATGCTGGAAGATGGTCCCGCCCGGTTCACCGATGTTCAGGAGTTCGGCGGCGAAGGGATCAACACCTGGTTCCATGTGGTCATTCTGGAAGGCCGAAACCGCGAGGTTCGTCGACTCTGGGAGTCTCAGGAGTTGACGGTAAGTCGTTTGAAACGGGTTCGTTACGGCAATATCTTCCTCGATAAGCGCGCCAAGGCGGGAGAGTGGGTCGAGCTGTCCCAGGATGAAGTGGATGACCTGGCGGCACTGGCCCAGTTGGAAACCCGCAAGGTTCCCGAGCTGACGCCGGATGAAAAGAACCGTTGGAGCCGCGATAAAAACAAGCGTCGCCCGGTGCAGGCAATGCGCAAGCCCAAGCGGCGCTAAAGGCCGTTTGTAATATGAGCAAATCGCGCGGTCGTTAAGGCAAAAGTTCAAAAAAGACTTGCGGATAGCGTGGGCTATCCGTAAGATATGCATCCGTTCGGGCGGGTCGTTAGCTCAGTTGGTAGAGCAGTTGACTTTTAATCAATTGGTCGCAGGTTCGAATCCTGCACGACCCACCAGCCGAACTTTATTTAGATTTGCCGCCGCCGCGTGAGCAGCGGGTCGTTAGCTCAGTTGGTAGAGCAGTTGACTTTTAATCAATTGGTCGCAGGTTCGAATCCTGCACGACCCACCAGCCGAACTTTATTTAGATTTGCCGCCGCCGCGTGAGCAGCGGGTCGTTAGCTCAGTTGGTAGAGCAGTTGACTTTTAATCAATTGGTCGCAGGTTCGAATCCTGCACGACCCACCAGATTCGACACCCCTGACAGTTCGCTGTCAGGGGTGTTTTGCTATGTGCACAACCTGATGCCTGACAATTGGACTTGCTGTCAGCAACCATTTCCCGCCAAAATAGTCACATTGATGTTGAGACCGACAGAAACCCAACGCGAAAGACGCAAGCGGTTTCTGTCAACGAGAGCGGCGCGTGCGGAGTGCATACGCCGTGACTGGTGTTTAACAGGGGGATTCCCTGTTCGTCACAGTGGTAGACACGATGACTATTATGACTACTCAAGCTGAGCTTGATGCTCCGCTCCCAAGCCCGTACTGCCCGACCCGCATACCCGCCGAAGACCAGGCGCGCGTGGAAGAAATCAAGCAGTTGCTTAACCAGCATAACGCCGTGCTGGTAGCGCACTACTATACCGATGACGCCATTCAGCAACTGGCGGAAGAAACCGGTGGTTGTGTGGCCGATTCGCTGGAAATGGCGCGCTTCGGTGCCCGCCACGATGCCACTACCCTGGTCGTGGCCGGCGTGCGCTTCATGGGCGAAACCGCCAAGATTCTGTCGCCTGAAAAACGCGTGCTGATGCCTACCCTGGAGGCGACCTGTTCGCTGGATATAGGCTGCCCTGCCGACGAATTCAGCGCTTTTTGCGATGCCCACCCTGACCGCACCGTGGTCGTTTATGCCAATACGTCGGCTGCCGTCAAGGCGCGTGCCGACTGGGTGGTCACCTCATCGATTGCCGTCGATGTGATCGAGCACCTTCAGGCCAAAGGCGAAAAAATCCTCTGGGCACCCGATAAACACCTGGGTGGCTACATCCAGAAAAAAACTGGTGCCGATATGCTCATGTGGGACGGTGCCTGTATCGTCCACGAGGAATTCAAGGCGAAAGGTGTCGAAGATCTCAAGCGGCTGTATCCGGATGCCGCCGTGCTGGTTCACCCGGAGTCGCCCGCGCCGGTGGTTCAGTTGGCCGATGTGGCTGGGTCGACATCGCAGCTTATCAACGCGGCCAAAACCCTGCCCAACGAACAGCTGATTGTGGCAACCGATCGCGGCATCTTCTTCAAGATGCAGCAAGCGGTCCCTGATAAGACGTTATTCGAGGCCCCGACAGCGGGTAACGGCGCGACCTGCCGCAGTTGCGCGCATTGCCCGTGGATGGCCATGAACGCCCTCGACAACCTGGCGGGTGCGCTACGTGAAGGTAGCGGCGAAATTCAGGTCGGAAGTGAGTTGCGCCAGCTGGCGCTCAAGCCGCTGGAGCGGATGCTTAACTTCAACGCATAACCAGCACGCACGCCCAGTCTGGCCGTGCGTCCGTGAGACCGTGATCTGCCTGAATCAGTGGCGCCTAAAACTCTTCCAGGGCCTCGCGGTAGTCCATGAAATCCTCGCGTCGCTGTTCGATGCGTGCCAATGTCCGCTGATCGTTTTCGCGTTCAGCGGCGTCTTTGGCTATATCCAACTGGCGAATACCGCTATCCACGCGCCCGGTAAGCTGAAGATATTCCGCCCGAGCCAGATGCCCCAAACCGTTGCGCCCGCTTCGCCCGGCAGCTTCTGCCAGCAGGTTGAAGCCCTGCGGGTTTTCAGGATGTTGCGCGGTTACATCGCGCAGAATGTCATAGGCGGCATTGGGATCCCGCTGAAGTTGCGCCTCGGCTAAGATAAGCTGGGCAGGCAAGTAGTCAGGCATAAAACGCAGTAACCGCTGGCTGCGTTGGATCGCTTCATCGTAGCGCTGCGCCTGTAGGGCAACCTCTGCCGCCGATGCCGGTAACATGGCAAGATCAGGCTGTTCGTCACGTAGTCGATCAAGCGCTTTTAGCGCTGTATCCACTTGGCCGGACTGAGCATCGACCAGGGCCGTTACATAGCGCTGTGCCGTTTCGCTGGCATTTTCCTGAGCTAGTCGGGAGACGGCTTGCCGAGGCGACTGTGAATCAATCTGCAGTAAGGCACGGCCGCGAATCATGTCGTAGAGCGTATCGTTTGAGTAGCTTGAGGCAACGTCCATCTGAGCGGCCCGTGACTGCGCATCGCTCAAGCGAGATTCCGAGACCGGGTGGGTCAGCAGGAATTCCGGTGGCGTCCCACCCTGAAGGCTGGACATGCGTTGTAAAGTACGGAACATGCGCGCCATGGCGTCCGGGTCATAGCCGGCATCGGCCATGGCCTGAAGGCCCACGCGATCTGCTTCCTGCTCGTAGCGGCGCGAGTAGGTGAGTTGGTCTTGAATGAGGGCGGCCTGAGACCCCATGGCGGTAGCGATGCCGGCATTACCGCCGCCGCCTGCTGCGATCAGCAAACCGGCCAGCATCCCGGCCATGGCCGGTAGCTGGGTCTGTTCAGCGCGCTCGCTGCTACGGGCATAGTGGCGTTGGGATAAGTGGCCAAGTTCGTGGGCGATGACTGAGGCAAACGCCCCTTCGTCTTCGGCAAAGGCGAACAAGCCGGCGTGAATCCCAACCACGCCACCGGGGACAGCAAAGGCATTGAGGGTTCGATGGTCGACCATGACGGTGGTCACGTCCAGGTCGCCCAGTTGGCTATGCGGGGCCAGGCGATCAACCAGACTGGTCAAGTAATCATGGGCAATGGGATCCTGCCATTGGGGGGCGTGGGCGCGGAACTGGCGCAGCCAAGCGCGGCCCAGCCGGTGTTCTTCGGCGCTAGCCGACGAATAGCTGCTACCCAGACTGGGTAGCGTCTGCTCGTCACTGACGGCAGGCGAGGGGATTAACAACGTCGTACTGCAGGCGAACGCTAAGGCACGCGTCCAGGCTGCTGAGGCGTTAAAAAGGCGCGGCATGGCATCCTCATCGGTGATGGAAAGCGCTAGGTCACTACTTACGACATTGATTCACCTTGTGAAGTGCCGTTAAATCAAATCGCAGTCAATACTGCACAGTCTATGCAACAATGATCGATACGTGCAGGGTCTTTTTTGAGGGGAGAAAAATGGTAGAGCGAACAACGCGTTTACAGCCTGATAGCGTGCTCGACGCCTGCGGGCTTCATTGCCCGCTGCCGCTGCTCAAGGCCAAGCAGGCCTTGGCAGGCCTTGCCCCTGGGCAGTTACTGGAAGTGCGCGCCACGGATGCAGGCTCGTGGAGGGATATAGAAGCCTTTGCCGAGCAGAGCGCCCATCATCTGGAAGCCCGTGAGCAGTGTGGCGATATCTATCATTACTGGCTTCGCAAGGCAGAAGGCGAGCGCTCATGAGCCTGCGTACGATCTTGAAAAGCTGGGTCGAACGGTATTTTTCAGACGAAGAAGCCTTGATTCTGCTGGTAGTGCTCATCGCCGGATTTGCCGCGGTGATCTGGTTTGGCCGTATGTTGGCGCCTTTTTTTACCGCGTTGGTCATTGCCTTCCTGCTCCAGGGCGTGGTGGGCGCATTGACGCGGAGAGGTATCCCTCATCTACTCTCGGTAATCGTGGTGTTCCTCGGCTTTGTCAGCGTGCTATTAGCCCTGGCGTTTATTTTGCTACCGCTGATATGGGATCAGTTGATTGGTCTTGTTCAGGAAACGCCGCGCATGTTTGCAAGCGGGCAAAACTGGCTGGATGAACTGCAATCGCGCTACCCCAACTTGATTACCCCGGATCAAATGCAAAATTGGATTGGCGTCGCCAGCCGCGAAATAAGTCAGTTGGGCCAGCGTGCCCTGACGCTTTCGCTGGCCTCTCTGGGTAATCTTCTATCGCTGATTATCTATCTGGTACTGGTGCCCATTTTGGTCTTTTTCATGCTCAAGGACCGAGAGGCGCTGGTTGGCTTCACATTGTCATTGCTGCCGCAAAAACGTGCCTTGATGGCGCGTATCTGGCATGAAATGGACGACCAGATTGCCAATTACATTCGCGGCAAGTTCATCGAGATCATTATTGTCGGCACCGTCTCCTTTATCACGTTTTCGTTCTTCCAGCTGCCGTATACGGCGCTGCTGGCGGTATTGGTCGGTTTTTCGGTGCTGGTGCCGTATATCGGCGCGGCCGTGGTCACCTTGCCGGTCGCTGCAGTCGCCGGATTTCACTTCGGGTTAAGCGAGTCGTTTGTCTACGTACTGGTGGCTTACGGGGTTATCCAGGCGCTGGATGGCAACGTACTCGCCCCGGTACTGTTCTCGGAAACCAACAATATCCACCCAGTGTCGGTGATTGTGGCCGTGTTGTTCTTCGGTGGTATATGGGGGTTCTGGGGCGTGTTTTTTGCCATTCCGCTCGCCACGCTGTTGAAGGCGTTGGTGCATGCATGGCCGAGGGGAATGAAAGGGCGCGAGGAGCAACATCATGCGCTCGCCAGCGAAGAGTCACTGTAAGTCAAATGGAATGGCGGGTTTGGCAACCTCCCCATCCAACCGTCTGTTGGATGGGGAAGGGGCTTACGACGCGTCAAGCGCCTGGGCCGCCGCGAGCACTTCGTCAACGTGCCCGGGTACTTTGACGCCCCGCCAGGCCTGGGCAAGCTTACCCTCGGCGTCGATTAGAAAGGTGCTGCGTTCGATGCCCAGGTGCTCTTTGCCGTAAAGCTTTTTAAGCTTGATGACATCAAACAGTTTGCAGATCGTCTCGTCCTTGTCTGACACCAGCGTAAAGTTGAAATCCTGCTTGGCTTTGAAGTTCTCCTGGGCACGGATGCCGTCCCGGGAAACACCCACAATCACCGTGTTTGCGGCGTCAAAGTCAGCTTTGCGGTCGCGAAAGTCGCCGCCTTCGGTGGTGCATCCCGGCGTGCTGGCCTTTGGATAGAAGTACACCACCACCTGTTGGCCGCGAAGCTCGGATAATGTCAGGGTGGTATCGCCCGTTGCCGGTGCCGAAAAATCGGGGACTGTTTGGCCTATGTCGAGTGGCATAAAAGGTTCCTCAGGTAGCGTGGTTTTCAAGGGCGATTACACGCAAGCTTGCGCCGCATGTCAAAGAAGAAAGTATCGCAGGGGCAAAACTCGCCGCGCTTTCCGCTGTACAGGGTCGAGCGGCCTGAGTACCATTTGTCCTTCGTGGATTCCTGTTGAGATGATGGCACGCTGCGTAAAGCACTAGCTCGGCTCCTTATCTCGTGATATTCAGACGCTCGATTTAACCACTTGCAGGTGAGGAAAAAAGGATGATCACAGGCAGCATCGTCGCCCTGGCGACGCCGATGAAAGTCAATGGCGACATCGACTGGGAGGCGCTTCGTCGTCTGGTGAACTTCCACCTCGACAATGGCACCGACGGGATTGTGGCCGCAGGTACTACGGGTGAGCCCACGACCATGTCGTTTGCCGAGCACTTCGACGTGATACGCAGTGTGGTCGAGGAAGTGGATGGACGCATTCCGGTCATTGCCGGTACAGGGGGGAACGCGACCTCTGAGGCCGTCGAGTTGGCGCGTTATGCCAGTGAAGTCGGTGCTGACTATTGCCTGTCCGTATGCCCCTACTATAACAAGCCGACTCAGGAAGGCTTGTATCAGCACTTCAAAGCGGTAGCGGAAGGCAGTAAATTGCCGGTCATTCTCTACAATGTGCCGGGCCGCACCTGCTCAGACCTTTATAATGAAACGGTGGTCAGGTTGGCCGACATTAACAACATCATCGGCTTGAAAGATGCCACGGGTAACCTGGAGCGCGCGGAAGATCTTATCGCCCGTCTCAAGGGCAGCGACTTCATGCTTTACTCGGGTGACGATGCCACCGCCTGTGATTTCATGCTGATGGGTGGGCATGGTGATATTTCGGTGACCGCGAACGTAGCGCCCAAGGCCATGCATGAGCTTTGTGCCGCTGCGGTCGCCGGGGATGCGGATAAGGCGCACCAGATCAATACACGCTTGATGCCGCTGCATACCAATCTGGGGATCGAGTCTAATCCTATTCCGGTAAAGTGGGCGTTAAACCGAATGGGTTACGCAGACGCGGGTATTCGCCTGCCGCTGACATGGCTGTCAGACAAGTATCACGCCACGGTCAGTGAGGCCCTTCAGCTTGCTGGGGTTGTCGAGGAATAAACCGCAAAGAATTTTGCTACTTGGCGATCCTGGGTTGCATGGCGTCAGGTAAACGATCTGTTGACTGTTAAGGTGGCTTGATGAGCTCTGTGCTTGGAAAACACGCGCTGAAATGGATTCCGCTGGCGCTGGCAGGTGTCGTGACGCTTGCCGGTTGCGCCCGGGATGAAGGTTTTTATGATGATCGCAATTTGGATTATGCTGACGTAGAACCTGCGTCGCCGTTGGTATTGCCGGAAACCCGCAATACTCAGCGTTATCGTCAGGCACTGCCGGTGCCGGAAGCAGCCAGCCAGCGTGCTCGTGATGGGGTGGCCGAAGTGCGTCCTCCTCAACCTCTTACGGTTGGGGGAAGTACGGAAGTAGATTATGTTGAAGGCCGTGAGATCGGAGACCAGCGCTGGTTAGTCGTTGCGGCTGATCCGGGGAGCGTCTGGACACAGCTTGAAAGCTTCGCACGTCAGCGCGGTCTGGACGTTCAGGAAAGCCGTGCCAGCGATGGTGTTCTGGTCACCTCTCAGGCTGAGTTTCGTTTGCAAAGCGGTCTCCGGGAGGGGAGTAGTGAAGTCCGCTGCGAGCGTGGCGGCCAAAGCATGACAAGCTGCCTTGAGGCTCTAAAAACCTATCTGAGCGCCAACGCTTCCGCTTCTCAATCCGCTTCGGCGACTGCATCATCCTGGAGCGCGCAGCGTTTGGAAAACAATGACCCCCTCTCGCTTCGTCAGCGTGGTGATGGGTGGGAAGTATCAATACCTTACGCGGCAGATCGTGTATGGGCTGAGATCCATCATTATCTGGCGCAGGACTTCGATCAAACTGACGAGCGTGAGTTGCTGGCCGCCGACGCTGATAACTATGCCTTCCTTGTAAGCTATCTGGCCCGTGAACAGCGGGACCGGAGTTTGTTGCAGGTGGTGTTATTCACCGATACCAGCGATCAGGCCCAAGAAGTGCGCCTGATCGTTGAGCCTCGCGGCGACCAAAGCGTGCTTCGCGCCAAGGCAACCGGTGAGCAGCCGTTGAGCGAAAACGCCGAGCGCGAACTGCTCGAGCGGGTATCCAGCTATTTACGTTAATTCAATGACCTTTGTCTCTCTGCGGAGCTCCCATGGAAAAGCGCCAAGAACTCTATGCCGGTAAGGCAAAATCTGTCTACACCACCGATGATCCGGATCTGCTGGTACTTGAGTTTCGTGATGACACCAGCGCCTTTGACGGCAAGAAGAAAGAGTCGCTGGCGCGCAAGGGGATGGTGAATAACCTCTTCAATGCCTACATCATGGAGCGGCTGGAAGATGCCGGCATTCCGACGCATTTCGAGAAGCAGCTTTCTGACACAGAAAGTCTGGTCAAGAAGATGCAGATGATCCCGGTGGAATGCGTGGTGCGCAATATTGCCGCGGGCGGTCTGGTCAAGCGACTCGGCGTTGAGGAAGGTATCGCGCTGAACCCGCCGACGTTCGAACTGTTCCTGAAAAACGACGAAAAGGGCGACCCGATGATCAACGAGTCGCTGGCGGAAACGTTTGGCTGGGCGACCCCAGAGCAGCTCGCCAAGATGAAAACGCTCACCTTCAAGGTCAATCATGTGCTCAAGCAGCTGTTTGCGGAGGGCGATATGCTCCTGGTGGATTACAAGCTTGAGTTTGGCGTATTTAACGGCCAAGTGGTGCTGGGTGATGAGTTCTCCCCGGACGGATGCCGGTTATGGGACGCCAATACCCGCGAGAAGCTCGACAAGGATCGTTTTCGCCAGGGCCTTGGCGGCGTGATTGAAGCCTACGAAGAAGTTGGCCGCCGCCTCGGGGTTACCTTTCCCCGCTAACGTCTAGCCGCTAATGTCGATAGCCACCACCTCCAGTGTGGTGGCTTCGCCGTTCTGGCGCGGACAAAATTTGACGTCCACATCGCGAAGCCGGACACCGTAAACCCGCTCGGAAGCTTGGCCGTGCCGGTAGGCCGGTCGAGGATCCTGACCAATGACCTGCTCGATCAGCGCGCTTAATGAGTCGCGATCAGCACGCTGTGCCAACTGATCAAGGGCAGTAGCGCTGAACTGAACCGTCAACTGTTCGGGTGGGGCGGGGGCAAAGCCTGCTTGCGCATTAGGTGGGGATTCAGCCCAGGGGAGGTAGGGTTTAATATCCACCACGGGGGTGCCGTTGACCAGGTCGCAGCCTGACAGTTTCAGGCGCACGCCCTGATGGGTATCAATACCCCCCAGTTCGACAAGCGAAAGACCTAGCCTGTTGGGGCGATGCGTACTGCGGCTGGCAAACACGCCCACTTTTCGGTTGCCACCTAACCGCGGCGGTCTGACGAGAGGTGACCAGCGTTCAGGACTCTGGTGGAACACAAAGCTGATCCACACATGGCTGAACGCGTCGAGCCCGCGCACGACCAGCGGGTCGTCATAAGGCGGGCTAAGTATCAACTCGGCGTTGGCTGCAGGCGCCAGGCCAGGCTGGCGGGGAACGCCAAACTTGTCGGCGTAGTCGCTAACCACATAGCCGATAGGCGTCAGTGTAAAGGACTCGCTGGAAGGGGCATGATGCATCACACTGCCTTATCAAAGGGAAAACCAGAGGGCTGAGTATAAAACAGCCGTGTTCTCAGTACAGTGGTGCTGAGCATGCCTTGAAAAAAGAAAGCGATAACGCTCACATGGTGAAACATGACAGATGAACAGACTGCACAGCCCTCGACGGCCCGCATCACCTACCGCGTGGCACGTGCCAGAGATGCCGCTGATCAAGCGGAGGTGTTTTACCATGCCGTCATGCAAGGGGCTGCAACGCGTTACAGCCTGGCGCAGCGGCGCGCATGGGCGAGCGCCTTACCCCGCGAGGCCAGCGCCTGGTCAGCGCGCCAGGCGCTATATACGACGCTTGTTGCCAGCTGTGATGGTCGCTGCGTCGGGTTTATTGAACTTGATGTGCCAGCCGGACGGGTTGAGACCCTCTATGTGTGGCCATCGCTCAACGGACGCGGCATCGGCACCACGCTGTTGATTCACGCTGAACGGTGGCTGTTGGAGCAGGGTGTTTCCCGTATTCAGATCGAGGCAAGCCTGACGCTCTATGAACGGCTGCTGCGGCGCGGTTGGGAAAACCTTGGCGAGCAGTGGGTTGAGCGTGGCGGTGAGCCGCTTCAGCGTTTTCGTCTGCAGAAGCGGCTTAACGCCGTCGAGACCTGACTTCATCCGGTTAACGGTTTGTTTGGCGGGTGATCCGCATCGACAGGTCAATGGCCTGGATGTCCTTGGTCAAGGTGCCGCAGGAGATACAGTCGACGCCGGTCTCAGCAATCGCGCGCAGGGTCTCGGTATCAACATTCCCTGACGCTTCAAGCGTGGCGCTGCCAGCCGTCAGTTCAACGGCCGTGCGCAGTTCATCCAGGCTGAAGTTATCCAGCATAATGACATCTGCTTTCGCGGCCAGCGCCTGTTCCAACTCGGCGAAATTTTCGACCTCAACCTCAACGGGAAGCTCGGCGGCCAGTTTGCGCGCCTGGGCGACCGCTGCCTGGATACCGCCACAGGCGGCGATATGATTTTCCTTGATCAGAAACGCATCCCACAGGCCAATGCGATGATTGTGGCCGCCGCCACACATCACGGCGTATTTCTGTGCCAGCCGCATGCCGGGCAGCGTCTTGCGGGTATCCAGCAAGCGCACGCCGGTGTCGGCGATCAGGTCGACATAGCGGCGGGTCGTTGTCGCCGTGGCTGACAGCGTTTGCAGCACGTTGAGGGCGGCACGTTCGCCAGTCAACAGGCTACGTGCGGGGCCCTCCAGGGTGAGAAAACATTGCCCGGCCTCCAGTCGGTCACCGTCGGCGGCTTGCCAGTAAAGTGCAACGCGGCTGTCCAGGCGGCGGAAAATATCGTCGACAAAGGCAACGCCGCACAGCACGGCCGGGACGCGGGTAATGACCTCCGCCGTCGCCAGTTGGTGGTCCGGAATCAACTCGGCGGTGATATCGCCCGGGCCTACGTCTTCGGAGAGCAGACGAGCAGCACTGGAGCGGATTTCTTCGGCAAGGGCAGTTTGGTAATGCATGGCATCAATTCTCTGGGCGTTAACGTCGATGACCGGCATTATAGTGAAAGAGAGCGCCAACGTAGAGGAGTCCTTCGCGTGATTGACCGACAATTTTCTCCTGGCCGATGGCAAGTCGCACGCCAGGTGGCGTCGCCAAATGCAGACCAGCGCCCCGATGACGAGGTATCGCTACTGCTGATTCATGCCATCAGCCTGCCTCCCGGTCAGTTTCAGGGAACAGCCGTTGAGGCACTGTTTACCAACCAGCTAGACCCCGGTGCACATCCTTATTTTGCCGCCATTGCCCATTTACGGGTATCCGCCCACCTGCTGATTCGCCGCGATGGCGAATGCGTCCAGTTTGTCGACACCGATCAGCGGGCCTGGCACGCAGGACGTTCCCGTTGGTGGGATTCGCGCCAACAGCGCTGGCGGCAAGCGCTCAATGATTTTTCGGTGGGTATTGAACTGGAAGGTGATGAAACGACGCCCTTTACCAAGGCCCAGTATGTGGCGTTGGCCAAGGCTGCTCGGTGGTTGTTGGGCCGTTATCCTGCGCTTACCCCGGAGCGTGTGACCAGTCATGCACGGGTGGCACCGTTGCGTAAAACCGACCCCGGGCCAACGTTTGATTGGGCTTATTGGCGTCAGTTGGTTGCGACCCAGGAAGATGATTTAAGTCTGGATGAGTCAAGAAATTAAAACGGTAGTTTGACTACATGAGGGGTGTCTGGGTCGTGTTGGCAAGTGCCTTAACAATGCCTTATGTTGCGGTGCAATAGTTTGTTTTCGATAGCCTTTTAGGTGTTACTGTAATTGGCAGCGTGGCGACTTTGCGGTATCTTCGCCTATACAAAAGGCTAACTTTTACAACAATTATGTAGCTTTACTACATTTCCATGTATGTAGCTCGTTGAATGTAGAAGAAAAACCAGACGACGCTCAGGCGTCGACTGTCAGCATGCCAGTGGTGGCGACACACCACAGCCGCCCCAGGCCCAACGGGCCAGCGGGGTTGATTGTCATTTATCGTCATTCGGAGAGACCTCTATGAGTCTGGAGACAAGAGAAGATCTCGATCCGATCGAAACCACGGAATGGATTGATTCCCTGGAGTCGGTATTGGATCGTGAGGGCGAAGATCGTGCCCGCTACCTGATGACCCGCCTGGCGGACCGCCTGCGTCGGGACGGCATGAGGGTGCCCTTCTCGGTGACAACCCCGCATCGTAATACGATTCCGGTTCACCGCGAAGCGCCGATGCCTGGCGACCTGTTCATGGAGCGGCGTATCCGCTCCTTGATCCGCTATAATGCCATTGCCCAGGTGATTCGCAACAACCGCGCCAAGCCCGGTCTGGGCGGCCACATTGCCAGCTTCATGTCATCAGCCACGCTGTATGACGTGGGCTTTAACCACTTTTTCCGTGCTCCTCAGGGCGACTTCGAAGGCGACCTGATCTACATTCAGGGCCACGTGGCACCGGGTATCTACGCGCGCTCCTACCTGGAAGGCCGCCTGAGCGAAGAACAGATGGACCGTTTCCGCCAGGAAGTCGATGGTGATGGCCTGTCATCCTACCCGCACCCGTGGCTGATGCCGGATTACTGGCAATTCCCGACGGTTTCCATGGGCCTTGGTCCGATCCAGGCGATCTACCAGGCGCACGTGATGAAGTACCTGCATCACCGTGAGCTGAAAGACATGTACGACCGCAAGATCTGGTGCTTCCTGGGTGACGGCGAGTGCGACGAGCCGGAATCTCTGGGCGCCATTTCACTGGCCGGTCGTGAAAACCTCGACAACCTGATTTTCGTCATCAACTGTAACCTCCAGCGTCTGGATGGCCCTGTGCGCGGTAATTCCCGCGTCATGGACGAATTCGAGGGTGTATTCCGCGGTGCGGGCTGGAACGTTATCAAGGTTGTCTGGGGGCGCCACTGGGATCCACTGTTCGAGAAGGACAAGAAAGGCATTCTGCAAAACCGCATGGACGAAGCAGTCGACGGCGAGTATCAGAACTACAAGGCCAACGGCGGGGCCTATACCCGCGAGCACTTCTTCGGCAAGTATCCGGAAACCGAAGAGATGGTCAAAGACCTCTCCGACGAGGACATCTGGAAGCTCAACCGCGGTGGTCACGACCCGTTCAAGGTCTACGCGGCCTACCACGAGGCGGTCAATACCTCGAACGGCAAGCCCACGGTCATCCTGGCGCATACCGTCAAGGGCTATGGCATGGGTAGTGGCGATGGCGAAGCCGCCAACGAAGCCCACCAGGTCAAGAGCATGGAATACGAGGCGCTGAAGACTTTCCGTGACCGCTTCGGCATTCCGCTGACCGACGAGCAGCTCAAAGACGTGCCGTACTACATGCCAGAGCAGGATTCCCCCGAGCTCAAGTACTTGCACCTGCAGCGCGAGCGCCTGGGTGGCTATTTGCCCAGCCGTCGCAGCGACTTCGAGGCGCTGGAAATTCCCACCCTTGAAGATAAAGCCTTTGCCTCGCAAATGGGCGGTTCCAAAGGCCGTGAAGTGTCCACCACCATGGCGTTTGTGCGGGTGCTGAACGGGCTGGTCAAGGACAAGAAGATCGGCAAGAAAGTGGTGCCGATTATTCCTGACGAGGCGCGTACCTTCGGCATGGAAGGCATGTTCCGTCAGTTGGGGATCTACACCTCTGAAGGGCAGAAGTATGAGCCGGTCGATAAAGGCCAGATCATGTTCTACCGTGAAGATCAGAAGGGCCAGATTCTCGAGGAGGGTATTTCCGAAGCAGGCGCGATGTCCGCGTGGATTGCAGCGGCCACCTCCTACAGCAACAACAACGTCACCCTGCTGCCGTTCTACGTCTATTACTCGATGTTCGGCTTCCAGCGTATCGGCGATCTGGCCTGGGCTGCAGGCGACCTGCAGGCACGTGGCTTCATGGTTGGCGGTACCGCAGGCCGCACGACGCTCAACGGTGAGGGTTTGCAGCACCAGGATGGCCACAGCCTGATTCAGGCATCGACCATTCCCAACTGCCGCAGCTACGACCCGACCTATGCCCATGAGGTCGCGGTGATTCTGCATGATGGCATGAAGCGCATGTTCACCGACAAGGAGAACTGCTTCTATTACCTGACGGTCATGAACGAGAACTACGAGCACCCCGAGCTTGAAACTGTGCCTGTCGACGACATCGTCAAAGGCATGTACCTGCTACGCGAAACCAAGGGCAAAAAAGGCCGCGTGCAGCTGATGGGTTCGGGTACGATCCTGCGCGAAGTCGAAGAAGCGGCCACACTGCTTGAAAACGACTGGGGGATTGGCGCTGATATCTGGAGCGTGACCAGCTTCAATGAACTACGTCGTGAAGCGCTGCTGCTGGACCGGGAAGCCTTCCTGAGCCCTGATGCCGAGGCCAACAAGCCTCACGTCACCAAGTGTCTGGAGGGCCGTGAAGGGCCAGTGATTGCGTCTACCGACTACATGAAGCTATACGCTGATCAGGTGCGTGCCTGGGTGCCGAACGATTACACTGTACTGGGTACCGATGGCTTTGGTCGTTCCGATACCCGCGAAAAGCTGCGTTACTTCTTTGAGGTGGATCGTTACTTCGTGACTGTCGCGGCGCTGCGCGCACTGGCAGACCGTGGTGAAATCGATCGCAAGCTTGTCGGTGACGCCCTGAAGAAGTACGGCATCGATGTCAACAAGCCGAACCCGCTGACCAGCTGATCCGCTGCCCGGCGGGCAAATGCCCGCCGGCTCGATCCGATTTTAAAGGAGCGCGACCTTGAGTAGCGAAATCATCAAAGTTCCCGATATCGGTGGTGATACCGATGTCGAAATCATCGAGATTGCGGTGTCGGAAGGCGATGTCATTGAAGCAGAAGACACCCTGATCACGCTCGAATCCGATAAAGCCAGCATGGACGTACCGGCTCCGAAAGGGGGGAAGGTCATAAAGGTGCTGGTCAAAGAGGGCGATAGCGTCTCTGAAGGTGACGATATCGTCGAGCTGGAAGTCGAAGGTGGTGGCGACGCCGGGGGTGAAAGCGACGCCTCTCCCGCTGAGTCATCCGGCAGCCAGCAGGACGAAGCCCCCTCCAAAGCACCTGCGCCGGAACCCTCGAAGCCTGCCGCCAAGAAGGCGTCCGGCGGCAAGCAGACCGTGGATATCAAAGTGCCCGATCTGGGTGGCTCGGATAACGTCGAAATCATTGAAGTCGCGGTGGGTGAAGGCGATGAAGTTGACGCCGAAGATACCTTGATCACTCTGGAGTCCGATAAAGCCTCCATGGACGTGCCGAGTCCTCATACCGGTAAGATCGTTTCGTTCAGCGTGAAAGAAGGTGATACGGTCTCTGAAGGCGATGTCATTGGGCAAATGGAAATCGCCGGTGAAGGCGACGACGCCGAAGACACGGCCGACGAGCAGACGTCCAGCCAGGCCAGCAGCGAACCACAAGCGGCGGCTGAGCAGCATGACGAGCCAGAAGAAGCTGCTAGCGGTGAGCCGGCGCGCAAAGAGATTCGAGTACCGGACCTGTCCGGCTCCTCTGACGTACCGATTATTGAAATTGGCGTAGCGGCCGGAGACGAGGTCAACGAAGAAGACCCGTTAATCACGCTGGAATCCGACAAGGCGTCAATGGATGTCCCTAGCCCCTACAAAGGCAAGCTCCTTGAGCTGA
Source organism: Halomonas sp. 5021 (assembly GCF_036663435.1). Lineage (NCBI taxonomy): Bacteria > Pseudomonadati > Pseudomonadota > Gammaproteobacteria > Oceanospirillales > Halomonadaceae > Halomonas > Halomonas sp. 5021. The sequence continues at coordinate 92,152 of NZ_JAXOVU010000003.1, forward strand.
CCGTCAAAGAGGGCGACACGGTCTCCGAAGGCGATGTAATCGGCTATATTGAAGTCGCGGGTGCCAAGCAGGCAGCCCCGAAAAAGGCCGCCCCTGAAAAAGCCCAGCCGCAGAGCGCCAGCCCATCCAGTGCCAAATCTGCCGAGTCGCCTGCTGGCACCCCCAGCCCCGAAGCGCAGATGGCATCGCACAAGCCACGTGATGGCAAGTTGGTTCATGCTGGCCCCGCCGTGCGCATGCTGGCACGCGAACTGGGTGTTGACCTGGGGCTGGTCAAGCCCAGTGGCCCGAAAGACCGTGTGTTGAAAGAAGATGTTCAGGCCTATGTGAAACAGGCCATTGCCAATCAGGGCAAAGCGCAGGCGGGTGCAGCGCCCGCTGCCACCGGTGGCGCAGGTATACCGCCGATCCCGGAAGTTGACTTCAGCCAGTTTGGCGAGGTGGAAGAGAAGCCGATGGGTCGTCTGCTCAAGATGGGCGCGACCAATTTGCATCGCAGCTGGCTCAACGTGCCCCACGTTACCCAGTTCGACGAAGCGGATATCACCGAGCTTGAGAACTTCCGCAAGTCCATGAAAGCAGAAGCCGAGGCCCAGGGCGCGAAGCTGACGCCGCTGCCGTTCATGGTCAAGGCTTGTGCCTTCGCACTGCGCAAATTCCCGCAGTTCAACGTCAGCCTGAAAGGTGACGGCGAAACGCTGGTATGGAAGAACTATGTGCATATCGGGGTGGCGGTGGACACGCCAGAAGGCTTGATGGTCCCGGTGGTGCGTAACGCCGACCAGAAATCCCTGATTGAGATTGCCAAGGAGATGGCTGAGCTTGGCAAGAAAGCGCAGTCCAAAAAGCTCAAGCGTGACGAGATGACCGGTGGGTGCTTTACCATTTCGAGCCTGGGCTCGATTGGCGGTACCGCGTTCACACCTATCGTCAATGCACCGGAAGTGGCCATTCTGGGTGTTTCCAAGTCCCAGATGAAGCCGGTATGGGATGGCAGTGCCTTCCAGCCGAGGCTTATGATGCCGCTATCGCTGTCATACGACCACCGTGCGATCAACGGAGCGGATGCAGCGCGCTTTACCGCGTTCCTTGCGGATGTCCTGACCGATATTCGCCGTCTACTGCTGTAAGTGGCAATGGAGGGTCTTGCGAGCGGCGTCCGTCAGGGCGCCGCTCGTGTTTGGGCCTCCTTTGTTTGAACACAAGGGCGACCAAAGTACAGGTTGGGCGTCACTTGGCTGATTTTATTTAAAAAAATGCCTTCACAACCATGCTTTCAGGCTTTTGGGTAGTTGTGTCGCCTTAGAGGCACGGTTATTGTCGGCTGATTGATTTATTGCATTTCTATTATTCAAGGAGCAGAGCCATGCGTTTAATCCTGTTGGGTGCCCCCGGTGCGGGGAAGGGGACTCAAGCTCAGTTCATCTGTGAGCGTTATAAAATTCCCCAGATTTCCACCGGCGACATGTTACGCGCGGCGATCAAGGATGGCAGTGAGCTGGGCCTCAAGGTCAAAGAGATCATGAACAGCGGTGGCCTGGTGTCCGACGATATCATTATCGACTTGGTCAAAGAGCGCATCAACCAGCCCGACTGCGAAAATGGCTTTCTGTTCGACGGCTTCCCACGCACCATTCCCCAGGCGGATGCCATGAAAGAAGGCGGCGTCAAGCTTGACCACGTGCTGGAAATTGCCGTTCCCGATGAGGAAATTGTTAACCGCCTGGCGGGGCGGCGCGTTCACCCTGAGTCTGGGCGGGTCTATCATGTGGAGCACAATCCTCCCAAAGAGCCGGGCAAGGATGACGTGACCGGCGAGGCGCTGATTCAGCGCGAGGACGACCAGGAGTCTACTGTACGTAATCGGCTGGCGGTTTATCATGATCAAACGGCACCGCTGGTCGATTATTACCAGCAGTGGGCTAAGGAAGACCCCGAGGCGGCACCGCAATACCACCGCGTTGAAGGGGTTGGAAGCGTGGATGATATTACGCGTCAGGTCACCGAAGCGCTGAGTTAGGGCGCCCCAGGCAAGCACGAGCCAATACGTGATGGCCCGCCAAGTGCGGGTCATCGTCGTATGCGCAAGGCAAAGGTATAATGCCTCTCTACTTCTCACGAGTGCTGAATCGCTATGTCGCTATATCTTCTCGCCCTCGATGCCTCTTCAAGTGCCTGCTCCGCTGCCTTGCTGCGTCAGGACGCCGACCACAGCGAGTGTGTTGCGCGCTTTGAAATGACACCGCGTGCGCATACCCGGCGGCTGTTGCCGATGGTCGATGAGGTGTTGGGCGACGCCCAGGTTACCTCAAGCCAGCTGGATGCGATTGCCTACGGTCGCGGCCCCGGTTCGTTTACCGGGCTGCGTATCGCAGCGGGGGCAGCGCAAGGCCTGGCATTTGGGCTGGATCGACCGTTGCTGGGTATCTCCACGCTCGAAGCGCTGGCACTCCAGGCCCACCGACGCTATCACTTGCGCCATGTTGTCACCGCGCTGGATGCCCGTATGGGAGAAGTTTATGTGGCGACGTGGCACTGTTTGCACGACAGCTTGCGCCTTCAAAGTGCCGAGGCGGTCATGGCGCCTGATGCGGTAACTCTGCCTGACGAAGAACCCGATTGGGTCGGTATCGGTTCCGGTTTTACACGTTGGGAGCAGTTCAGCGCACCCTTGCAGGCGGCGATGACGCAGCACCTGACCGACCTGGAGCCGCGTGCTGAGGAAATGGCCTGGCTGGCCGCCCGGGACTTCGCGGTTGGTCTGGGGCAGCCAGCCCACGCCGTGCAGCCGGTCTATCTGCGCAACCAGGTGGCGTGGAAAAAGCCCGCATGACACTGCCCGATGTCGGTGAACTGCCCGCCGGGTTAATGCTTGCCTACCGTGATGGGCAACTGGTATTGACCGGCGATGAGCGGCAGTTCGGCAAACCTCTCAGTGTTGATTTTGTGGCGGGCCGGGCTGCTCATCGGCGTCAATTTGGCGGCGGACGTGGTCAGTTGGTGGCCAAGGCCTGTGGTCTGAACAAGGGTTGCGACCCATACGTGGTTGATGCCACGGCCGGTCTGGGCCGCGATGCCTTTGTGCTGGCAAGCCTGGGGGCGTCGGTGTTGATGATCGAGCGCGTCCCGGCGATTGCCGCCCTGCTTGCCGATGGTTTGGCCCGTGCAGCCAACTCGGTCGACACCGCGCCCATTGCCGCACGTATGACGTTGCGCCATGGGGATGCCGCTGGGGCATTGGCCGCGCTGGTGGCTGACGCTGACTTTAATCCCGAGGTTGTCCATTTGGACCCCATGTTTCCCCACCGTGAAAAATCCGCATTGGTCAAAAAAGAGATGCGCCTGTTTCGCGAGCTGGCGGGCGATGATGATGATGCGCCTCGCCTGCTGGAAGCGGCTTTGGATGTGGCCACTCACCGTGTGGTGGTCAAGCGACCACGCAAGGCGCCGCCGATTGACGGACCTTCACCCCAGCACACGCTGGAAGGCAAAACCAGTCGCTACGATATGTATGTCCATCGCGCCCTGACGCGCTAATGAGGACCAAGGAGGGGGGAATGTCGCCGATCTGGTGCGAAGGCAACCGCTTTACCCTGCTTCCTGAAGCGTCGCGGTTTCTACCTGCAATGCTCGAGGCTATTCATCATGCCCAGCATTATGTGCTGGTAGAGCTCTATCTGATGGAGTCAGGCAGGTTGGCAGACCGGGTTAGCGAGGCGCTCGTCCAGGCGGTCAATCGTGGGGTAACGGTGTGTCTGCTGCTGGATGGGTTTGGCTCGATGGGCTTGTCGAGCCAGGACCGACGTCGCTTGGTCAACGCGGGCATCCAACTGCGCATTTTTAACCCGCTCGGCTTTCACTCCCTGGCACGCAACTTGAGTCGCGACCATCGAAAGATCGTGGTGGTCGATGGAGAACTGGCGTTCACCGGCGGCTTTGGCGCGGTCGATGAGTTTCTCGATGCCTGGTACGAAATTGCGGTGCGGGTTGAAGGTCGGGTGGTGGCGGACTGGGAAGGCCTGTTCAGACGTTTGTGGCGGTCACGGCTGACGCGCCCCGATAAGTCGCAGGCGCGCAGCCAGCCGCTGCCCGTTCAGCGCAAACCGCCTTATCTTGCCGACGGCGTGCGTGGGCGAGTCATGTCGGCGAGGGGCTATCGCTACCAGGCCATTCGTCATTCGCTGCATCAACGGGTAGGGCAGGCGACGCAACAACTGTGGCTGTGTACGCCCTATTTCGTGCCCACGTTTCCCTTGCGCCGACGGCTGGTGCGCGCCGCCAGGCGCGGTGTCGATGTTCGACTGCTATTGCCAGGGGCCCAGCACGATCACCCCGGCGTGCGCTATGCCGGGCAGCGCTTTTATCAGGCGATGCTCAAGGCCGGGGTGCGTATCTATGAGTTCCAGCCGACATTTATCCACGCTAAATTCGTGCTGGCCGACGAGTGGGTCAGTATCGGGTCGTGCAATTTCGACCATTGGAATCTGCACTGGAACCTCGAAGCGAACCAGGAGGTGGAGGATCCAGGCCTTGCTCAACAAGTGCGCGAGCTTTTCGAGGGCCACTTCGCCGCCAGCGAGGAGGTGGACGCTGCCGCCTGGGCGGCGCGGCCCTGGAAGCAGCGCGCCAAGGAATGGGTCTATGGACTGCTGGATGCCCTGGTGACCCGGCTCAAGTGACTTATCGCCGCTGTTTGCCCTTGGCGGGCGTTTTACGGCGCGGCTTGGGCTTGGTGGTTTCTGGTGGCACGCGGTAGTGTAGGTAAAGGTCGAGCACCAGCTCCGGTAACTGGGTCACCAGGGCTTCCTGGCGCTCGAGGTCGCCAGCCATGTCGGCCATATCGGGCTCGTCGTCAAACAGCCCCGACAGCAGCATGAAAGGCAGCAGCAGGGTGGCCGCGGTTTCTTCGTCATCCCGGAACCAGGCACTCTCATCGCAGAACACGCCTTCCATGAACCCGGCGCACCAATCACCGATGGGCGTCTCTTCGGCGGGCATACCGGCAAGGGTCAGTTCGAAAGGCAGTTCAGGCAAGCCGCCCTGCTCGAGAACCGCCATGGCATTATCGCGTAGCAGCGTGAGCAGGTGGATAATATCGTCGCGCTGCGCTTCGTCGACGTAGCGGGGTTCGCCATGGAACAGCTCGGCGATCCATTGGGTAGGCGGCACTTCGCTGGGGCCCACGGCCAGTGCGACCAGAAATCCATGCGCCGAAATCAAATCCAGAGCATCTTCATCGACCCGGTCCGACGCGAGAAAGTCGTCCAGTCTATCGAGTTGTTCATCGTCAAGCAGCGGCTGTGGCGGAGTCGCCTCTTCGGGCGAATGGGGACGCGCTGGCATAAGGAGCCTCATCAATGAGCAGCGGAAACAAACAGTCAAAATGACACAATGACGGCTAGTTTATCACTAATGACGACCACGCCACTCCCCCCCTGGCCCGATGCAACGCTTGCGGCCCTGACGACAGACGCATTGCACCAGGCTGCCCGCGAGCGCGTCGAGCATGCTTGGCAGCGCTGCCGCGAGGTCTATCCAGAACTCCCGTGTCCTGGGGTATGGTTTGACCTGCGCGGTGCTTCTGCCGGGCAGGCGCACCTTGGCCGCGGCGGATTAAGGTTCAACCCGGTGCTGCTGGATGAAAACCGCTGCGCGTTTTTTGACGAGGTTATCCCTCATGAAATGGCCCACTGGCTGGTGTTTCACCTCGCCGATGGAACCCGCTTGAAGCCCCATGGGCGCGAGTGGAAAACCGTGATGCAAGACCTGTTTGGATTGCCGCCCAAGGTAACGCATCGCTTCAATGTGGCGCGTGCGCAACCGGCCCCTTATCGCTACCGGTGCGGTTGCCGAGATTACCAGTTGACGCCACGGCGTCATGCTTTGGTCGTAAAAGGTCGTCGCTATCGATGTCGTCATTGTGCTGAGACCTTGGTCTACTGTGCTGGATGACGTCCTGATTGTTTGCTATAAGTTATTGTAATTAATGCTAAAAACGTTAATACCAATGTCTAAAGGGAAGGCCGGGCCGAGAGGTTTATGCTAGGGTGACATTATGTGGTGCCGGTAACGTAAAAAATAATATCGGCTACATTCCTTCAGAGAGTGCATTTCCACGGACAGAGGCAATTTCATGAGCGAACAGCAGAACGTCTATCCGGTGCGCGAGGATATCGCCGCCAACGCGTGGGCTGACGAAGCCACCTACCAGGCTATGTACCAGCAGTCGGTAGACGATCCGGAAGGCTTTTGGGCTGAGCAGGCCAAGCGGCTTGACTGGATCAAGGCGCCGACCAAGATCAAGAGCACTTCCTTCGCGCGTGACAATGTCGATATTCGCTGGTTTGAAGATGGCCAGCTCAACGTTGCCGCCAACTGCCTGGACAGACACCTAGAAAAACGTGGTGATCAGACCGCGATCATCTGGGAAGGCGACGATCCCAATGATTCCAAACACATCAGCTATCGTGAGCTTTACGAACGCACCAATCAGCTGGCCAACGGCCTGAAGGAATTGGGGGTCGGTAAAGGCGACACGGTCACCCTGTATATGCCGATGATTCCCGAAGCCGCCATGGCAATGCTGGCCTGTGCGCGTATCGGTGCGGTGCATTCGGTCGTCTTTGGCGGCTTCTCGCCCGACGCCGTGGCCCAGCGGGTTATCGGGGCTGATTCCAAGCTGGTGATTACCGCCGATGAGTCGGTGCGCGGTGGCAAGCAGGTACCGCTGAAAGACAACGTCGACGCCGCCCTGACCCGGGAAGGCACCGACGTCTGCCAGAACGTGCTGGTGGTCAAGCGCACCGGCGGCGAGATTGAATGGAAAGAAGGTCGCGACCTGTGGTTTAGCGACCTGGTCGACAAGCAGTCAACCGAATGCAAGCCCGAAGCGATGGGCGCGGAAGACCCGCTGTTCATTCTTTATACCTCGGGTTCCACCGGCGCACCCAAAGGGCTCAAGCACACCACCGGCGGGTACCTGACCTTTGCGGCGATGACCCACCAGTACGTCTTCGACTATCAGGACGGCGAAGTCTATTGGTGCACCGCCGATGTGGGCTGGGTTACCGGGCACAGCTATATCGTCTATGGCCCGCTGGCCAACGGCGCCACCACGCTGATGTTTGAAGGCGTGCCCAGCTACCCGACCCATGGCCGTATGGGCGACATCGTCGACAAGCATAACGTCAATATTCTGTACACCGCACCGACCGCGGTGCGTGCCTTGATGGCCCACGGCGACAATGTCATGGACTCAAGCAAACGCGATTCGCTGCGCCTGCTCGGTTCGGTGGGTGAGCCCATCAATCCTGAAGCCTGGGAATGGTTCTACCGGGTCATCGGTAACGAAAAATGCCCGATTGTGGACACCTGGTGGCAAACCGAAACCGGCGGTATCATGATCTCGCCACTTCCCGGTGCGACGCCGCTCAAGCCGGGGTCGGCGACCAAGCCGTTCTTTGGCGTACAGCCCGCGCTGGTGGATAACGAGGGCAACCTGCTCGAAGGCGCCACCGAAGGCAATCTGGTCATCCTGGATGCCTGGCCCGGTCAGGCGCGGTCAATCTGGGGCGACCATGATCGCTTCGTGCAGACCTATTTCTCCACCTACGACAACATGTACTTTACCGGTGACGGCTGTCGTCGTGATGAAGACGGGTATTACTGGATCACCGGCCGGGTTGACGACGTCCTTAACGTTTCGGGCCACCGCATGGGGACTGCCGAGATCGAATCGTCGCTGGTAGCTCATTCCGCCGTTGCCGAAGCTGCGGTGGTCGGCTTCCCTCATGATATCAAGGGTCAGGGTATCTATATTTACGTGACCCTGAACGATGAGATTGACCCGACAGAGGAGCTTAAAAAAGAGTTGACCCAGTGGGTGCGCAAGGATATCGGCCCCATTGCCTCACCGGACGTCATCCAGTGGGCGCCGGGCCTCCCTAAAACCCGCTCGGGCAAGATCATGCGCCGTATCCTGCGCAAGATTGCCGCCAATGAATGCGACGGTTTGGGGGATACCAGTACGCTGGCCGATCCTTCGGTAGTGGATGAATTGATCGAACATCGCGCAAATCAATAGCCCGTTCACTTGGCCCCGTTGTTGCCGCGATGGGGCAGGTGATAAAGAACAGGCTGAGTGTTGGCCTGCTTCCCAAGGGCCATGACGATCAGTGCCGGCCATCGTGCCGGCACTGCTTTGTTCAGCGCGATGAAGAATCCATTACAAATTGTGCATATGACGCTTGGGCATGGCGAAGCCCATGGGGTACCATGCTTTAACCGTATGAGCCTAGCGTCGCGGCAGCAGCAAACCCCGCTGCTTGAGGAACCGGAGGAATATCCATGGCAGTAGCCCACAAGTTTATCGTCGCAGACGACCATCCGCTGTTTCGTGCAGCACTCACCCAGGCGTTGCGCCAACTGGCCCCGCAGGCAGAAATCGTGGAAGCCGATACCATGGAGGCGACAACGGAGGTGGTCAACCGACACCCGGATGCTGACCTCATTCTGCTGGATTTGCACATGCCGGGCGCCCACGGTTTTTCGGGGCTTATCCAACTACGTGGGCAAATGCCTGATATCCCGGTGGCCGTGGTCTCCGGCAGCGACGAGCCCTACGTCGTGCGCCGTGCCATCGATTATGGCGCATCAGGCTTTATTCCCAAGTCCTCGTCGCTGCAGTTGATCGCTGAAGCAGTCAGCGAGATTTTGCAGGGCGAGGTGTGGCTACCCGAGGCATTGGCTGGCGTTCTGGAAGAAACCAGCGAAGAAGAATCGCGCTTTGCCGAAGCGATTGCCTCGCTGACCCCGCAGCAGTTCCGAGTACTCAACATGCTCACCGAAGGGTTGCTGAACAAGCAGATCGCCTACGAGCTCAATGTGTCAGAGGCGACCATCAAGGCGCATGTGACAGCTATTCTGCGCAAGCTGGGCGTACACTCGCGCACGCAAGCCGTGATTGCAGCGCAGAAGCTGGAAGTCGAGCCGCCCAAGGTCGAGTCATAACGACACTTGGGGTAACCCTTCTCCGTTCGCCTTATTCGACGCCGCGCTGTTTGTATAACGAGCGCGGCGTCGTCGTTTAAGTTCTTGCAACGGTCACGGTTTGGCCCGGCTGGCCTGAAGTGTGCGGGTCAGTAGTGCACGCAGGGCTGCCGGTTTAACGGGCTTGAGCAGCAACTGATACCCGGCGCGCTTGACCTCCTCGGCCACGGCTTCGGTGCGGTCAGCGGTAATCACGATGCCGGGGACGGCGCTGGTCAGGCGCTCGCTGAGGGCTTCCAGGGCCATCAGGCCGGTGACCTCGTTGTCCAGATGGTAGTCGGCCAGGATGGCATCCGGGTCGCCGTCCATGTTGCGCAGGATCGATTTGGCGCCACCGATACTGGTGGCGGTGAACACCTCGCACCCCCAGCCGCTGAGCATGGCGGTCATGCCCTCGAGAATCAGCGTTTCGTTGTCGATACATACGATGCGGGTACCCGCCAGTTTGTTACCCGTGCGACGCGGTCCCTGATCCTGGTCGACAACGCGGGTTTCGCTGGCTTCAACGCGCGGAACGCTGACCGAGAAGGCAGTGCCGGTGTCTTCCCATGAGCGGACCTTGATCGGATGATCGAGCACACGACTCATGCGATCGGCGATGGAAAGCCCAAGCCCAAGGCCTTTTTCACTTTCTTTGTGCCGTGACACCTGGTCCAGGCGACGAAACTCCTGGAAAATCTCGCTCAGCTTCGAGTCGGGAATGCCTGGACCGCTGTCCCAGACTTCAATCACCAGTCGCTCGCCCTGACGGCGACAGCCGAGCAAGACACGGCCTTCCTGGGTATAGCGAATCGCGTTGGACAGGAAGTTTTGCACAATACGTCGCAGCATCTGCGGATCCGAGTCGACCCATTGCTGGGTAGGTACCACGACCAGGTCCAGCCCTCGCTCATCGGCCATCACTTCAAACTCGGCGCGCAACGGTCGAAAAATGTCGGCCAGCGCAAAGTGACTGCGGCGCGGTGTCAGAGCCCCGGCGTCAAGCTTGGAGATATCCAGGAGTGTGCTGAGGAGTTCTTCCGCCGCTTGAAGTGAATTATCGATATGGCCAATGGTGCGCTGGGTATCCGGCACGCTGACGTTTTGCATCAGCGCCGAGGTGAACAGGCGCGCGGCATTCAGCGGCTGGAGCAGATCGTGACTGGCCGCGGCCAGGAAGCGTGTCTTCGAGGCGTTGGCATCCTCGGCCAGCTGCTTTGCCTGGCGTAGCGCCTGCTCGGCTTCGGCACGTACGCGGTTTTCCTGTCGCAGCGCCGCATTGGCCTCGGAAAGCGCCTGGGTGCGTTCGCGGACACGCTCTTCCAGGGTTTCGTTGGTTTCCTTGAGCGCGATTTCCGCCTGACGGCGTTCGGTAATGTCCTGGTAAAGGGCGAAAAAGCCCAGGATGGACTGGCTGTCACCGAAGTGCGGGGTATAGGTCACCAGCATGTGGCGCATGGAGTCGCTCATCTGCATGGCGACTTCAAAGCTGACTCGTTCACCGCCCAGGGTAAGGGCCACCCAGGGGGCTCTTTCCTGGGCCTGGCGTGTGGGCAGCACGTCTTCGTAGCGTTTGCCGATCACGGCATTACGATCAATACCAAAGGCCTGTTCATAAGCACGGTTGGTGAACAGGTAACGTCCTTCTTTATCGAAATAGGCGATCAGGGCAGGAACGTTATCGGTGTAAATCCGGATATTGTTCTCGGATCGGATCAGCGCTTCCTCGATGCGTTTCTGCTGGGTGATATCCTGATAGGTATAGACGAAACCGCCGCCGGGCATCGGGTTGCCCTGGACTTCGAGCACACTGCCATCCTGGCGGTAGCGGACGTAGCGGTGGGGCTGACCGTCGCGGATGTTGTCGAGCAGCAGCTGGACGTGTTCCTCAGGGTCGCCGGGGCCGTATTCGCCGTTGTGGGCGTTATAGCGGAAAATGCGGTCCATCGGCGCACCTACACGGATGAGGTGATCAGGGAAACGAAACAGCTCGAGGTAGCGCTGATTCCATACCACCAGCCGCAGGTTCTGATCGACAACGCTGATGCCCTGGTTGATGTTCTCGATGGTGGCCTGCAACAGCGCGCGGTTGAATTCGAGCACCTGGGAGGCTTCATCGACAATCGAGATGACGTCGGAAATACCGATGCCGCGGCCTTGCAGCGCGGAGTTGACCACGATCCGCGCTGAAGACGCCCCAAGCACTGAGGCCAGGAAGCGCTCCGTGAACTGGATAACATCGATAGAGGCTCGAGTACTGTCATCCAGCGGTTTCCCCGTGCGTCGCGCGTAGTCTTCAAAAGCGCGGTCCACTTGGTCAGCACCCAGGAAACGTTCACAGAGCACCTTCAAGTCGCCCACCGTGGTCGCTCCGGTCCAGGGGCGGTTAATCGAGGTTTGGCGGGTTTCAACACTATCGACGAATAGCGACGCCTGAATACGCTCGACCACGCGCTGGGACGTGACCTGGGAGATGAAGATATAGCTGAACAGGTTAACCCCCAGGGAAAGCATCACCCCATGGGTGAAGCTGTCGCCCAGGTTCAGGCCAAACAGCGCCGTAGGCGACAGCCATGCAAGCCCCAGGGGCCCACCGTCAAGCCAGTCGGCCGGCAGCACATCAGCACTGATCATGGCGGGCATGAGCAGGCTGTAGACCCAAATGGCAAAGCCGGCATTCATGCCCACGATGACGCCCAGCCGGTTACCGCGCTTCCAGTACAGGCCGCCGATCAGCGCAGGGGCAAACTGGGCTGCCGCCGCAAAGGACAGCATGCCAATCGACGCCAACGATGTGAACTCGGCGATCATCTGATAGAAGCCGTAAGCCATCGCCAAGACGGCGACGATGGTCAGCCGCCGGGCACGCAGCACCAGCCGACCATAATCGCGGGCCTTGGTGTCGAACCAGCGCAACCGGAACAGTGCCGGAATCACGATCTCGTTGGAGATCATGATCGACACGGCGACGGCCGCAACGATGACCATACCCGTGGCGGCAGAAAAGCCACCGATGAACGTCAGCAGGGTGAGCCACTCATGGCCGGAGGCCATGGACAGCGCCAGCACATAGGTGTCGGGCTCAACCGATGAGCCGGAAAACATCATCAAGCCGGCGGCGGCCAGCGGCACGACAAAAAACGCGATCACGATCAGGTAAAGCGGAAACAGCCAGCGTGCTTTTGTCGCATCATCGGAATGGGTGTTTTCAACCACTGCAACGTGAAACTGACGGGGTAGGCAGAGTATTGCCAGCATCGCCAGCAGTGTCTGAGCCCAGAAGCTTTGACCGAAATCCTGATTGGCCAGTTGGCGTTGAAGTTCCAGCTGGGTCTCCGCGTAGCCCATCAACTCGCCCAATCCGTCGAACATGCCCCAGGTGACAAACACGCCAAGTACCACGAAGGCGAGCAGTTTAACCATCGACTCGAAGGCGACAGCGTGGATCAGGCCTTCGTGGTGCTCGGTGGCGTCGGTATGTCGCGTCCCGAACAGAATGGCAAAAATTGCCATCACCACGGCGACATAAAAAGCGGTATCGCCAAACAGCGGCGTGTTGGTCATGTCGCCTTCGGCGGTCAGCACGCTGAAGGTCGTCGAGACGGCCTTTAATTGCAGCGCTATGTAGGGCAGTGTGCCGACCAGGGCGACAAGGCTGGCGAACGCCGCCAGCGATTGCGTTTTACCGTAGCGCGAGGCAATAAAATCGGCGATGGAGGTGACGTTCTGATGCTTGGCCACGCGAATCATTTTCGCAAGCACGGGCCAGAACAGTAAAAAGGTCAGTACGGGCCCCACGAAAATACTGGCAAACGACCATCCGGCGGTCGCTGCCTGGCCCACGGCCCCATAGAAGGTCCAGGAGGTGCAGTAAATCGCCAGTGCCAGGCTGTAGATAATGGGGCGACGGCGGCTTGATCCGACCATGCGAGCGCGGCGGTCGCCGTACCAGGCAATAGCGAATAGCACCGCGATATACACAAGTGATACCGCGACTAACAGTCCGCCATGAAACATAGCTGTCTCCCGCCTTATGCCTATCGTTCAAGCCATTGGAACCTACTCGTCAGGCGAACCATTCTAGGCGAAATAAGATTTGTCGTCAGGCGTGGGATAGGGATGACTATGCGTTATCGCATACATTGTTCAGTAGCGGGGAAGTATCGCGCAGCGTACGCATCCGATCGATTTGCGGCTCCCGGGTTTCCGGTTCGAGAGGAATCAGTTCACGGCTATCGCAATTGAGTACATACGGATGGTGGGTAATCACATCGGTGTAGTGGCGTTCGAACTGATAAAGAATAAATTGTGCCACTCGCGCATCGTCGCTGGTACCCAGTTGAATGTTCTCGCTGTCGACGACGCTGAATTTGGTCGTCACTGGAAAGATGAACGTCCACGGCCGCCAGACCTGTTGACTTGTATCGCTGGAAATCACCTCAGCGGTGTCGGGAAGCTGCTGCTGCTTATGCTCAAACCACGAATATTCCATATGGATCTGGTAGCTGATCATACCCAGCCCCCCGCAAACGGGCACAATCCATTTGGGTAATCGCTTACCGCTGAGCGTGCGCAGTAATAAGCCAACCCCTGCCGCTGCCAAGCCTGCAAATATGGCGGCAATCAGATGCCAAATCATAATACGTCCTTCTAAAAAGCCATCGGGCCTCCCGGAGGAAGCCCGATGGCGGGTCGATTCCACAGCCTGCGACCCTTGGGTCGGCAGGTAAGGGATGATTATGACTTAATGGTCAACGGCAACGCCAGCGCCTTTCGGGTAGCGAACGCTTTCGACCAGGTCCTGAATCTCCTGCGGAGGCTCGTTGGTCACCTTGCAGACCAGGAAGGCCACGGCGAAGTTGATCATTGCGCCGACCGCACCGAAGGACAGCGGCGAAATGCCGAACAGCCAGTTTTCCTGGGTGTTGGCCAGCATGTTGGTGTCGGGGATGAACAGCCAGCCCAGGTAGGTGAAGATGTACAGCAGGGTGCAGCCCAGACCAGCCAGCATACCGGCAACGGCGCCTGAGTTGTTCATCTTCTTGGAGAAGATACCCATCATCAACGCGGGGAACAGCGAGGCACCCGCGATACCGAAGGCCAGAGCCACTGTTTGCGCGGCAAACCCGGGTGGGTTAAGGCCAAGGTACGTTGCTACCAGGATGGCACCCGCCATGGAAATACGGGCGGCCAACATTTCACCTTTCTCGGTGATTTTGGGATTGATCATGGTCTTGATCAAATCGTGGCTGATGGCCGACGAGATCGCAAGCAGAAGACCGGCTGCCGTCGACAGCGCCGCGGCGATACCGCCTGCTGCAATCAAGCCAATGACCCAGCCGGGCAGGTTGGCAATTTCGGGGTTGGCGAGTACAAGAATATCGTTATTGACGGTCAGCTCGCTCCCTTCCCAGCCACGTGACTCAGCAATTTCGGCATATTCTTCATTGCTGTCGTTGTAGACCTGAATGCGACCATCATTGTTCTTGTCGTCAAAGTTGATGAGGCCGGTTTCTTCCCAGGTGCGGATCCAGCCAGGGCGATCCTCGTAGACAAGTGCCTGTTCCGCAGCGGCGTCATAGTCTTCTACTTGCCCTGCCATTTCCGGGTAGATCGTCGTGGCGAGGTTTAAGCGCGCCATGGAACCAACCGCCGGTGCGGTGAGGTAAAGTAGCGCGATGAACACCAACGCCCAGCCGGCTGACCAGCGTGCGTCAGCGACCTTCGGTACGGTGAAGAAGCGAATGATGACGTGGGGCAGGCCCGCGGTACCGACCATCAGCGACAGGGTAAACAGCACCATGTTGAGCTTGTTGTCGACGTCAGCCGTGTAGTCCCGGAAACCCAGTGCGTTCACTACGTCATCGAGTTTCTCCAGCAGCGGAAGACCCGATTCAGTATGCGTGCTGAACATGCCAAACATCGGGATGGGGTTGCCTGTCAGCTGCATGGCAATGAATACCGCCGGGATGGTATAGGCAATGATCAGGACGACATACTGCGCGACCTGGGTATAGGTGATGCCCTTCATGCCACCGAAAACGGCGTACAGGAATACGATCGCTGCCGCAATCCAGATGCCGGCGGTGTTGGGCACTTCGAGGAAGCGAGAGAACGCCACACCCGCACCGGTCATCTGACCGATAACGTAAGTCACCGAAGCCACGATCAAACAGATAACCGCTACCAGACGGGCCGTGTTGCTGTAGAAGCGGTCACCGATAAAGTCGGGAACGGTAAACTTGCCGAACTTACGCAGGTAGGGCGCAAGCAGCATGGCGAGAATGACGTAGCCGCCAGTCCAGCCCATCAGGAAGGTAGAGTTGGCGTAGCCACCAGAGGCCAGAAGACCCGCCATTGAAATGAAAGATGCCGCTGACATCCAGTCCGCGGCGGTTGCCATCCCGTTGGTGATCGGGTGGACGCCGCCGCCAGCGACATAGAAGTCTTTTGTCGATCCCGCACGTGCCCAGATCGCAATGCCTATATACAAGGCAAAGGAGGCACCTACGAAGAGCAGGTTGATTGCAAATTGGCTCATACCGGCTTACTCCCCTAGGCCAAATTTTTCGTCGAGCTTGTTCATTTTCCAGGCATAGAAAAAGATCAAGGCGATGAAGGTGAGAATTGACCCTTGCTGAGCAAACCAGAAGCCCAGGTCGGTCCCACCGACAGGGATTGAGGCCAGTAGCGGGCGAAAGAGAATAGCGCAGCCGTATGAGACGAATGCCCAGACAGCCAAGCATCCAATAATGGTACGGACGTTGGCTTTCCAGTATTCAGCAGCATTGGATTTGTCGTCTGCCATTGTGTTGCTCTCCACTAGTGTTTTTTAGGTTGGAAAGTTCACTCGGAATAGCGGTTGACCCACCAGGTCAATCGCACGTTTTAGATCCACTCGCTTTTTGTGATGTCATGAATCAGCTGTTCGTTAACACGTCACTTGGCTAAGAAGGACTTTGAGTGGTGCAACGACGTGCGATTACCCTGCATGACTCACTGACAATACTGGGCAATAAATGCAAAAATTAAATCCCAGACTTTGGTATCAATAAACTTTGGTGGTGAACAAAAGGTATCCAATCAGTTGAAAATGAGCCTTTTTGTGGGTTTTTGACGCTATCGTGCAAAGTTTTATTAGCTGCATGGGACGATGGTCTAGGTGGGGAGTATAGGGCGATGTTTGCTATGTTCAGAAGATGGAAAGCCCGCTTTTTTAATAAGTCTAAAAGGGACGATTTGTTTTGTCAGTGACATGCCGACAACGTAAATAAGGCGCATTAGACATTAGCGCAATAACCCAAAGTAGTAGTTGAGAGACTGGTTGAGAAGAGTGGTTGTGAGATGTAGTTGAGACCGTCAGGTTATCTGACTCCGCATTATTCTAATGAGGTCATGCCCATGGTAGATGTAGACCTTTCCCAGCCCCCGTTTTCACTGCTGGATGACGAGGGCAAGGATCACGTGCGTCGTGGCATGGACCTCGCCTATTTTGAACGCCACGATATTATTGTCGAGACAGGCCAGGCTGGCGAGTACGTCTATTTGATCCACAGGGGTGAGGTCGCTGAACTGGACCCTACCTTGCCGTCATCCATGTCACGTATCGGGCACTACACGGCAGGCGACTTATTTGGCGCAATCAGTATATTGAACGGTAAAAGCCGCTACCGCTTTCAAGCGGAGCAGGAATGCCTTTGTTACCTGATGCCCAAAGCGTTATTCAAGACGCTGTGTCAGAAGTACCCCGAGTTTAGCCAGTTCTTCCGCCAGTCACTGGCCCATAAAGCTCGCCTGTTGACCGAAAAGCGCGCCGAAGGCGGCGTGACGATGGCGGGCTTCATGCTGGCCCGCGTCAGCGAATGCATGCGCGCACCGCTTCTTCTGCCTGCCAACGCGGATATCGACAAGGCCGTGCGCACGCTCAGCGACAGCCATGCCGACAGTTTGCTGGTCGATGCCTCCAGCCAGACGGGTATGGTGACCAAGACCGACCTGCTCAATGCCATTGTGCTGTCGCAGCGCCCGGTGACCACGGCGCTTGCCGATATCGCCCAATATACCCTGGTGACGGTGAAGTCCGATCAATACTTGTTTGAAGCGCTGGTCAGCATGACGCGTCACAAGGTAACGCGTGTCGTGGTGGTGGACGATAAACAGGTCGTCGGCGTCGTCGAGTTGACCGATGTGCTGAGTTATTTCTCCAGTCGCAGTTATGTGGTCAGTCTCCAGGTTGAACAGGCCCATGACTTGACCGAGTTGGCAACTGCCAGCCACCGCACGCCCGAATTGGTCAGCGCGCTGATGGCCCAGGGTGTGAAGCTGCGTTTTGCGATGGATCTGCTGGCGGCACTGAACGGTCGCATCATGAGCAAGGCCTGGGAGTTCACGATTGATGCGGCGCACCACCAAGACAGCTGCATGATGGTCATGGGCAGTGAGGGGCGCGGCGAACAAATTCTCAAGACCGATCAGGATAATGGGCTGATTCTGGCCGATGATGCAGACTGGACCGCGGTGCACGACGACATGCAACGGCTTACCTCGACCCTGATCGAGCTGGGGTATCCGCCGTGCCCGGGCAATATCATGGTGTCGAACCCGGACTGGGTCGCCACGGTGAGTGAATGGAAAGGGCGCATTGCGCGCTGGGCCAGCGCGCGGGACGGCGACAGTCTGATGAAACTTGCCATCATGCTTGATTCCCACGGCGTGGCGGGCAATCCGAGCCTGCTGGAAAGCGTGCGCGAAGAGCTGTTCGAGCGCTGCTCGCGGGATGAGTTGCTGCTGTCTTACTTCGCCCGCACCGCGCTGCGCTTTTCCACGCCGCTGACGCTGTTCGGTTCGCTAAAGAAGCCCCAGCACGGTATCGATATCAAGAAAGGCGGCATTTTTCCCATTGTCCATGGTGTTCGTACACTGGCGCTTGAACGGCGTATTCATGCCACCTCGACATTTGAGCGTCTGGATGCACTGGCAGAGGACGGGCGACTCAACCGTCGTTTTGCCGATGACCTTGGCGAAGCCCTGGCGCTGTTTAGCGAGTTGCGGCTCAAACAGCAACTGGACGACATTACCAACGACGGCTCCGGTGACCAACAGGAGCGATCCAACCGCGTCGTGGTGCAGGAATTATCGTCGTTGGAGCGCGATTTACTGCGCGAAGCGCTGCATATCGTCAAGGATTTCAAGCAGCGTCTCTCGCATCGTTACCATTTGGAGTATTCGTGATCAGTCGACACTATCTGGACGCCCCTTTCGCTTGGCTTGGCGGCATGCTGCGCAGAGGAAGCGAGCGCCGCCGTTATGCAGCTTCTCCCTACGCATGGCTCTTCCAGCCCTACCTGGGCAATGAGCTGGTGGCATTGGCATGCTTTGCTCACCATGGCGTCATGAGCGTAGCAGCGGTCACACTGCGCCAGCATCAGGTGCTGACCAGTCGTGCCTGGGTGGCAGCGCTCATTGAAGACGCGTGCGGAAGTGATGCCGCCGAGCGGCGCCATCAACTGCTGTATAGCGTCGAGGCGACCAAACCGTTGAACATTGAAAGCCTGCGCTCGCTGGTTGAGTTTATCGGTAATCGGCCAATCATTGGCTGGCAACTCGACCAGCGTCTCGCCCCGCTTGAGCAGGCGCTTCGCCATCATTTGGGGTTTGGCCTGCCCAATGCCCGGGTGGATGTTACCAAGCTGCATCAGCGCCATCTGCGTCGTCTACATCCCCAGGCGGAACACGCGGCCGAGCTGGCGCGTGCGCTTGACTGCTGGCAAGTGCCCAGTAAGACGCCTCAGCGGGCACTGGAAGACGCCACAGCCAGCGCGCTCTTGTACCTTCGTCTGCAGCGTAACGAGGTAGATACTGTTTCATAGCGGCCTGCGATTGGGTCATTGCGCTGTGAGTTGCTAGAATAACTGCTGCTTCTCTTACCATCGGCAGTGCTATTACCATGCAACATGATCCTGTTCATTTTGACCCAGCGTTGGCGACTGCCGACGCGACATCCAGCTTATCCGAAGCGGCTGACACTTCGGAGTCCCAAGATGTCAGACAAAAACGCGAGTTCAATAAGCTGCAAAAGCGGCTCCGCCGTGAAGCGGGCAATGCGATTATCGACTATCGCATGATCGACGAAGGTGACCGCGTCATGGTGTGCCTGAGCGGTGGCAAGGATAGCTATACCATGCTGGAAATGCTGCTCAGCCTGCAGCGCAACGCACCGGTCAACTTCTCGCTGATAGCCGTCAACATGGACCAGAAACAGCCGGGGTTTCCCGAGCATGTGCTGCCGACCTATCTCGAGCAACGCGGTGTGGACTACCACATTCTGGAACGTGATACCTATTCGGTGGTGAAGGAGAAAACCCCCGAAGGCAAAACCACCTGCGCGCTGTGTTCGCGCTTGCGGCGCGGGTCGCTGTATGGCTTTGCCGAGGAAATCGGTGCGACCAAGATTGCCCTGGGGCATCACCGGGAAGATATCCTGGAAACGCTGTTTTTGAACATGTTTTTCGGTGGCAGTTTGAAATCAATGCCGCCCAAGCTGCTCTCCGACGATGGCAAGAATATCGTCATCCGGCCGCTGGCCTACTGCAAAGAAGCGGATATTGCCGAGTACGCGCGTTTGATGGCGTTTCCCATTATCCCCTGCAACTTGTGCGGCTCCCAGCCCAATATGCAGCGCCAGGTGGTCAAGGAAATGTTGGCCGAATGGAACAAGAAACACCCTGGCCGCCTGGAAAGCATGTTCAAGGCCGTCACCAACGTCGCGCCTTCACAGCTGGCCGACCGCGACCTGTTCGACTTTGCCGGGCTGGAGGCCAAGCAGGCGGAATTGAGGGCGGGGCGTATTCAGGCGCTCAACGTCGGTTAAGCAGGCTCTTCTTCGGCGAGCCGTTGAAGCTTCGCCATGTCGAGAATGTTTACCTCACGACCGGAAATGGCGACCACGTCCTGTGACTGGAAGCGACTGACAATCCGGCTGACGGTCTCAACGGCAAGGCCCAGGTAGTTGCCGATATCAGCCCTGGGCATGGAAAGACGGAAGCTATAGGGCGAGTAACCCCGGCGACGGAAGCGATCGGAAAGCGTGACCAGGAAGGTTGCCAATCGCTGATCAGCGGTCTTGCCCGATAGCAGACGCATCATTCGCCGGTCATTGCGCAGTTCTTTGCTCATGCTGCGATATATCTGGCCGCGTAACTCGGGCAGTTTCTCAGACAGTTGGTCAAGGCGGTCAAAGGGAATCTCACACACAGTGGTGGTTTCCAGGGCGATTACGCTGCCGGGGTAGTGCGGCTCATCGATAGCATCAAGCCCCACCAATTCACTGGGCAGGTAAAAGTTGGTCAGTTGGTCATGCCCGCCACCTTCGCTGGTGACCTGCTTGAGGCTACCAGAGCGCACCGCATAGACACTGTTGAAGGCATCCCCCTGATGAAACAGATGCTCTCCTTTCTTGAGGGGGGCGCGTCGCCGAATGATCGCGTCAAATTGATCGATATCCTCAAGCTCCAGTGCCAGCGGCAGGCACAGCGAACTCAAGCTGCAGGTCTGGCAGCGTGCTTCGTGCAGGACGGCGCGCCGCCGTTGCGGGGCTTCCAGCATAAGAGTCTCCAAAAGAGAATTCGTATGTTCATTATGGAAGCGTGTGCCCATGAATAACAACTGCTAAACAATATTCGAGTAGTGGTTGTCGGTTTGAGAAAGCAAGCGTGCATCAAAGGCCATGGCCAGGTGGCGTATTAACAGGCGTCCGACAGGCGTCACCTCCAGTAAACTGCCGCGGATATCGATCAAGCCGTCGTGTTGCGCCTGCTCCAGGGCGTTCAAGGCCGATTGAAAATAATCTCGCGCATCGACCTGCCAGCGCTCACTGAGCGCTGACAAGTCGAGCCGCATATCGCACATTAAACGCTCGATGGCTTCACGGCGAAGCAGGTCGTCTCGACATAGCCGTATGCCGCGTTGTGTGGCCAGTTGCCCTTGGTCAATCGCCGCCTCGTAGTGCTCAAGCGTGCTTTTGTTTTGTGCGTAGCTGTCATTCAGGCGTGAAATGGCGGAGACCCCAAGGCCGATAAGGTCGCATTGGGCGTGGCTGGAATAACCTTGAAAGTTGCGTTGTAGCGTACCGTGACGCTGGGCGATGGCCAGGCTGTCATCAGGGCGGGCAAAATGGTCCATGCCGATATGCACGTAGCCGGCGGTTGTGAGCAATTCAATCGTGATGCGCAGCATCGCCAGCTTTTCGTTGTGACTGGGTAGCTCGGCATCAAGGATCCGTCGCTGTGGAGGGAATCGCTGGGGCAAATGGGCGTAATTGAAGACCGACAGGCGTGCGGGGTTCAGCTCGATCACCTGGCGAAGGGTTTGTGCAAAGCTGTCTGGGGTTTGTCTGGGCAGGCCGTAAATCAAGTCGAGGTTTAACGAACGGAAGCCCAGTCGATGGGCTTCTTCCATCAACGTTTCGGTTAGCGCCCGCGGCTGGGGGCGATTGATCGCCTTTTGAACCCGTGGATCGAGGTCTTGTACGCCCAGGCTCAAGCGATTGAAACCCAGTGACTGTAGATGACGCAGCGTCAGCACATCGGCTTCGCGAGGGTCGATTTCGATGGCATAGTCGCGCTCAGGGGCGTCTGAAAGCCCGAAGTGCGCATCCAGCTTATCCACCAGTTCGCTCATTTGATCGAGAGTCAGAAACGTCGGTGTGCCACCGCCCCAGTGGAGCTGTTCAACCGGGCGTCGGGTATCCAGATGCTGCGCTGTCAGCGCCATTTCCGTGTCGAGCCTTGCGAGGTAGGGCGCGGCGAGCGCGGTGTTTTTGGTCGCGATCTTGTTGCACGCACAGTAAAAGCAGACTTTGCGGCAGAAGGGGACGTGCACATACAGTGATAGTGGCCGTTGAGCTTCGTTACTGCGTTGCAGTGCCGCGCTAAACTCGTCGGCAGTGAACGTCGCGTCAAAGGATAGCGCGGTCGGGTAGGATGTATAGCGCGGTCCGCTTTTCGCATAGCGATGGAGGCGGTCAGGGGCCCACACCGGCGACGCGAGTGGATTACCAGGCGCTGAATGAATAGGGGCAGGCATGAGGCAGGGCTCCAGACTGAGTATTGATTCATGGTAGCGAGTGCCGCACGAGGCAACGTTGAGCCACGTCAAGGAAAAGCCCGTTACCGACAAGCGACACAGGAGGGGTGAGTTGGACGCGCAATGGCCAGAGGAAAAAGTCGTCAGCCAGCAGTTGCTGGCTGAAGCGGTCGCCGAGCAGGCCGAAGGCTGTTTTTGGCGGGAGGGCCTGGGGCCGCTCAGGCTTTATGGCCAGGCAGACCTCGGCTGCCTACTGCTCGCTCATGGAGCGGGTGCCGGGCAGCGTTCGGCCTTCATGCAGCAGTTTGCCAGTGCACTCGCGCGAAGGGGGCTGCAGGTGATTACCTTTGATCTGGGCTACATGCAGCAAATGCAGGCGACGGGCAAACGCCGCCCACCGCCCGCCATCGAACGGAGCGTTGCTGAACTGGCGCGTTGGTATGCCTGCCTGTCGCCGCTAACGATCAAGCCGCTATGGCTGGGGGGTAAATCCATGGGGGGCCGTGTGGCGAGTATGCTGGCAAGCGAGCAGCCTTGCCCCGGGCTGGTGATTGCCGGTTATCCCTTTCATCCCCCCAAAGCGCCCGACAGACTGCGCCTGGCGCACTGGTCGAAGGTGCCGGTGCCGGCGCTCATACTTCAGGGCGAGCGCGATCCGCTGGGGAATCGTGATGAAGTCGCGGGGTATGCGCTACCGGATAATGCCCGCGTGACCTGGTTGACCGATGGCGATCACGACTTCAAACCCCGCCGGGCATCGGGGCTTGATCAGACGATTTTGATTGACGAGGCAGCGGCTCATGGGGCATCCTTCGTGCGCGCTCAATCGCCGCAGTGAGGCGTCTGGAAAATTGCGTTGGAAACTGTCGTTGTAAGGACCGTATCTGGACGCAGTATTTCGACATAGTCTGTTGACTTCCTTCGCATCTACTGTAGAATGCAGCGCCACGTGACCAGCGGGTGGTTAGCTCAGTTGGGAGAGCACCAGCCTTACAAGCTGGGGGTCACTGGTTCGAACCCAGTACCACCCACCATCTCTTGATGGCCTGGAAACGTTGCAGTAAGGAAAGCACCTAGCGTTAGCAGTGCGATACAGCGGACCGGTAGTTCAGTTGGTTAGAATGCCGGCCTGTCACGCCGGAGGTCGCGAGTTCGAGTCTCGTCCGGTCCGCCATCGTCACTTTTTCGTTTGTTTTCCATGTTTTGTCGTATGCGGACCGGTAGTTCAGTTGGTTAGAATGCCGGCCTGTCACGCCGGAGGTCGCGAGTTCGAGTCTCGTCCGGTCCGCCATTACGCAGCTTTTATCTCCAGCAGCCAGAATTATCGGTTTTATACCGAACGAATTTAAAAAAGCCCCGGATCATCGATCCGGGGTTTTTCGTATGTGCTTTATACAGCCGCTAACTCAGGCAATCGCACCCACGCCCACTTTGGCGACCTGAACGTCCTGGTCCGGTTTGACGCCGGAAATACCTACCGAGCCGACCACCTGGCCGTCGACGATAATCGGCACGCCGCCGGAGAGCAGCCCTTGAAGTGGTGCGGATACAAAGGCGGTACGGCCGCCGTTGATCATCTCTTCAAAGACCTGGGTTTCTTTGCGACCTACCGCCGCGCTGCGTGCTTTCTGGGTGGCCACATCGGCGCTGAAGGGCGCCGCGCCGTCCAGGCGGCGTAGGGCAAGCAGATGACCACCATCATCAGCGACGGCGATGGTCACCGCCCAGCCATTGCTATCGGCTTCTTTTTGGGCGGCATCAAGTACGTGGGTAACGTCTGCTTGGGATAAGACAGCTTTAGTTTGCATCAGGTGGTCCTTTGGTTGGTTTGCCGTTAAACATGCCCGTGCCATTCGCTTGGCACGGGGTAATGTGATGTGTGGAATCAGTGTAACGCAGCGTCGACGATTTCCACCCAATGGCGTACCGGCGTGCGGTTGGCACCGGCCAGGTGGGTTTGGCAGCCAATGTTGGCGGTGACAATCATTTCCGGATTGCCCGCTTCCAGAGCGTTGAGTTTATTGTCGCGTAGCTGGGTCGCCAGTTCAGGCTGGGTGATCGAATAAGTGCCCGCCGAGCCGCAGCATAGGTGAGCATCCTGCACCGGAGTCAGTGCAAAGCCAAGCTTGGTCAGCACACCTTCAACCGCGCCGTTGAGCTTCTGAGCGTGCTGCAGCGTGCAGGGGCAGTGAAACGCCAGCCGCTGGCTGGCTTGCACATCCAGTGACTCAAGCGGTTCGTCACGCAGCACTTCGACGATGTCCTTTGCCAGGGCGCTGATTTTCTCGGCCTTGTCGGCATAGTCCGGGTCGTCTTTGAGCATTTCGCCATACTCTTTGACGAAGGCGCCGCAGCCGCTTGCGGTTTGCACGATGGCTTCGGCACCTTGCTCAACGTGTGGCCACCAGGCGTCAATATTGGCCCGCACACGGGCGAGGCCAGCTTGCTGGGCATTGAGGTGGAAGTCGATCGCGCCGCAGCAGCCCACCTCGGATACCGGCGTCACGCTGATGCCCAAACGGTCGAGGATCCTTGCGGTGGCGGCATTGGTGTTGGGCGATAGACCTGGCTGGACGCAGCCTTCCAGCATCAATACCTGACGACTGTGCTGGGTACTCGGCCGCTGACCCGCGTCGACTGGCGCGCCCGGCATTTTGCTGCGTAGCTTGCCGGGTACCAGGGGTTTGAAAGTTTGGCCCAGCGCCAGCAGTGCCTTGAAACGCTGCGGCTCGACCAGCATTTTGCGTAGTGCATAACGCTGCGCCCGCTCGGCAGCCGGTCGCGGTACGCGACGCTCAATTTCGGCCCGGCCAATATTGAGCAGCTTGTGATACTCCACGCCTGACGGGCAGGTGGTCTCGCAGTTAAGGCAGGTGAGGCAGCGGTCCAGGTGCAGGCGGGTTTCTTCGGTGACCTGATCGTCGTCATCACGACTCTCAAGTAGCTCCTTCATCAAGTAGATGCGACCACGAGGACCGTCGCGCTCATCGCCCAGCAACTGATAGGTTGGGCAGGTGGCGTTACAGAAGCCGCAGTGCACACAGGTGCGCAGCACGCGGTCGGCTTCCTGGATGTGCGGCTTTTCAAGGTCGGCATCGGTAAACTGCGTTTGCATGTCAGCTCTCCTGATTAAAACGCCGCATAGAGACGTCCCGGGTTAAAAATGCCGTGGGCGTCTAGTTCCGCTTTCAAGTTGCGGTGGTATTTTTCCACCACGCTGGGCAGCGGCGTAAAGGGGCTTTGCGTGCCACCTTGCGCATAGGGGGTATAGCAGGTGGCGTGGCCACCGGCGGTATGGCAGGCATCGCGAAGCGTATCGGCATCCAGCGATGTCTTCACCCAGCGCTGGCTACCGCCCCAATCGTAGAACATATCAGCGTCGTCGGTACCCAACGCCAGAGGCGGTGTGTTGGGTGGCAGCGACAGCCGCCACAGTACCTGGCCTTCATTTGGGGTGAAAAACGCGTGCTGATGGTCGCGCAACTGCTGCCAGAAGCTGGCATCAAGGTCGTCACCGCCCAGGCGTTCACGCGTGGCTTTCACCGAGCTATGACCACCTTCCAGGCGGATAAAAAGCTCGTCCTGATGCCAGGCAGCGGCCGTGATCGGCAGCGGCTGACGGCCAAGCTCGGCGAGCTTCTTCAGCGCATCGTCGATACCCATTGACAGGCGCAAGCTGTGGCTGGCGCTGGGCAACGGCAGTACCTTGAAGGAGATATCGGCCAGCACGCCCAGCGTGCCTTGTGCGCCTGCCATGAGGCGGGAGAAATCGTAACCGGCGACGTTCTTCATTACCTCGCCGCCAAAGCGCAGCAGTTTGCCTTCCTGGGTAATGACCCGTGTGCCGAGAACGAAATCGCGAGCGGCGCCTGCCCAGGGCCGGCGTGGGCCGGAAAGCCCGGTAGCCACAGCGCCGCCAATGGTGCTGGCCTCGCCAAAGGCAGGCGGCTCAAAGGCGAGCATTTGATGGTTCTTGGCCAATTCGGCGTCTAGTGCGCTTAACCGGGTACCGGCGCGAACGGTGACCACCAGCTCGACCGGGTCATAGTCGACAATGCCGCTGTGACCGGCAAGGTTGAGCGCTTGGCCTTCCACCGGGCGGCCATAGAAGGCCCGGGTGTCGCCGCCGACAATGCGCAACGGTGTGCGTGAGGCGTGGGCCTCGCGGACCTGGTCGCACAGCGCCTCGGCGATGTCGCCATCCGTAGTGTGAGTCACGGTGTTAGTCATGGTCTTTCCTAGTCAGGGTCTTTACCTGGCGCATTAGAAACGTGGCAGTTCAGGATGCGGTAATTCGTTGTTATGGACGTGCATCGCGCCGAACTCGGCGCAGCGCGCCAGAGTAGGAATATTTTTGCCCGGATTGAGCAACCGCAGCGGGTCAAACGCCGCTTTCAAGGCATGAAAAACGGTCAGCTCGTCGGGCTGGAACTGGCTGCACATCTGGTTGATCTTTTCCCGGCCTACGCCATGCTCGCCGGTGATCGACCCGCCAGCGGCCACGCACAATTCCAGTATCTTGCCGCCGACATCTTCCGCCAGCGCCAGTTCGCCCTCCTTGTTGGCATCGAACAGAATCAGCGGGTGCATATTGCCGTCGCCGGCGTGAAACACATTGGCCACCAGCAGGCCGCTTTCTTCGGACAGCGCGGCAATGCCCTTGAGCACCCTTGGCAATTCTCGTCGCGGAATAGTGCCATCCATGCAGTAGTAATCCGGCGACATCCGGCCAACCGCCGGGAAGGCATTCTTGCGGCCCGCCCAGAACTTGGCGCGTTCGGCCTCATCGCGGGCCTGCTGAATGTCGGTGGCCCCGGCGTCGATAAGCACGCGGCGAACGGTGTCGCAGTCGTCGTCCACATCGGCTTCCACGCCGTCGAGTTCGCACAGCAGAATGGCTTCGGCATCCAGCGGGTAGCCCGCCTTGACGAAATCCTCGGCAGCCTTGATGGCCAACTTGTCCATCATTTCCAGGCCGCCGGGAATAATGCCTGCGGCGATGATATCGCCTACTGCGCGACCTGCTTTCTCGACGTCGTCGAAGCTGGCCATCAGGACCTTGGCGGTTTCCGGCTTGGGCAATAGCTTGACGGTGATTTCGGTGACGACCCCGAGCATGCCTTCAGAACCGTTCATCAGCGCGAGCAGGTCAAAGCCTGGCGCATCGAGCGCCTCGGCGCCCAGTGTCATGCGTTCACCTTCGATGGTCAGTATGTCGACGCGCATCACGTTGTGAACAGTCAGGCCGTATTTCAGGCAATGCACGCCGCCAGCGTTCTCGGCCACATTGCCGCCAATCGAGCAGGCGATCTGTGACGACGGGTCGGGGGCGTAGTAAAGCCCATAGGGGGCGGCGGCTTCGGAGATCGCCAGGTTGCGTACGCCGGGTTGCACCCTTGCAAGGCGCGCTTCGGGGTCGACCTTGAGAATCTGATTGAAGCGGGACATGACCAGCAGCACGCCGCGTTCCAGAGGCAGCGCGCCCCCGGAAAGCCCGGTGCCCGCGCCGCGCGTGACCACCGGCACGCCGAGAGCGTGGCAGCGTTTGAGCAACCCTTCCACTTCTTCAAGGGTCCCGGGTAGCGCCACCAGCATCGGCAAAATCCGGTAAGCCGCCAGGCCATCGCACTCAAACGGTCGAAGATCCTCTTCGCGGTGGAGTAAGGTAAGCGAAGGCACTGCCTGCTGCAGGTCGGTCAACACCTCGGTTTTATCGCGGCGAACCAGTTCGCCATCGAGGCGCTCATCAAAGAGGATGTTCATGATAGCTCCTGAAGATGAGGAGAGCGTGGGAAGTCCGTGGCTCTATGTTATGGAAAAGATTTCCATAAATCCATCCTGATGATGGTGGAAAGCTTTTGCATAATGTCGCCGAGGTTTCCCCCGGCGACGTCATGGGGTTGAGGATTACGACCCGACAAGCGGGTCGGTAACACCCAGTACATAAAAGGCAATCAAGCCGATCAAGCCTGTGGCGACCAGGTAATAGATCGTCGGCAGGATCGTCTTACGAATGGTAGCCCCTTCGCGGCCTAATAGCCCAACCGTTGCCGACGCAGCGACCACGTTGTGAATCGCAATCATGTTACCGGCGGCTGCCCCAACGGCTTGCAGTGCCACCATCATGGCGGTGGACAGGCCAAGGGTTTCCGCGACACTGAACTGAAACTCGGCCAGCATCAGATTGGACACGGTGTTCGAACCGGCAATAAAGGCGCCCATGGCACCCACAGCTGGTGCGAAGAACGGATAGATATCACCCACGCCGCTGGCAACGGCCTGCGCCATCATCACCGGCATGGACGCGATATCAGCACCGTTAACCCCTGAGTTGATCAAGATTCGTACCATCGGCACGGTAAAAATCAGTACGAAGCCCGCGCCAAAAATGGTTTTGGTGGATTCAGATAGTGCCGCGCTCATCTTGCGGGCATTCATCTGGTGAATAAAGAAGGTGACGGCCACCACTGCCAGAATGATGCCGCCCGGCAGGTAGAGCGGCTGAATACTGCCGCTGATACCTTCCTCGCCGAGGATATTCGACCAGCTCAGGCTCAACGAGGTCAGTGCCGCTTGCAGCGGCTCAATGGTGCGCGACGCCACCAGGAAGACAGCCAGCAGCACATAAGGCACCCAGCCCTTGAAGGTCGACATCGGTGCCTGCCCGACAACGTCTTCAAGCTTGATCTGCAGGTTGCCGATCCACTCGTCGGGCCATGAGGTCGACTCGGGGAAGTCCCAGGTGTCCTTGGGCAGCAGAAAGCCTTTGCGTGCTGCCGGTACGACGATTGCGAGACCCACCATCGCACCGATCATGGACGGAAACTCTGGCCCCAGGAACACGCCCACCAGCATATACGGAA
Source organism: Halomonas sp. 5021 (assembly GCF_036663435.1). Taxonomy (NCBI): domain Bacteria; kingdom Pseudomonadati; phylum Pseudomonadota; class Gammaproteobacteria; order Oceanospirillales; family Halomonadaceae; genus Halomonas; species Halomonas sp. 5021. The sequence continues at coordinate 121,125 of NZ_JAXOVU010000003.1, forward strand.
CGACGAATGAAATACCCGTAAAGATGGCGAAGGGCACAATCGACAGGCCTTCTTTCCACGACCTGTTGGCACCGAAGAAACGCACCATGATCGTGACCAGAATCAGCGGCATCAGGATGCCGACAATACCGTGGGTGACCGCCACACCGCTGGTTACCTGCTGGAAGAAGATATCCCAGGTTGACCCCACGGATTCCAGTTCAGAGGTGATGCCTGCACGGTCAAGACCACTGCCCACGCCGACGACGATCGGGGTGCCCACGGCGCCAAAGGAGACGGGCGTGGACTGGATCATCATGCCGACCACAACTGCCGCCAGCGCCGGGAATCCCAGAGCGACCATCAGCGGTGCGGCTACAGCGGCGGGGGTGCCAAAGCCGGACGCCCCTTCAATAAAGCAGCCAAACAGCCAGGCAACGATCAGCGCCTGGACGCGGCGGTCGGGGCTGATACCCGAAAAGCCGTTACGAATAGCAGTGATACCGCCCGAGTGCTTGAGCGTATTGAGAAGCAGGATCGCGCCGAAAATAATCCACAACAGCCCTGCCGTTTGGATCAGCCCCTGGATCGTCGAAGCAACTATCCGTGACAAAGACATGTCCCAGGCGGTCAGGCCGATAATGGCCGCCGCCAGGAAGACGATGGGCATGGCGATCTTGGCGGGTATTTTAAAGCCAATGAGCAATATTCCCGCTAACAACAGCGGTGTGAATGCCAGAAGGGCAAGAAATGATTCATTCATGGGAAGAACTCGACTCCTTGTTATTAACCGTTGTGCTCCACAATAATGACGCGCCGTATTTAAGGCATTAGATGTCAGAACGAAAGATACGGCGCTACCGATACGATGACTACTGGTGGAAAATTGGTATGACCAATAACGATCAGTCCTGATGTCATGTTGTAATCTTGTTGTTGTTCGTTAAGTAGCTGTTTATATTATTTTTTATGGAGAATTGTTAAGAAGATATCGAGCGCTACTCATTAGACTAATAGACAGTAGGGTTAGCCTGTCGAGGGTCAGTACTGCACCGCTAATCGCAGGCGCTTGCGTCGTGGAAGACTTGCGGCCATTGTCGGGTTAAGGTGTCCTACCACTATGACCAACAGCAACAAGGAGACGATGACGGTGGCAATCAAACTCTATGATCTGTGTGGTCGCGACGAGCGACTACGTTTTTCGCCCTTCTGCTGGCGAGTGCGCATGGCGCTGGCCCATAAAGGCCTCTCATTTACCACCCAGCCCTGGCGGTTTCTCGAAAAAGACGCTATCGCGTTTGCCAATCACGACAAGGTGCCGGTACTGGTGGATGGTGAGCAAGTGGTGACCGACAGTTTTGATATCATGCGCTACCTTGACGATACCTACCCCCAGGCGCCGCTTTTTGGCGAAGGGGCCAGCTATCAGCGGGCGCGGTTCTTCAAGCATTATGTTGAACGTAGCGTGACGCCCGCACTGTTCAAGATAGTCGCGCTCGACTTGCTGGCGGTGATCCATCCCGACGACCGCGACTATTTCCGTGAGACCCGCGAGGCGCGTTTTGGCTGCACGTTGGAATCGCTTCACCAGCCCGAGAAGGGGCGGGCGCAACTCAAGCAGGCGCTTGCGCCGGTCTACGCTCAACTGAATGACGCCGACTTTATCGATGGCGACTCGCCCGCGGGGGCTGATTACCTGTTATTTGGCAGCATGATGTGGGCATATACCGTATCGAATGAGTCGCTGGTTGATGCAGAAGACGTTGTGGATCAATGGTTTAAGCGCATGCTGGCTGTTCACGATGGCATTGCCGGCAAGGCTGCCACGGTGCGGGATATCGCCTAGTCGAAAATTTATGTTGCACTGCACAAAATCGACTGCTAACGTGTGGTGTAGCAGAGGCGCTGACCTTACTGATATTCCCTTTCCAAGGCGCGCCTATGTCGTTACTCACTTTAAGGAGTTAGCGCGATGAATAAAGCCGCCGAAAAAGCCAGCCAGCAAGTCGAGTCCATCTTTGTATCGCCGATGCGTTCTTACACGCTGACAGCGCTGGACTACTATGATCAGATCGTTAGCGCACAGCTTGACGCTGTTCGTGCCTACTCGGATCTGAGCATTGCCCAGGCTCGCACCTGGCTGGACGTGAAAGATGCCGACAGCTTCAAGAAGGCAATGGAAAGCCAGCAGAAAGCTACCAGCGACCTGATGGAGCGCATGAAGGGTGATGGCGAAAAAGTCACTTCCATCAGCCAGAGCTTCATCAAAGACAGCCAGAAAATGGCCGAAGATACCACCAAGAAAGCGGTAGAGACGGCCAAGCAGTAAGCCTGGTCACTATCGTTTAATCGCCTTGGTTAATGACTGCGCTCTTTTTAGAGCGCAGTTTTTTTGCTGGGTGCTGTATACAAGCGGTTGGTAGGCCGCCAAACCTATTGCTGTTGTTCCGCGGCCCGTGCGCGAAGACGTAGCCTAGCGATGCGGATGATCTGTTCGATGGCGGTTTTGCGCTCTGTCATTGCGTCGTTCTCGAGGCGCTTGGCGAATGCCTCCAAAATGGCGAACCGGTCCAGCCCTTTCACGGCGATCACAAAAGGAAAACCGAATCTTTCCTTGTAGTCGGCGTTAAGCTGCTCGAAGCGGGCAAACTCTTCAGGCGTGCATTGGTCAAGCCCGGCCCCTGCCTGTTCACTGGTAGAGTCCTGGGTCAATCTGCCTGCCATTGCGGCTTTGCCAGCGAGGTCGGGGTGCGCCTGAATAACGCGTATCTGTTTTTCGCTGCTCGCCTGCTGGAGTTGAAGGCCCATTGCGTCAGCCAGGGCATCCGGGTGGTCATGTGCCGAGGTCAAGCCGGTTTCCCAGGCTTCCTGAGCGACCCAGGGAGAGTGCTCGTAGATATCGCCGTAATGCTCGATAAAGGCGTCAAGGGATAGCTCACTCGGGCAGGGTTGAAGGCATAAGTCGGCGGCGGGTGAGGGCATGGGGCGCTCCGGGCTAGGCTGAGTGTGTGATGGCTCAATGTATACAATAAAACAAGCTAACGGTACTCTAAAGCCATCGACACGCGACGCTGAACCCGCGATACACAAAAGCAATAAGGAGCCACCATGGGATATCTGACGACTCACGTGCTGGATACCGCACTCGGGTGCCCCGGCCAGGGCATTGCCATCGATATACTGCGACTAAACGGCAGCGAGCGGCAGCATCTGCACACCGTGATCACCAACCAGGATGGCCGCTGTGATACACCGCTTCTCGAAGGCGATGCTTTTACACCCGGCGAGTACGAGCTGTGCTTCCATGCCGGCGACTACCTACGCGCCAAGAACGTCGACGCCGCTGAACCGCGCTTCCTGGATGTCATTCCCATCCGCTTCGGCGTGGCGGATGCCGAGCAGCACTACCACGTACCGCTATTGCTCTCGCCCTATGGGTACTCGACCTATCGTGGCAGCTGATGGCGGAGGCCAGTGATGCAAACGTATTTGATAGACGCGGTTAACCTGCTGCTGCGGTGGCTGCATGTAATTGCGGCCATCGCCTGGATCGGTGAGTCCATCTATTTCGTGATGCTGGATAACAGCCTGCGTACGCCAAAGGCCGAAGCGGACCGCCAGAAGGGGATTTTTGGCGAGATGTGGGCCGTCCATGGCGGCGGCTTCTATCATAACCAGAAGTACACCACGGCCCCCGACAAACTGCCCAACGACCTGCACTGGTCGTTCTGGAAAGCCTACACTACCTGGCTTTCCGGCTTTGCCCTGTTCGTCATCCTCTACATGGTCAACCCTGGCTTCTACCTGATAAACCCGGATAGCCCGTGGCAGTGGGCGGCCAACATGTCAGGCTGGCAGGCCAACCTGCTGGCGTTACTGTTCCTGCTCGGCGGCTGGGTGGTTTACAACCAGCTGTGCAAACGCATCAGCCCCACCATGCAGCGCGACGGCCTGTTGAGTATCGCTGTGGCGGTCATGATGGTGGTGGTTGCCTATTTAAGCACCCAGCTGTTTGGCGGGCGGGCAGCCTTCCTGCTCACCGGGGCCGTGATGGCCACCGCCATGTCCGCGAATGTGTTCTTCTGGATTATCCCCGGCCAGCGGCGCATGGTGAAGGCCATGAAAGCAGGCGATGCGCCCAACCCTCTGGATGGCAAGCGCGGCAAGCAGCGCTCAGTGCATAACACCTACTTCACCTTGCCCGTGGTACTGCTGATGGTCAGCAACCACTACTCGTTTCTTTACTCCCACGAGCTGGCGTGGGTAGCGATGTCGCTGCTGATCTTTGCAGGCGCTGTTATCCGCCAGTTTTTTGTGCTACTGCACGCGGGCAAGCGGCAGTGGGGCTACCCGGCGGCTGGCGTGGTGCTGGTCATCCTGGCGTTTTGGGTAGCGGCACCGGATTCGCAAACCGCTGACCCATCAGATCGCGACACCCAGGCCAGCGATGTCGGCGACAATCAGATAGCGGGGCTGATCGAGGAGCACTGCGTGCAGTGCCACGCAAGCAATCCTGAACATGCGGGTTTCTCCGCGCCACCGGCCGACTATGCGTTCGACGACTGGGACGACATCCTGGCCCACAAAGCGGTCATACAGCAGGTGGTCGAGAGTCGCTACATGCCGTTAGGTAACATGACCGAGATGAGCGATGAAGAACGCGATACCATCGCCGCCTGGGACGAATGATCAATGAGGAGAGTCGATGAGTGATGCGCAGGCGGTTAAGCGATCGGCGTCGAAAGCGGAAGGCGATGAACGCCACGAGGCGATTTATCGCGCGGTGAGCGACGCGATTGTTGAACAGCGGCTTAAGCCCGGCGCACGGCTGCGTGAAGATGCCTTGGCCGATGTGTTCGGCATCAGCCGCACCGGGATCCGCAAGATATTGCAGCGCCTGGCGCTGGAGCAACTGGTGACCCTGACACCGCGCCGTGGGGCCAGCGTTACCCGGCCCACCGCCGACGAAGCCAAGGATGTGTTTGATGCGCGCCAGTTGATCGAATGCGGGTTAATGCCCGACGTGGCTCGGCGCATGGGCGACAAAGAAGCAGCGGAACTACGCGACATGGCCAAGCGCGAGCGACAGGCGTTGCGCAACGGCGAGCAGAGCGTGGCGATACGCCTGTCAGCGGATTTTCATGTTCGCATAGCGCAGCTTTCCGGCAATGCGACACTGGCAGCCTTCGTGGAAAGCCTGTGTTCACGTTCATCGCTGATCTTGGCCGTCTATGGCCATCCCGGCCACTTAGGTTGTGAATCCCACGACCACGACGACCTGGTCGGCTATCTGGAAACCGGCAATGGCGAGCGCGCAAGCGCGTTTATGAGCCGTCATCTGAAAGCTATTGAAGCCTCGCTCTCGATGGTCGAAGAGGAAGAGAACGTGCCCGATTTGCAGCAGATTTTTGGGGGTTAAGGGGGCTTGCACTTAATTGGTATTGCAATACCAGCCCGACAGAAAAATATGCGCTGTAGATTGAAAAAAGCTCATTACACTGGGCTTCAATACCGCGAAATGAATTGCCATGTGAGGCTACTAACGAGCTTCATAATGACCGGTTTAGAACGACATATAAAAAACGCCATCGGCGTTGAACCGATGGCGTTTAGAATCATTAGCCGCTAGCACCGGCTAATTCATTTCAGCTTGTCTTCTGCTCAGCAAGAGTAGGCTCTACCTTAAACTGCCGCATCAAACCGTAGTAGAAAAGCCCGCCGAGGCCCGCGCCCATTAACCAGCCGTAGCCATTCAGGCTTGCCAGCGCCGGTACCAGCACAGTGGAAATCGAGAACAGTGCTGCCACGCCAAAGGCGATCAGTGCACGGGTATTCCAGCCGTTGGTGTAATAGTAGGCACCGTTGGCGTCGGAGGAAAACAGCTCCTGCATATTCAAATGCTGGCGCTTGATCAGGTAGTAGTCGACCACGATGATGCCGTAGAAAGGGGCCACGATGGCCCCCACCGCATTCACAAACCCAGGTACGCCAATCTGGCTGATGACCGAGACCCACAGCGCGCCAACAAAAAACGCGATGATTGCCGTGATCAGGCCACCCAGTTTAAAGCTCACCTTGCTGGGGAAGAGGTTGGCGAGGTCGTAGGCGGGCGGAATAAAGTTCGCCACCAGGTTGATGCCCACGGTGGCGGCGAAGAAGGTCAGGGCGGCCACGATCGTCAACGCCAGATTATCCACACGTTCGACAATGTCGGAAGGGTTGGTCAACGCCTCGCCGAACAAGACCAGCGTGCCCGCCGTGATGATCAGCGCGATAAACGAGAAGAACGCGACGTTAAGTGGCAAGCCCAGCAGGTTGCCCAGCTTCATCTGGCGTTCGGTTTTCACAAAGCGGGTAAAGTCGCCGAAGTTGATCACCACTGCCGCGAAGTAGGCCACCATGGTGCCCACAATGGCCATGAAGGCACCAACTGGATGCGTGGTGGTATCGGCTTCGCCGCCGCTGAAAATCGTGTCAATCGCAGGCAATAATTCGCTGCCAGCCTTGACCCATACGATGACCATGAGCGCGATCATGACCAGGTAAACCAGCGGCCCTGCCCAGTTGAGGAAGTGCTTGATACGCTCGATGCCCGCCCAGAAGATCGCGATCTGGAACAGCCAGACGATGATGAACGATATCCACGCTAAGCTGGATAATCCCAGGAAAGTGGCGCCGTCACCGCCACCGAACAGCGCTGCCAGCAGCAGCGTCATGGCGGTCGAGGCAAAGTAGGTCTGCACGCCGTACCAGAAAATCCCCACAATCGCCCGCAGCATCGCGGGCAGGTTGGCCCCACGCACGCCCATGCTGGCGCGTACCATCACCGGAAAGGGAATGCCGTACTTGACGCTGGGCTTGCCGGTCAGGTTGACCAGAAACATCACGATCACGCCCGCCAGGATGATGGCGGCCATGACGGCCCAGCCATTGAGGCCGTAAGTCAAAAATAGCGAAGCGGCCAGGGTATAGCCAAAAAGGCTCTGGATGTCGTTGGACCAGACGTTGAATATCTCGAACGCTCCCCAGTTGCGGTCCTGGGGTTTCAGTGGCGCGAGGTCCTCGTTATACAGCGTGGGATCGATATGCTTGATATCCAGATCGCCGACGTCGTTACGCTTGTTCATGGCATTAGCTCTTGTAGTGGCGAGTGGATTTACGAGTTAAAACGCTGGCAGGCGGGCCAGTGCTTCATCAACAGGAAGTAGGTCAGCCCGGCGGGAATCAGGCTGGCGTACCAGGAAACGGCTGAGAACAGCAGCGCCGCCACAATGCCCACGGCGGTGGCGATCAAGGCCGCCGCATTAACACCCCGGTATGGGCCGCTGGCGTCGTAAAGCTTGTCCAGATCCAGCGTGCGACGACGAATCACGTAATAATCCACCACCAGAATGGCGAAGATCGGGCCGAGAAAGGCAGAGTAGGTTTGCACGAAAAGCTGCAACCCTTCTGCCGATCCCGGCTGCACCAGCTTCCAGGGAAAGGTCGCGAACGCCAGCAGTCCGACGATCACGGTGGCCACGGGGAACTTGAGCTTAAAGATATCCATCAGGACGTAGGTGGGCGGAACGACGTTATTCAGAACGTTGGTCGTTACCTGCGCAAAGGCGATGAACAGTAGCGTGGTCATCAGCAGCGGGGTGTTATCCACGGCGTTGGCGAAGACCTGGATGGGGTCGGCGGTGCCGGTGGCTTCCGAGACCATAAAACCAATCAGGCCCATGAACAGCGTGCAGGGCAGAATCGACATGGCATACAGCGTGGTCAGCAGGCCCGGCCCCGAGCCGGTTTTATGCTCCCGAGAGTAGTCGCTGACGTTGAGCATCATGGTGCTGTAGATGCCCAGAAACAGCATGGTTGCGCCCCAGAACGGCATGCCCCAGGAACCTTCCATGGTCAGCAGGTTTGCCGACAGTTCATCGCCGTAGCGCTGAATGGTAGCTACAAACATGTAGACCAGTGACAGGAGAATAAACCCGCTACCCAGATTTTCCAGCCACTTGATGCCCTGAAAACCGGTCACCGAAAGAGCGATTTGCAGCAGCTGGAAGGTAATGAAGTAGAACACCAGATTATCAAAGCCAAACAGCGTCGCTGACACCATGTTCAGCGCACCGGCGCCGATCCAGCTTTGAAACCCGTACCACACGATCGCCGGTACCGCGCGAACCAGCCCTGGCAGCCGGGTGCCCGCAAAGCCAAAGGCGCTGCGGGCCTGGACCATGAAGGGAATGCCGTATTTATAGCCAGCGGCGCCGTTGAGCGCCAAGGCAATGCCAATCACAAAGCAGCCAATGGCGATCGCCAGCGTCGCCTGAATCAGATTGAGCGTGCCGACCACACTCGAACCCATGGCAAAGGTGCCAATGGACACGCAGCCGCCAAACCAGGCAAGAAAATAAGAGGCGCGCCCCATTATTCGCGTACTTTGTGGCGCGAGCGATTCGTCGCCTATGCTTTTCTGGCCGTCGCTGGGTGTAACGGTCGCTGGGTCGTCCGACGTCAGACCCGATGGTGATGCACTCATGGTGTGAACCTCGCAAGATGGCTGTTGTTGACCCTCAGCGGTGCTGGGGATGCTTGCGGCTGGCGTGTGTTTTTGATGCGGTCATTGTTATTGGCTGGCATCGTGATGGTGTCTTGTGGGTTAGCCTCCGGGCGGCAGTGTCAGGTTTGAAAAATCGGCAAACTGACCGGTAAACGGTTTGGGCCGCGGGTAAGCCAGGTCGCCGTGCTTGCTGGTAAAGAGCCCCAGCCCCACCAAGGATTCGGCAAGCTTGAGCCCAGCGCTGACACCCTCGACAACGGGCAGGCCTACCTCACGGCTAATTTCCTGGGTGAGGTTGGCCATGCCGCCGCAGCCCAGCACAATGGCGCCAATACCATCTTCGTCGCGGGCTCGGCAGCATTCTTGCACAATGCGCTGGTAGGCGACTTCGGGGTGGTGTTCAAGGTCCAGAACCGGGATTTCGGCGGCGCGAATGCGTCGACAGTGCTGTCGAAAGCCGTACTGTTCCAGCAGGTGTTCGGCAATGATGCCGGTGCGGCCAAGCGTGGTGACAATCGAAAACCGCGTGCTGATCAGCGTCGCCATGTGAAAGGCGGCTTCGGCAATGCCCACCACCGGGGCGCGGGTCAGCTCACGGGCAGCGAGCAACCCAGGGTCACCGAAACAGGCCACGACATAGGCATCGATGTTGCCTTCCTGCTCGCCCTTGATGACTTCCTGTGCGACGCCGACGGCGCTGATTGCCTCATCGAAATGGCTTTCAATCGACACTGGGCCAGCTTCCGGCTGACAGGCACTGACCTGCGTGCCTGCGGCGGCATAGTCGTTGGCGGCACGATAAATCGAGGCGGTCATTGAGGCCGTGGTATTGGGGTTGATAAGGCGTATATGGGCCACCCGATTCTCCTCTTGGTCACAATACGTTCGTTTCAGGTAAACAATTTATCTTTTCTTGTATACAAAATAGGGCGATTTTTCGCCCACCGCAAGTGCGAGACTGCGTCAAATGTCAAGTTGTTAGTTGACCAATTGATCAACTTTTGCGCTGTTCGCTGCTTTATTGGTAGTGAAACATCCCCTGTCTCAACCTATTCGCTTTGTCGTGCGTTGCGGTTAAGGTTTGATCAGGCTATTTTGTATACAAGCTAATAATGCGTTGCGAATGATCATGTTATGTCGACGCATGCCAGGATTCATCTAAGGAGCCGTCTATGACACAGCGCCATTACCCCCGCGACTTGATCGGTTACGGACGCACCCCGCCCCATGCCAACTGGCCCGGCAACGCTAAAATAGCGGTGCAGTTCGTGCTTAACTACGAGGAGGGTGGCGAGAACTGCGTGCTGCATGGCGACTCAGGTTCCGAGCAGTTCCTGTCAGAAATCATCGGCGCACCGTCCTATCCAGACCGCCATCTGAGCATGGAGTCGATTTATGAATACGGCTCCCGAGCCGGGGTGTGGCGCATTCTGCGCGAGTTCGAGAAGCGTGATTTGCCGCTGACGGTGTTTGGCGTGGCCATGGCGCTGGAGCGCAACCCCGAGGCCGCCCTGGCCTTCAAGGAGTTGGGCCATGAAATTGCCTGCCACGGCTATCGCTGGATTCACTATCAGGAAGTCCCCGAACATATCGAGCGCGAACACCTGCAAAACGCCATGGATATCTTTACACGCCTGTATGGAGAGAAGCCGCTGGGCTGGTACACCGGCCGCGATAGCCCCAATACCCGGCGCCTGGTGCTGGATGAAGGCGGCTTCCTTTACGATAGTGATTATTACGGCGACGACTTGCCTTTCTGGACGCAGGTAACCGATAGTCAGGGCGGTGATCATCATCATCTGATCGTGCCTTATACGCTGGACAGTAACGACATGCGCTTTGCCGCGCCGCAAGGTTTTAATACCGCGGATCACTTCTTTACCTACCTGCGCGATGCGTTCGATGTGCTCTACGCGGAAGGGGAGGAGGCGCCCAAGATGCTTTCGGTGGGCATGCATTGCCGTTTATTGGGGCGTCCAGGGCGTTTTCGTGCCCTGCAGCGCTTTTTGGATTACATCGAAACCCACGACCGCGTTTGGGTGACCCGGCGGGTCGATATCGCCCGCCATTGGGCGGAGCACCACCCGCCATCAACGCGTTAATCAAGCAGCTAAAAGGATATTATGACGCCGCATATCGGACAGCGGATTACCGCCCAGTTTGACGCGCTAAGTGCCCAGGAACAGCGCGTGGCGAGCTTTATCCTCGATCACTTTGATGATCTTGCGGTATACAGCGCTGCCGATTTGGCGCGCTTGACCGGGGTCTCCAAATCGACTGTCAGCCGACTGTTCAAGCGATTGGGGTTCGAAAGCTATCGCTCGGTTAAAGACCACGCCCGTCAACTGCGCAACCTGGGGGTGCCCTTGGTGATCGATGCCAACGCCATGCAGGGTGAGGCGGGCGCGCCGTTCCAGCGTCACTTGCAGCGCGAGCAGGATAATCTGCAGCGCTGCCTGAATGGCATCGCGGCGGATCAATTTACCGCGCTGGTAGAGCGCCTGGCTAGCGCACGTCATGTGGTCGTGATCGGGTTTCGTAACAGCTATCCCTTGGCGCTGCATTTTCGCCAGCAGTTGATTCAGGCACGCTCCCAGGTGCGTGTGGTACCCCAGCCCAACCAATCGTTGGCTGAAGAGATTGTCGATCTCAACGAGCAGGATGTGGTGGTACTGTTTGGTTTTCGCCGCCGCCCGGCAGCATTTGCCGCGCTGGTGAATGCCCTCGAGCACTCGCCAGCCGAGGTGGCGCTGATCGCCGACCCTACCGCGGTAAATTTTGTCTCCCAGGTCGACTGGCTGATGGAAGCGCCGCTGGAAAGCCTCTCGGCGTTTGATAGCTACGCCACCGCCAATAGCCTGATCTGCCTGCTGGCCAACGGCGTATTGCACCGGCGCCTTGGTGAAGGTCGAAAGCGGATCAGTGCGATCAGCGATAGTTACGCTGACCTCAGCGAACTGGAATCACCCATCATGAGTGTTGATTGGAACGCCCAGTAGACTTCCACCCTGTCGTAGTGCATATCGTTCTTTTGTTGGTTTGAAACCGCACCAACACCATGCACACCTCCTTCCTTTCTGGCGCAGCGACCGCTGCACCATCGCCCGTGGTTTCAATAAAGTGCTGTTATAAATGCGGTTAGCGACTTCTGGCATCGCCATTGCTTTTATGTGAGTAGGTGAAACGAAAGTTTCTTGTATCTGCTGTATGAAACAAAGCTTTCATTAGCCTTACATGAATTGCCGCTTCGGCTTATTACATACAAAGCATTCCTTAATAAAACGCGTCCCTGCCAGGAGAGTCCTATGAAATTGTTATCGCAGCGTTTCAACCACGCCTTTAATGGCCGCTTCAAGCGGTTGCAGTCCGGTCTTTTAGCAACGGGCTTGAGTGCCGCTGTTGCCCTGGGGGCTGTCGCGACAAGCCCAGACGTTCAGGCGGATGCCCTTGAGGACATCGAATCCCGAGGCACCGTTCGCATTGCCGTGCCGCAGGATTTTCCGCCGTTCGGCTCGGTGGGTACCGACCTGGAACCCCGTGGCTACGACATTGATATGGCCAACTACCTCGCCGACGAGATGGGCGTGGAGCTTGAATTGATTACCGTGACGAGCGCCAACCGGATTCCCTATTTGCAGACCGGCCAGGCGGATCTGGTGATTTCCAGCCTGGGTAAGAACCCTGAGCGCGAAGCGGCGATTGATTTTTCAGACGCCTATGCGCCGTTCTTTTTGGGTGTGTTCAGCGCCGATGAAGATGAAAGCGTGGAGAGCCCGGAAGGCTTGGCCGATAAAACCATCGGTGTAACCCGTGGTGCCGTGGAAGATATGGAGCTTTCCGAGATTGCACCAGACTCCACCACGGTGCAGCGCTTTGAAGATAACGCCACCACCATTTCCGCGTTTCTTTCCGGGCAGGTCGATTATGTTGCCACCGGTAACGTGGTAGCGGCCGAGATCGCCGAGCGTAATAGCGACCGGGCGCCCTCGCTGGTGTATCAGTTGAAAGATTCACCCTGCTACGTGGGCATGAATAAAAATGAGCCTGCGCTGATGAAAGAGGTTAACCGCCTGATCGCCCAGGCGCTTGAAGACGGCACCTTAAACGAGATGTCCCAGCGCTGGTTCAGTGCCGACCTGCCTGAAAACTTCGGTAGCTGAGGTTCATCATGGGGCCAACACTCGATTTCCTTACCCTGTTGCCCTACGTCAGTGAGCTTCTGAAAGGCCTTACCACCACGGTCATCCTGACCGTGGTGACCACCTTGACGGGGCTTGCGCTGGCGGTGGCCGTGGCTTATCTACGCGCGAATGCGCAGCCATGGGTGCGTTGGGGGCTCGGCGGTTACGTCGAATTGACCCGTAACACTCCCTTTATCGTGCAACTGTTTTTTATCTTTTTTGGGCTACCTGGGCTCGGCATCAAAATCGATGCCATTACCGCGGCCTTTATTGCCATGACGCTCAACCTGGCTGCCTACAGCGCCGAGATACTCCGTGCCGGTATCGGTGCGACGGCGAAAGGGCAACTGGAGGCCGGGCGGGCGTTGGGCATGACCACATTGCAAAACTATCGCCATGTCGTGCTGGTGCCTGCTTTTGCGCGGGTTTACCCCGCACTTATCAGCCAGTCGATTATCGTCATGCTGGGGTCGGCGGTGGTGTCACAGATTTCGGTGTTTGATCTGACCTACGCGGCCAACTTTATCCAGTCGCGAAATTTTCGCAGCTTTGAGGTCTACCTGCTGATCACGCTGGTTTATCTGCTTCTCGCCTTTGGTATGCGGCGCAGCTTTATGCTGGTGGGCAAACGCCTATTCGCCTATCAGCAAGGAGAGCAACGATGATCGAGTTCACTTTCTGGGACATTCTGCGCAACCTGTTGATGGCGGCGCGCTGGACGGTAGTGCTGTCGCTGATTGCCTTTGTGGGTGGGGCGACGGTAGGGCTGCTGTTGACCTTTATGCGCCTTTCCAGCAACCGCTGGCTGCAGCGTTTAACGTCACTCTACGTTGATCTTTTCCAGGGCACGCCGCTGCTGATGCAGCTATTCCTGATCTTTTTTGGTGCCGCCGCCATGGGCCATCAAATTTCAGCTTGGCTTGCGGCCTCCATTGCGCTCACGCTATTCACCAGCGCCTTTCTTTGTGACATCTGGCGGGGGTGCCTGGAGGCGGTGGCCAAAGGGCAGTGGCATGCATCGCAAGTGCTGGGGATGAACTATTTTCAGACCATGCGGCATGTGATTCTGCCCCAGGCGCTGCGCCTGTCCATTCCGCCCACGGTGGGGTTCTCGGTGCAGGTCATCAAAGGCACGGCACTGGCGTCCATCATCGGTTTTGTCGAGCTGACCAAGGCCGGCACCATGCTCAACAACGCCACCTTTGAACCCTTCACCATCTTTGCCCTTGTGGCCCTTCTTTACTTCGCGCTGTGCTACCCGCTTTCCTGCTATGCGCGCTATCTGGAGAAAAAGCTCTATGACGCTGGTCTGCGTTGATAACGTTCATAAAGCCTTTGGCGACCTGGAAGTGTTGAAAGGCATTAACCTTTCGGTTGCGCAAGGCGAAGTCGTCGCCATTATTGGCCGCAGCGGCTCGGGTAAAAGCACCCTGCTGCGCTGCCTGAATCAGCTCGAAAAACACGACAGCGGCGAGATCACCATTGCCGATAAAAAGCTTGATGCGGCTTCCATGTCGCCCAAGGAACTGAGTGAAAATGTCGGCATGGTGTTCCAGAGCTTCAACCTGTTTCCCCATAAGACCGTGGGTGAAAACGTCTGCCTGGCGCCCATCGTGGTGCGCGGCGAGGGTAAGGTTGACGTTGAAAAAATCGCTCATGAAGTGCTTGAGAAAGTCGGCCTCTCAGATAAATACGATGCTTACCCGGCTCAGCTTTCCGGTGGTCAGCAGCAGCGCGTTGCCATTGCCCGGGCGCTCGCCATGCGCCCCAAGGTGATGCTATGCGACGAGGTGACCTCGGCGCTTGACCCGGAACTGGTCGGCGAGGTGCTGCGTGTGCTGGAAACGCTGGCGGCCGAGGGCATGACGCTGATTCTGGTCACCCACGAAATGAGCTTTGCCCGGGACGTGGCCGACCGCGTGGTGTTTATGCATGAGGGACGCATCCACGAAGAAGGAGCACCTGGCGAGCTGTTTGCCGCGCCTCAAACGGCTGAATTGAAGCAGTTCATATCGGCGGTCCTCTAGCGTAATATCGTATACAAGGACGCATACATAACAATGCTGCGCTGGCTGGCGCAGCCCATGACATATCGCTAGCTGATGAGGATAAAATGCCTGAAACGCCTTCTCCTACCTACTACGCGCCCACCGGCGGGCACCCGCCGCAAACCCAGATCACCGCCGACCGGGCGGTATTTACCGAGGCTTATGCGCTGATTCCCAAAGGCGTCATGCGCGATATCGTCACCAGTAACCTGCCGTTCTGGGAAGGCACCCGGCTGTGGGTGCTGGCGCGCCCATTGTCAGGATTTGCCGAGACGTTCTCCCAATACATCATGGAAGTGCAGCCGGAAGGTGGCAGCGATAAGCCGGAGTTGGACCCTCAGGCCGAGGGTGTGCTGTTTGTTGTCGACGGCGAGTTAACCCTGACGCTGGCAGGCGAGCGCCACACCATGCGTCCCGGTGGCTATGCATTTATCCCGCCGGGCAGCCATTGGCAGGTGCGCAATGAAAGCCTTGAACCAGTGCGCTTTCATTGGGTGCGTAAGGCGTATGAGTTTGTCGAAGGACTGGAGGTGCCCAAGGCGTTTGTCACCAACGAGCAGGATATAGCTCCCATCGAAATGCCGGGTACCGAAGGTCGCTGGGCGACCACGCGCTTTGTCGACCCGGCGGATGTTCGCCACGATATGCATGTCAATATCGTGACCTTTCAGCCGGGCGGCGTAATCCCCTTCGATGAAACCCATGTCATGGAACATGGCCTTTATGTGCTGGAGGGCAAGGCTGTTTATCACTTGAATCAAAACTGGGTGGAAGTCGAAGCCGGGGATTTCATGTGGCTGCGTGCCTTCTGCCCCCAGGCCTGCTATGCCGCTGGCCCGGGGCCTTTCCGGTATTTGTTGTATAAAGATGTTAATCGCCATGCCTCTCTAAAACTGTCATCTCGTTAAGGAGCCGCCATGTTGCAGCTAAAAGCCGAGCCGCTAACGGCAGGGGCCTTTGCTCCATTTGGCGATGTGATTGATGCGCGTACATCGACGTCGTTTCCCATTAATGCCGGGCGTACCCAGCGCCACCATGATCTGGCCAAGGTGGAGACCCTGGGTGAAAACGCCCGCACGCTGATTAATATCTTTGTCAGCCAGCCGGTCACCCTGCCGCTGGAACTCACGTTTCTGGAGCGCCATCCTCAGGGCAGCCAGGCGTTTATGCCGCTGCATGAAGAGCGGTTTATTGTGGTGGTTGCTCCCCCCGGCGAGCACATTGAAGACGCCAGCGTGCGGGCTTTTGTGACCGATGGTCGCCAGGGCGTCAATTATCGCGCGGGCACCTGGCACGCCATTCAATCGGTGCTGGACCGAGAAGGCGAGTTTTTAGTAGTAGACCGGGGCGGTGATGGCAACAACTGCGACGAATACCCTCTGTCGTTGCGGATTCACCTCGCCGATTAACTTGATGTGTTGCATAGCGGTCATGTTTCGCGCGTTATACTGTTAGGCTAGTGATCATCAACGTTTAGCGCCTGGGAGCTTTATGAACGCACTGCACCATTCCTCTATCCGCCGCACCAAGATTGTCGCCACCCTGGGGCCTGCCAGTGACCGCGAGGGCGTACTTGACGCCATGCTCGCGGCGGGTGTCGATGTGGTGCGGCTGAATTTTTCCCACGGTAGCGCCGACGATCATCGTCGCCGACTTCAAGAGGTACGTGAGGCCGCCGCCAAACTGGGCAAAAGTGTGGCCGCGTTAGGCGACCTCCAGGGCCCGAAAATCCGTGTTGCCCGCTTTAAAGAGGGCGCGGTGACGCTGCAGGAAAGCCAGCCGTTTATTCTCGATATGGCGATGGACGGTGACGCAGGCGACAGCACACGGGTCGGCTGCGACTACAAGACGCTTGCCGACGACGTCGTGGCGGGGGATCGCTTGCTGCTCGATGATGGCCGCGTGGTGCTGGATGTCACCGGCGTCGAAGGCTCGCAGATTCATACTCAGGTCGTGGTGGGCGGCAAGCTGTCCAACAATAAGGGCATTAACAAGCAGGGCGGTGGACTTTCAGCCCCAGCGCTCACTGAGAAAGACAAGGAAGACCTTAAAACCGCCGTCGAGATCGGCGTCGATTACCTGGCAATTTCCTTTCCACGCTCGGCCGAGGACATGCTTGAGGCGCGTCGCCTCTTGGGTGAGGAAGGGAAAGATATCGGCCTGGTGGCCAAGGTGGAGCGCGCCGAGGCGGTAGCCGATGACGCTACCTTGGATGGCATTATCGAAGCCTCCGAGGCGGTGATGGTCGCGCGTGGCGACCTGGGCGTCGAGATTGGCGATGCCCAGCTTGTAGGCGTTCAAAAGCGCATGATCAAGCGAGCGCGGACACTCAACCGTGCCGTGATCACGGCAACACAAATGATGGAGAGCATGATCGCGTCGCCGTTACCAACGCGTGCCGAGGTGTTCGACGTGGCCAACGCCGTGCTGGACGGCAGCGACGCAGTGATGCTGTCCGCGGAAACCGCCGCGGGTGATTATCCCGTCGAGACCGTCGATGCCATGGCACGGGTATGTCTGGGAGCCGAGCGCGAAAAAACCGCCCAAGAGTCTGGTCACCGCATCCACGAAGGCTTTACCCGCCCGGACGAAACCATTGCGCTGTCCGCCATGTACGCAGCCAACCACATGGAAGGCGTCAAGGCGATTGCGTGTATGACCTCGTCGGGCTATACCCCACTGATCGCCTCGCGGATCCGCTCGGGGCTGCCGATTGTTGGCCTGGCACATAACCCCATCGCCCAGCGCCGCATGGCGCTCTACCGTGGCGTGGTATCACTGCCGTTTGATACCTCTGAAATGACCGCCACTGAGCTTAATGACCGCGCGCTTGAGTTGTTGGTCAAGCAGGGGGTCGCCAAGCCTGGCGATTACGTGATTCTGACCCGCGGTGATCATATGAATGCTCATGGCGGTACCAACACCATGAAGGTCATGGCGATTAACGAGCAGCACCTTCCTCCAAAGGCGGGCTAGGTGATGCGTGGCCTATACCGGCATGGGCTGTTGTTGGCCTGGCTGCTGCTTACCGCCATGCCCGTGTCGGCGGGGACGGCAACAGTGGCGGCGGCGTCTTCCCTGCAGTTCGCGCTGACCGAAGCCGCCGAGCGCTTCGAGCACGACACCGGGCACACGCTGCGGCTGAACTTTGGCTCTTCGGGCAATTTTCGACGCCAGATTGCCCAGGGTGCGCCCTTTGAGCTTTTTCTTTCTGCAGATGAGCGCTACGTAGAGGCGCTACATGACGAAGGCCATACTCGTGATGAGGGGGTGATTTACGCCCATGGGCGTCTGGTGTGGCTGCAGCGGCCAGGGCAGGCAAAGTCGTTTGGCGATGCCCCCATGGCGGGCGTAGAGCAGGCACTGGCGCGCCATGCGAAGGGTGAGCGCCCCCGTATCGCGCTTGCCAATCCTGAGCACGCACCGTATGGCGTGGCCGCGCAGCAAGCACTGACGCATGCAGGGCTTTGGGATCAAACCGAACCGCTGAGGGTGCTGGGAGAAAACGTTTCCCAGGCGGCGCAATTCGCGCTTTCTGATGATGCCCAAGGCGGCCTGGTGGCCTATTCGCTGGCACTGGCGCCGCCGTTAGTCGATCGAAGTGAGTACATACTCATTCCTGAAGGCTGGCACGATCCGCTGCGCCACCGCATGGTGCTCACCTGCGAAGCGGGCGATACCGCCCAGGCGTTTTATACCTGGCTCCAGCAGGAAGAAGGGCGGGCGATCTTTCAACACTATGGGTTTAGTGCAGATTGATGGATTGGTCGGCGCTTTCTGTGTCATTCCGCCTGGCGGCGCTAACCTGTGCTTTTTTGCTGCCGATAGGTATTTTTCTGGGACGCTGGTTAGCGAGTGCCCGCTTTCGCGGTAAAGGCCTATGCGAGGCGCTGGTGGCGCTGCCGCTGGTGTTGCCGCCCACCGTATTGGGGTTTTATCTGCTGCAAAGTTTTGGCCGCGAGGCGCCGTTCGGCCAGCTGTGGATGTCGCTCACCGGGGGCGGTCTCAATTTTACCTTCAGCGGTATCCTGCTGGCCTCCTTGGTTGCCAACCTGCCCTTTGCCGTGCAGCCGATTCAGCGTGCGTTTGAGAACATCCCCCATAACTTGCGAGAAGCAGCGTGGTGCAGCGGGCTAAGCCCGTGGCAAACGCTGCTGCGCATTGAACTGCCGCTGGTATGGCCGGGTATCCTGTCCGCTGCCGCATTGACCTTCGCCCATACCCTGGGCGAGTTCGGCGTCATCCTGATGGTCGGTGGGGCGATAGACGGCGAAACCCGGACACTGGCGATCGCCATATATGACCGGGTACAGGCCTTTGACGAGCAGGGGGCGGCTCTGATGGCGGCGTTGCTGTTGGTGGTGTCATTTACCACCCTGGGCGTCGTCTATGGCTTGGCGGGTCGCCGGAGGTGGGCGCGTGGCTAGGTTGATAGTGAGCGCGGAACAAAGTGGGCCGATTCCACTCAATGCCGAGTTCAGCTGCTTGCCCGGCGAGCTGTTGGCGCTGGTGGGGCCGTCTGGGAGTGGTAAAACCACCTTGCTGCGTGCCATTGCCGGGCTGTATCGCCCCCAGCAGGGCCTTATTGAGTGTGCCGGACAAACCTGGTTTGACTCGCGGGGTAAGCGCTCGCTATCGCCCCAGCAACGCCGGGTCGGCATGGTGTTTCAGGATTATGCCCTTTTTCCTCATTTGACTGCCCTGGCCAATATTGCGCTGGCACTGCGGCATTTGCCGCCCGCCAGGCGCCGCCCTCAGGCGGAACAATGGCTTGAAACGGTGCGCTTGAAAGGTCTCGAAAGCCGCTATCCCAACGAGCTCTCCGGCGGCCAGCGTCAGCGTGTAGCCCTGGCGCGTGCGCTGGCTCGCGAGCCTCAGGTGCTGCTGCTCGACGAGCCGTTTTCGGCGGTGGACCAGGTAACTCGGCGACGGCTACAGCGCGAACTGGCCAGGCTTCGCCAGCAAATCTCGATACCCATCGTATTGGTCACCCACGACCTGGAAGAAGCCGCCGCGCTGGCGGATCAAGTTTGTGTGCTGCATAACGGTCGCAGTCTGCAACAAGCTTCGCCTGAAATCCTCTTCAGAACGCCTGCCTCGCCCAGCGTCGCAAGGCTGCTGGATCGGCATAACGTCTTTGCAGGGCAGGTGGTCGAGGTCGGTGGAGAGCGCCGTTTGCGCTGGGGCAACGCTCAACTGGACGTTGCCTCGGGGCTTGACGCGCTTCCTATCAATGAGCGTGTGGCGTGGTACCTGCCACCCTCGGATATCGTGCTCCATCGTCGCGACCGACCGTCGCTTGGCGAGCGGGAAAATCCGATTGCCGCGACGGTCGATGAGCTTGTTGTGTTAGGCGGCATGACCTCGGTCGCATTGCGCGTTCAACATGGCGATATGCTACGTTTCGATATTGCCACCCATGCGGCACGACGTAATCAACTGACCCCCGGCGCCGCAGTGCACGTATCACTGTTGGCGGGAGGGATTCATCTGATGCCAGGATACGGCGTTGATAGCGCCCGATAAGACAAGGAAAACACCATGACCATGAACCGCCGGTCGCTGCTCAAAGCCTCCATCATATTACCGCTGTCGCTATGGCTACCCGGGGCGTCATTGTGGGCGCAAGCGACGCCAGACGACGCTGAAACCTTGTCGTTGGCGATTCACACCCCGCAAGGCCCGCATCGCCTGGATGTCGAGCTGGCCGATACATTGGCTGAACGTCAGCGAGGGTTGATGCAGCGAGACCATCTCCCCGAAAAGCGCGGCATGCTGTTTGTCTTTGAAAGCGAACGGTCAGCCGGGAATGGGTTCTGGATGTACCGTACCTTGATCCCGCTGGACATTGCTTTCATCGACGATGCAGGGCACATCGTCGCCATTGACACCATGCAACCCTGCGAATCGTCGTCACCGAGTGACTGCCCCTCGTATGCCCCCGGCGCCGCCTATCATGCGGCGCTTGAAGTCAACGCTGGCTACTTTGCCGAACGGGGAATTGGCGTGGGTGACTGTGTATCCGTCTCCGCCCTGGCCGGCTTTTGCCAACCGGAAGATTAAGCCGGACGAGAGCGAGGGGTGATATTGAGCACAATCAGGGCAATGCCTGCGATCACCAGACCGCCGCCCAGCAGTTTATGCACGCCAAGGCTGTCGCCCAGCAAGAGCGCACCCAGGCCGACCGCCAATACCGGTACGAGGAGTGTCATGGGCACCACACGGTTGACCGGGTGGCGGCGTAACAGCGCGTACCAGATCCCGTAAGCGATGATGGATGACATCACGGCGGTGTAAATCATCGCCCCCCAGCCCAACCAGCTCGCCTGCTGAATTGCCTGCCACTGGCCGCTCTCAAACAGCCATGAAGCCAGGGCCACCTGCGGCACCGCAAACAGCGCGACCCAGCCCGCCAACGCCAGCGGCGCAATGGGCGGCCCGCGTTTAATTAACAACTGCGATACCGCCCAGCCCATGGCGCTGCACAACAGAATCGCCAATGGAAGTGGGGTCGGCAAGGTGGGGCCACCTGCCAGCACAATGATGCCAGCAAACGACAGCAACAGCCCCGCAATACGTTTTGGCCCAAGTTTTTCCTTGAGAAATATCACGGCCAGTAGCGTGGCAAAGGGTGTCCCCATCTGCACCAGAAGCGCTCCGGTGCCTGCCTCTGCCTGCTCCAGGCCAATGAACAACAGAGCAAAATGCAGACTGCCGAATGTCGTCGACAACAGCATCAAAAAAGGCAGTTGCGCCCGTGCCACCGGGTAAAAGGGCACCAATAATGCCGCGACCAGCATAAAGCGCAGCGTGGTCAGCAGCAGAGGGGGAAGCTCTGTCACGCCGACCTTGATGACGATGATGTTCAACGCCCAGATAGTGATGACAAATAGGCCGAGCAGCAGGTCGCGTAGGGGCACGTTGATGTCCGTTGATAGATGGCAAAGGCCATCATTATATCAGCTTGGTAGACTGCCCAAATGATAGTGCCGTAAGTCGCTGCATTTTCTTCATCTTATGCTGCCAACAACGACCAGGGCGACCTTGGATGTCTTCCTTTTACTAGTGAAGTGCATACAATGAAGCGGGGTGCCGCCAACGGCAGGCGGCCGTTGAACACACCACCATAAAAACCGATAAAAAAGGATCTGTTATGACGCTGACACGCTCAATGGCTTGCATGTCTACCGGCCTGGCCGGTGCAATGTTGTTGTCTCTATCGCTTTCCGCACAGGCGCGTGAGCTTTCGGTTTCCACCGTATTGTCTGACGCTTTTCCGTGGGGGCAGGCGGCCGAAAAGTGGGCAGAACTGGTCGAGGAACGTAGCGACGGTGAACTGACGATGCGGGTGTATCCCAACTCACAGTTGGTATCCGGCGACCAGACCCGCGAATTCTCGGCCATGCGTTCAGGGCTGATTGACGCCGCCGTCGGCTCGACTATCAACTGGTCACCGCAGGTGCCCGAACTCAACCTTTTCTCGTTGCCGTTTTTCATTCCTGACGAGGCCGCTGTGGATGCGGTCACCGGTGGTGAGGCCGGAGAAATGGTGTTTGAAGCGATCGAGTCCCGTGGAGTTATTCCGCTGGCCTGGGGGGAAAATGGCTTTCGCCAGGTGTCTAATTCGCAAGGCCCCATCAGTGAACCGAGTGACTTGGACGGTTTGAAAATCCGCGTAGTAGGCTCGCCGCTGTTCCAGGATACGTTCTCCGCGCTGGATGCCGACCCGACACAAATGAGCTGGACCGATGCTCAGCCAGCGCTGACCACCGGTGCGGTTGACGGCCAGGAAAACCCGCTCTCGGTATTTGATGTGGCGCGCATTGACCAGGTCGGTCAGGAGCATCTGACGCTCTGGAACTACATGAACGACCCACTGATTTTTGCCGTCAACCAGCAGGTCTGGCAATCATTGAGTGAAGCACAGCAAACGATGCTGCGTGAAACCGCGGTTGAAGCGGGCGAGTGGGAAATCGCCATGACCCGAGAACAGGAAAGCGAGCGGCTTGAGGCCATTAAAGAACGCGGCGTGACGGTAACCGAACTAACCGATGCGCAGTACCAGGCCTTTGTCGACGCAACACAGTCCGTCTACGAAGAGTGGACCCCGCGTATCGGCGAGGACCTTGTAGAGGCCGCACAAGCCGCTATCGACGCACGCTAATCATCCCTGATGTTCTGTCTCCCAGTCGTCAAGGCTGGGAGTTTTCGTTGTGAGGCTGCCATGAAAGGCTTTCCTGATGCGCGCCCTGAGCGTTGGCTGGGCGCGCTGGCATTGATCATTATTGCATTGATTAGCCTGGGCAATGTGATCACGCGCTATTTAACCGGCGGGTCGTTTTCCTTCACCGAGGAGTTTTCGGTGTTCCTGCTGGTCGTGCTGACCTTCGCCGGGGCGTCGGTAGCGCTGCGACGTAACCGTCATATCCGAATCAGCTTCCTGGAACGCGCACTGCCGTTTAAGTACCGCCGTGCGTTGATTCTGTTTCAAGCGCTATGCGGTGCCATTGTACTGGGCTTGATCACTTGGTATGGCGGCAAGCTTGCCTGGCAGGAATACCAGTGGGAGTCGCTTTCGCCTGGGCTTGGCCTGCCGCAGTGGTGGTATATCGTCTGGCTGCCGGTGCTTTCCGCGGCCATGCTGTGGCGTTTGCTGGAGCAAACCCGTGACCGTTTGAACGGGAGGTTCGGCGATGACGCCTGACGTGTGGATGATTCTGGCGTTTGCAGGATTGCTGATCGCGGGCGTTCCGGTGGCGTTTTCGCTAGCGCTTTCGGGCGCGGTGGGGATCCTTATCGGGCTGTCGCCGGATATGCTGGCAACACTTGGCACCAACACCTACAACAGTATTGCCAAATACCCGCTCATCGCCATTCCGCTGTTTATACTAACCGGGCTGATTTTCGAGCGTGCCGGTGTCGCGCTGCGCCTGGTGCGCTTTGCCCAGGCATTGATTGGCCCGCGCCACGGGGGGTTGGCGCTGGTCGCGGTGCTGGTGTGCATGATTATGGGGGGCATGAGCGGTTCTGGCCCCGCAGACGCGGCAGCCGTTGCCATGGTGATGTTGCCGAGCATGACCAAGGCAGGCTATCCAAAGCCGTTTTCCGCCACATTGATTGCGGCCTCGGCCTCCACCGCGATTCTCATCCCGCCCTCCGTCGCGCTGATTCTCTACTCCATTGTTGTGCCGGGTGTTGATCTGCGTGCCTTGTTTGCCGCCGGGTTATTTCCGGGTGTGCTCGCGGGTTTGGCGCTGTTGCTACCGGCACTCTTGGTGTCCAGACGCTATGGCTGGGAAGGCGGGGCAATGACGGAGGGTGCTGAGCAGTTGAGTGTACGGGACACCTTCCGGCAGGCATTGCCCGCCTTATTCGCACCGGTGCTGATTCTTGGCGGGCTGCGCTCCGGGCTCTTTACCCCGACAGAAGCGGCGGTGGTGGCGGTGGCCTATGGTGCCGTCGTCGGACTTTTTCTTACCCGCGAGCTGTCATGGCGGGACCTGTGGGAACTGTTTGGCGAAGCAGCCATTATCTCGGGCGTGGTGATGCTGATTATTGCCCTGGCGGGTATTTTTGCCTGGGCCGGCACCATGCTGGGTACATTTCGGCATCTGGCGGAATGGATTATTGGGTTGACCGATAACGGCGTTCTGCTGCTGATTCTGGTGATGCTGGCCGTCCTGGTGGCGGGAATGCTGCTGGATGCGATCTCGATTTATCTGATCATGATGCCGATCCTGATTCCGGTCATGCAGCACTTTGAATGGAACCCCGTGTGGTTCGGCATACTGCTGGCCATGAACATTGCCATCGGGCAGTTTACACCGCCGGTGGCCGTGAACTTGATGGTCACGACGGAGGTGGCCAAAATCCGCCTGGAGCAGACCCTGGGCTGGGCATTGTTGTTCGTGGTGGCCATGGGCTGTGCATTGGCATTGGTGGCCATATTCCCAGGCATTGCGCTGTGGCTACCGCGTGTTCTGGGCTATAACGTTGATTGATATCGATTGGCCTATGCCAAAGCGGAATGACGGTTAACGCTCCCTAAACGGTGAAGATCGCTACACTGGTGTTTACAGGTTGGTAAACGAAGTTTGCTGGTTTGATGTATCTGATTTCGCCAACGAGGTTTTTTTTCGCTAAAGTAGTGAAAGCCGACAGAAGCTGTCGATGCTGATAACAGATTGTCTTGAAAACGTTTTGGATCCTTAAGCCTGCATGATTAGCGCGCAGGTGGGGCCAACGCACAATGCTCATAACATCAAGATAAAGAGGTGTGTTCATGAAACGCCATGCATTTTCTACCGCTGCCTTCTCAGGCACGTTACTCGCTGCTACTGCCTTTGCTTCTCCCGCAATGGCACAAGAAGACGAACAATTCATTACCATCGGTACCGGTGGCCAGACCGGGGTATATTACGTCGTCGGCCAGTCCGTCTGTCGCCTGGTCAACCGCGGCAGCGACGAGCACAACATCCGTTGTAACGCGCCATCAACCGGTGGCTCGGTGGCCAATATTAACGGCATTAAATCCGGCGAGCTGAATATGGGCGTTGCCCAGTCCGACGTTCAGTACCAAGCCTACAATGGTACCGGGAATTTCGAGGGGGATGCGTTTGAGGACCTGCGTGCCGTCTTCCGTATCCATGGCGAGCCGTTGACGCTGCTGGCCCGCGCGGACTCGGGTATCGAAACGCTGGATGATCTCGAAGGCAAGCGCGTTAATATCGGCAACCCGGGCTCAGGTCAGCGCAACACCATGGAAGTGGTGATGGATGCCAAGGGCTGGGACGAAGACACCTTCTCCCTGGTCTCCGAGCTGGACGCCGCTGAGCAGGCTGCTGCACTGTCTGATAACAACATCGATGCCATGGTGTATGTGGTCGGTCACCCGAACGGTTCTATTCAGGAAGCCACCACCACGGTGGATTCACACCTGATCCCGATGAACGACGACGATATTCAGGGCATTGTTGACGAATATCCCTACTACTCCACGTCTGTGATTCCCGGCGGTCTGTATAAAAACAACCCTGATGATGTAGAGACCTTCGGTGTGGCGGCGACGTTCGTGACCTCAGCGGATGCCGATGACGATGTGGTCTACGAAACTGTTAAAGCAGTATTCGACGACTTCGACCGCTTCAAGCGTCTACACCCTGCCTTCGAAAATCTGGATGCCCAGGACATGGTGACGCAAGGCCTGTCTGCACCTCTGCATGACGGTGCCAAGCGCTACTACGTAGAGCAGGGCTGGATCGAAGAGTAAGGTTATCGGTACTGGGTGTTAATCACCGATTGAAAGATGCGCGCGGTCTCTCACGGGGCCGCGCGCTGTGTTTGGAATGTTGCCTGGATTGATCCAGGGCTTCTTATTGGCATTCCTCATTGTCATCCAAATTTTTGCAGGGCATGCATATGACAACGGATAACACCAAGACCGGTGGGTCAAATGTTGATCTTGAAGATCTGGTGGCCTCTACGGACTCCGGGTCTCGTAAACCGGCCGGAATGCCTGGCAAGCTGCTGGTAGGGATTGCGGCGGTGTGGTCACTTTTTCAACTGTGGATCGCGTCGCCATTGCCTTACATCTTCGGCTTCGGGGTGTTTAACGCGACGCAATCCCGTTCGATTCATTTGGCCTTTGCGCTGTTCTTGGCGTACATGGCATATCCTGCGCTCAAGCGGTCGCCCCGCGATCGTATTCCACTGCAAGACTGGGTGCTGGCGGCGGTGGCCGCATTTTGCGGTGCCTACATGTTCATCTTTTACGAAGGCTTGTCGGAGCGTCCTGGTGCTCCGCTGCTGACCGATGTCGTCGTCGGTGTGGCGGGGATTTTGCTGTTGCTGGAAGCGACACGACGTGCGCTCGGGCCGCCACTGATGATTGTTGCCTCCGTGTTTTTGTTCTATTCGCTGGCCGGGCCCTGGATGCCGGGCATGCTTGCCCATGGTGGCGTGAGTCTTTATGGACTGGTTAATCATCAATGGCTAACTACCCAAGGGGTATTCGGTATAGCGCTGGGGGTGTCCACCAGCTTTGTCTTCCTGTTCGTATTGTTTGGTGCGCTGCTGGATAAAGCAGGCGCGGGTAACTACTTCATTAAAGTCGCGTTTTCGTTGCTTGGGCACTACAAGGGCGGCCCGGCCAAGGCGGCGGTGGTGGCGTCGGGCATGACAGGCTTGATTTCGGGCTCTTCGATTGCCAATACGGTGACCACCGGCACCTTTACCATTCCCATGATGAAGCGCGTGGGCTTTTCCTCGGAGAAGGCCGGTGCTGTCGAAGTCGCCTCCTCTGTCAATGGTCAAATCATGCCGCCGGTCATGGGGGCTGCTGCGTTTCTGATGGTCGAATACGTGGGCATTTCGTATGTAGAAGTCATCAAGCACGCATTTCTACCTGCGTTGATATCCTATATTGCGCTGATTTATATCGTCCACCTGGAAGCCCTGAAAGCCAATATGCAGGGGCTTGAAAGCAGCAACCCGCCCAAGCCGCTCGTTCGCAAGGTGACGGGCTTTCTGGCTGGCCTGTTGCTGATGATGGTCACGGCACTTGCGGTATATTACGGCCTGGGCTGGTTGCAGCCCCTGCTGGGCCCGGTGGCCCCCTGGGTAATTGGTTTAGTGCTCGCGGCGGTTTATGTCGCATTGCTCAAACTGGCTTCGGGCTACCCTGAACTGGAAGTCGATGATCCCAATGAGCCAGTGGTCAAGCTACCGCAAACCCGCCCTACGGTGCTGGTGGGGTTGCAATACATTCTGCCCGTGATCGTATTGGTATGGTGTTTGATGGTAGAGCGCCTGTCCCCCGGGCTTTCAGCCTTTTGGGCCACGGTGTTCATGATCTTTATCATGCTGACTCAGCGTCCGATTACCGCGTATTTTCGTGGCCGTAGCGATATTGCCTACGACCTGCGTGAAGGCGCTATTGACCTGTGGAACGGACTGGTGACCGGCGCTCGTAACATGATTGGTATCGGCATTGCGACGGCGACGGCGGGTATCATTGTCGGTGCGGTTTCCCAGACAGGGGTCGGACTGGTGTTGGCCGATGTGGTCGAAACCCTGGCAATGGGCAACCTGTTGCTGATTTTGCTGTTTACCGCGGTACTCAGTTTGATCCTCGGCATGGGGCTGCCGACCACTGCCAACTACATCGTGGTATCGGCCCTGTTGGCGCCAGTGATTATTCAATTGGGGGCTCAGAATGGCCTGCTGGTACCACTGATTGCCGTGCACCTGTTTGTGTTTTATTTCGGCATCATGGCGGACGTTACGCCACCGGTGGGGCTTGCCTCGTTTGCGGCAGCTGCAGTGTCAGGAGGCGACCCGATTCGCACTGGTTTCCAGGCGTTTTATTACAGCCTGCGTACCGCCGCGCTTCCGTTCCTGTTCATCTTCAACACCGACCTGCTGTTGATTGACGTGACACCGCTGCAAGGGATATTGATCTTTGTGGTGGCGACCGTGGCGATGCTCATCTTTGCTGCCGCCACTCAAGGCTTCATGATTACGCGTAACCGCTGGTATGAGTCGGTCCTGTTGCTCGTGGTGGCCTTTGCGCTTTTCCGTCCAGGCTTTTTCATGGACATGATTCACGATCCTTATCGGTCTACCGAGCCCACCGAGTTTGTTGAAACCCTGGGTAACGTCGATGAGGGATCGTCGCTAAGAGTCCAGATTAGCGGCCTGGATGATTATGGTGATCCCATGACGACCTATATTCTGGTGCCTGTGCCGGAGGGTGATAGTGGACAGGAGCGCCTGGATAATCTGGGGCTGATGCTGCTGACAGAAAACGATGAAGCTATCGTCGATATGGTGACCTATGGCAGTGATGCGGCAGACCTGGGCTTTGATTTCGATCAGGAAATCGTCGAAGTACTGGCACCGGTGGACCGCTGGACAAAAGAGTGGATCTGGATTCCCGCTCTCGGCGTGTTCGCCCTGATCGTCATGCTACAGCGCCGTCGGCGGGACGCCGATGGTCGCACTACCAAGGCTAATGCCGCGTGAGGAGGGGCTGTCATGTACCACAAAATTTTACTGCCCGTTGATCTTAATGAAGAAAGTTCATGGAGCAAGGCGTTGCCCACGGCCATTGAGCTGTGCCAGACGTTTGACGCGTCGCTACACGTGGTGACGGTGCTGCCGGACTTTAAGATGCCCATGGTGGGGGCTTATTTTCCTAAAGACTTCTCCAAGAAGGCGCATGAGGCCGTCAAGGATGCGCAACATGCGTTTATAGAGCAGCACGTGCCTGAGACAATCAATACCCAAAGCGTGATTGTCGATGGCTCACCATGGGAGGCGATCATCAAGGTCGCTAAACAGCTGGATATCGACCTGATCGTCATGGCCTCGCATACCAAGCGCAAGTTTGTCGATTACGTACTTGGGCCTAACGCCGAGCATGTGGTACACCATGCGAAGATGTCGGTCATGATTGTCCGCTAGTTGCCCGAAGGGGATATCGCAGTGAAGGCGTTTTTATTGAGAGTCGTCCTGCTGGCGTTCAGCATTCCGCTGGCGGGGGCCGCGTCCACGTCAGTTGAAAGCCATGCGCCGACAGGTCCGGTGATTCTTAAAGTTGTGGGTGATATTGCCCGCACAAATGTCGATGACGAGGCGCATTTTGATCGCAAGATGCTGGAGCAACTGCCGCAGCATGATTTTGCCACGACCACGCCCTGGACCGACAGCCGGAATCATTATGAAGGCCCGCTAATGCGCGACTTGCTGGCGCATCTGGGGGTGGAGGATGGCAACGTCAATGTACAGGCGCTTAATGGCTACCAGGCGGAGATTCCGGTCAGCGATTTTTATGACTACGATGTCATTCTTGCGCTGAAGCGTGACGGTGAAGCGATTCCCATCCGTGAATACGGCCCGCTTTGGGTGCTTTATCCCTTTGATCAGGATGAGGCCTTGTTGAGTGAGAAAATGCGTTTTCGAGCTGTCTGGCAGGTGATGCTCATTAATGTCCTCTAGCGCTCCCACGACGCATTATCCTCGATTACTGCGCTATCCATGGCGCTTCAAACTGGTTGCCATGGCCGCGGTGGTGCTGTTTGCGGCAGCCCTGGTCGTGGCGACAATCGCCGCCTGGCGGCAAGATAACCTGACCCAAACCCTGCGTGAAGACACCTCCTGGGTGGTTTATAAACTGGACCGTGATGCGGTCCAGTTGCTCAACCAGCTACTCAACGCGACCCGGGGGCCAATAGCACCGAGTGCTCAGGATGAGTTGGAACTGAGATTTGAGCTGCTCTACAGCCGCCTCAACTTGCTCAATGAAGGGGAGGTCAGCGAGTTGCTCAACCGCATTGAGCCTGCACGTCAGCTGCTCAATGACATCCAGCAGCAGCTAGACACTCTCGACCCGATGTTCGAGCCGCACGAAGATCTCGAACAGATGCCTATCACCGCACTGGAAACCGAACTGCAAGCACTGACGCGGCTCACCGAACGGCTGGTGATCACGATCAATGGCTTTCTGGCAGAGTCCGCCACTGAAGAGCGAGCCCAGCTTAGCCTGCTTTACAAGCTGTTGATGAGCTTGATTATGGCGATGAGCCTGGCGGCATTGCTGGTGGTGGTCTTTCTGGTAAGGGAAATGCGTGAGAGCGCTGCAGCCCGGCGAGACCAGGAAACGCTTAGTCGCCAATTGGAAGTCACTGCCGAGCAGGCCCAGGCAGCCAATCAAGCGAAATCCGATTTCCTTGCCATGGTTAGCCATGAAATTCGCACGCCGCTCAATGGCGTTATCGGCATGAGCGAACTGTTGCGCGAGCCCGCCAATCGGGTACAGGTTGAAGATTACGCCAACACGATTTACGACAGCGCCAATCAGTTACTGGCGATGATCAATGAAATTTTAGACTTTTCCAAAATCGAGGCCGGTCATCTTCGCCTTGAAACGGCACCTACTGCGGTCAAGCCGCTGGTCGAAAGCGTCGTGGCATTGTTCAAGCCAAGGGCCGAAGCTAAAGGGCTGATGCTCACTATCGATGTGGATGAGCGGGTGCCTGCCTGGGTAATGGTGGATGCTGGTCGTTTACGGCAAATTTTGCTCAACCTGCTGGCCAACGCGATCAAGTTTACCGATGACGGAGTGGTCTCTGTGCGGGTCTCTGCCACGGCTGATCATTTATTCTTCGATGTCATCGATACGGGCTGTGGCCTGAGCGATGTACAACAACAGCGTCTTTTCGAACCTTTTCAGCAGGCCGATGCATCGGTCGCCCGGCGGTTTGGCGGCACTGGTCTGGGGCTTGCCATTTGCAAACGGTTAAGTCATGCCATGGATGGGCAATTGCGTGTTGATAGTCAGCCGGGTGAGGGCAGTACCTTCCGCTGCCAACTACCCCTGGAGGAAACGACGCCCCATCAGCGTCCGGAGCTGCCATCGCCGTCGACCCAGCACCATTTCCCTGATACGTCACTACTACTGGTGGAAGACAACGCTATCAACCGCAAGGTCGCCATTGAGTTGCTGGCGCGCTTGGGCTGCGATGTGGTCTGTGCAGAAAGTGGTCATGATGCACTGGACATGGTAGCGGCTCAGCGTTTCCACCTGATTTTCATGGATATTCAACTCCCCGACATGGATGGCCTGGATGTCACCCGAAAGCTACGAGCGCAGGGGGGGTGGCTGGTCGAGGTGCCCATCGTGGCCATGACCGCCGGTGGTGTTGAGGATGACCGGCAGCGTTGCCTGGATGCGGGCATGAACGACTACATCACCAAGCCGCTGTCAACGAGTGCGTTGAGCAACGTTCTCGCGTTTCAACTGGGTGAGTCCGGTGCCGCTCCCGTTCAGCCCCAGGCGTCGTCAGGCGGCGATAGCCTGCTCAACGGCGACACCCTGGGCAGCCTTGTCCAAACCCTCGATGAAAGCCATCTGCGTGAGCTGATTGCCCTGTACCACCGGCAGGTTGAGGATTATCTGGCGCAATTTACGACTTACCTCGGGTTTGAGACGTTGTCTGATGAGCACGCCGAACAGGTCGCTCGTCTGGCCCACCAACTGCGCGGTGAAGCGCTGAGTATCGGGGCTCAGCAGGTAGCGCAGCATGCCAAGCAACTCGAGATGCTGGTCGTCAAGAGGCCTGCTCCCGGCGAGTTGCATCAAGCCTTGAGTGCGCTGCGTCAAACCGCAGCACGTACGCATTTGGCGTTGGAGAAATGGCAGCGTGACGACTTCTCTCTCTAACCATGGCACGGTGGTCGTCGCCAGCCGATCGGCAAATGCCGAGCAGGCTGTACAAGTATTGGCCGAGGGCCTCAGCCATGCCGATCTTGGCGGCGTTATTTTTTTCTGTAGTGCCGAATATGATCTGGAGCGACTATCGGCTGCGCTGGTCCATGCGTTTCCGGCGGTACCAGTCAGTGGCTGCACCACAGCAGGTGAGATTACCCCCGAGGGGTATGATCGCGGCAGTATTGTCGCGATTGGCTTTGATCATCGGGTGTTCGCCATGGAAACGTCGCTGGTCAATGACCTGGACCGCTTCGCGTTGAGCGACGCCCAGCCGCTGGTCGATGACCTGATCGAGCGCTGTCGCCGTCGAGCGTTGGCACCGGTGAACGAGCATAGTTTTGCGCTGACCTTGCTGGACGGACTATCAAGCCGCGAGGAACAGGTGCTGGCGACGCTGGACGCGGCCCTGGGGCGCATACCCAGTTTCGGCGGTTCCGCCGGTGACGATAACCACCTTGCCAATACCCATGTGTATGCCAACGGGCGCTTCCACAGCCGTGCCGCCGTAGTTGTGATGATCAATACGTGCCTACCGTTTGAAGTATTCTCTACCCACCACCTATTGCCGCTGAGTCATAAGCTGGTCGTGACCGAAGCTGACCGTGAACGCCGCCGCGTGATGGAACTTAACGGCCTTCCTGCGGCCAGTGTCTACGCCGATTTGGTAGGCGTCTCGCTTGATGCCCTCGTACCCGAGGTGTTTGCACGGCATCCTCTTGCGGTGCAGCTTGGGGGGCAGCATTTCGTACGCTCGATTCAGCGCGTGAATGACGACGGTAGCCTAAACTTTTACTGTGCAGTGGAAAACGGCATTGTACTGACGGCAATGCAGCCTGCCCCGTTGCTGGATGATCTCAATCGCATGCTTGACGGGGTAACGGCACGATTGGGGCCGCCATCGCTGATGATTGGCTGCGACTGCTTTTTACGCCGCATGGAGCTGGAAGCCGTCGATCATCTCGAGCAGGCCTCGGCGATGCTGCGTCGATCGCGGGTGGTGGGATTTAACACCTACGGTGAGCAGCACCATGGAATGCATGTCAATCAAACCTTTACAGGAGTGGCGCTTGGCACTCTTCCAGCTCTCGACGGGTGATGACACGACACTCAGCCCCGAAGCCTTACGCGAAGAAAATCGCCGTCTGCGCAAAGTGTGTCAGGCGCTCATGAGCCGTGTGGAATCGGGTAGTGGTGCCGATGGTGCCCCGTACGCGGCTTTCGAGCGCTCTGTCCTGCTGGCCGAACAGGTCAAGGAACGTACCGATGCGCTGCACCGTGCCCTGGACGAGCTGGGGGAGGCCAACGCGCATTTGCAGGCGGCAAAAGCCGACGCTGACGCCGCCAACCTGTCAAAAACCAAGTTTCTTGCCGCCGTCAGTCACGACCTGCTGCAACCGCTTAACGCTGCCAGGCTGTTTGTCAGTGCCTTGGAATCTCATTCCTTGCCCGAGGCATCGACGACGCTGGTCGGCCATGTGGGGCGTTCATTGAAAGATGTTGAAGGACTGCTGGGCACCCTGGTGGATATTTCGCGCCTGGATGCCGGGGTGCTGCACGCCGACAAGGCACCATTTACGGTCAGCACTCTGCTGGATGCCTTGGCAGAGGAGTACCGTCAGGTGGCAGCAGTGCGTGGCTTGAGTCTGCATTACGTGCCGTCGCATGTCATGGTGGAGTCAGACCTGGCGTTGCTGGCAAGGGTGGTCCGTAATTTCTTGAGCAACGCCGTGCGCTATACCGAGCACGGTCACGTGCTATTGGGTTGCCGCCGCCGCCCCGAGGGCGTCGAAATCATGGTCGGTGATACCGGCCCGGGGATTGCTGAACAGCAGCGCGAGGCGATCTTCCTTGAGTTTCAGCGCGCCCCGGACGCTCAGCGCCATCATAGTCGAGGGCTGGGTCTCGGCTTAGCGATCGTCGACCGTATCAGTACCATGCTGGATCAACCGGTAACGCTGGCCTCTCGGTCTGGGCATGGATCGCTGTTTTCAATCACCGTGCCTTATGCATCTTCCCGTGTCGCCTTGTCTCAAACGAGTCCCGAGCAGGGAGGTGCTCTGGGAGACGATGATCCAGGGTCTCCGCTTGCTGAATGCGTGGTGTGGGTCATCGATGACGATGAGGCGATTATCGACGGCAT
This sequence comes from Halomonas sp. 5021, assembly GCF_036663435.1. Lineage (NCBI taxonomy): Bacteria > Pseudomonadati > Pseudomonadota > Gammaproteobacteria > Oceanospirillales > Halomonadaceae > Halomonas > Halomonas sp. 5021. The sequence continues at coordinate 155,290 of NZ_JAXOVU010000003.1, forward strand.
GCAGGCGCTGCTGGGGGGCTGGGGCTGCCGGGTCAGGGCGGCGGCCACGGCCAGTGCTCTTGAAGCCACCAGTGACGGCGAGACCCCTGACGTCTTGCTGGTCGATTATCATCTTGGCGATCACCGGGAAACAGGCCTGGCACTGGCGGCGCGCCTGCGCCGTCGCTATCCAGGCTTGGCGGTGGTGGTGATTACCGCCAACCATGATGCGCAACTCAGCCGTTCCGCCCGCGAGGCGGGCATGCACTGCTTGTTGAAGCCGTTAAAGCCGATGCGCCTGAGGATGCTGCTGGTCAGCCTGTTAACCAAACGGGAGAGGTAAGGTTAACGCGTCGTTCGACTGGCCAAATAAAGCGGCAGGTTATCCTCGCCCGCCATCACGATGGCATGGACACGGCTGGTCGCTTCCAGTTTGCGCAAGATCGCCGAGACGTGAGTTTTGACAGTCGTCTCGGCAATATCCAGTTCGCGGGCGATCAGCTTGTTCGACATGCCCTGAGTCATGCAGCGCAATACCTCAAGCTGCTTATCGGTCAACTGGGTGAGCCTTTCACCGGCCAGGCGCTCGGCGGCTGCCGATCCTCTGGATTTGGACGGGGGCGTTGCTGATGGTGGGCGGCGCATGACATCGGAAGGCAGATAGAGCTGCCCTTCAAGAATCTGGGTGAGTGCATTGAGCATGACCTCCCTGGGGGTTGATTTGGGGATGTAGCCCACGGCGCCCAGGCTGATCGCATCCAGCACTAACTGACGCTCCTGATGGGCCGAAATAATCGCCACCGGCAGCCAGGGAAACGCTTCGCGCAGGTGGGTCAAACCGTCTAGCCCTTCCGCATCGGGTAAGCTCAGGTCGAGCAGCAGTAAGTCCAGGCCGTCGTGCTCGCTAATCAGGGAGATGGCGGCGGCGAGGCTATCGGCTTCCAACAGTTGGCTATGTGGCAAGCCGCTGCTGACCACGACCTGCAGCGCGTCGCGAAACAGCGGATGATCGTCTGCCACCAATAACGAATACATGGCGTCTCCTACCAAGGGATGAGGGCGCATCCTGCCAACGGGGTATGTCGCGTTGCGCCCGTCTGACCAACACTGCATGAGCAACCTTTAATAATCATAATACGCAGGAGCTCAATAATGATCTACGCCAATCCTGGTGATGCTGGTTCACTGGTGTCATTTGAAAAACGCTACGGCAATTACATCGGCGGCGAGTTTGTTCCTCCGGTGAAGGGCCAATACTTCGATAATATCAGCCCGGTTAACGGCCAGGTGTTTTGCGAAATCCCCCGATCGAGCGCGGAAGATATCGACAAAGCATTGGACGCGGCTCACAGCGCCGCACCTGCATGGGGCAAAACGTCCGCACAAGAGCGCAGCAATATTCTGCTTAAGATCGCCGACCGCATCGAACAGAATCTGGAAATGCTGGCCGTTGCCGAAACCTGGGATAACGGCAAGGCCGTGCGCGAAACGCTCAATGCCGACCTTCCGCTTGCCGTTGACCACTTCCGCTACTTTGCCGGCTGTATCCGTTCCCAGGAAGGCACGGCGGCCGATATAGACGGCAACACGGTGGCCTACCACTTCCATGAACCGCTGGGCGTGGTGGGGCAGATTATCCCTTGGAATTTCCCGATTCTGATGGCTACCTGGAAGCTGGCGCCTGCGCTGGCGGCAGGTAACTGTGTGGTGCTCAAGCCCGCTGAACAGACGCCAGCGTCGATTTTGAAAGTGATGGAAGTGATTGGCGATCTGCTGCCGCCTGGCGTGCTGAATATCGTCAATGGCTTCGGTGCCGAGGCGGGGCAGGCACTGGCGAGCAGCAAGCGTATCGCCAAAATCGCCTTTACTGGCTCCACCCCGGTGGGCTCACACATCCTGAAGTGTGCCGCGGAAAATATTATTCCCTCCACGGTCGAGCTGGGTGGTAAATCCCCCAACATCTACTTCGCCGATATCATGAATGCCGAACCGACATTTATTGATAAAGCGGTCGAGGGCCTGGTGCTGGCGTTCTTTAATCAGGGCGAGGTGTGTACCTGCCCATCTCGTGCGCTGATTCAGGAAAGCATGTACGACGAGTTCATGGCCAAAGTCATCGAGCGTACGCAAACCATCAAGCGCGGCAATCCGCTGGATACCGACGTGCAGGTAGGCGCTCAAGCCTCTCAGGAGCAGTTCGACAAGATCATGTCGTACATGGATATAGCTCGTGACGAGGGCGCCGAGTTCCTCACTGGCGGTAACAAAGAGACCCTGGATGACAGCATCAACAGCGGCTACTACATTCAGCCAACGCTGCTCAAGGGCAATAACAAGATGCGTGTCTTCCAGGAAGAGATCTTTGGTCCTGTCGTGGCAGTGACCACCTTCAAGGATGAGGAAGAAGCATTGGCGATTGCCAACGACACCGAGTTCGGACTGGGCGCTGGCCTGTGGAGCCGCGATATCAACGTTGCCTTCCGCATGGGCCGGGGTATTCAAGCCGGGCGTGTGTGGACCAACTGCTACCACCAGTACCCTGCCCATGCGGCATTCGGTGGTTACAAGAAATCCGGCGTTGGACGCGAAACCCATAAAGTGGCGCTGGAGCACTATCAGCAGACCAAAAACCTGCTGGTCAGCTACGACATCAATCCGCTGGGCTTCTTCTAACCAGCACCGCTGGTCATACCGTCCGGCATAAAATATAAGCCGGACGGTATTTTCAGTTCCCCTGACGCTGACTTTTCGGATAAGAGCCATTGTAAATGGTCGTAGCGAAAACGATTAGGAGTTGCATCATGGATAGCACAATGCGCGCGGCGGTGGTCCGGGAGTTTGGCCAGCCGTTGGCGTTAGAAGAAGTCGACGTCCCCCGCCCCAAGCAGGGCGAGGTATTGATGAAAGTGGCGGCCTCTGGGGTTTGCCATACCGATTTACACGCCGCTCACGGCGATTGGCCGGTGAAGCCCGCGCCACCGTTTATTCCCGGCCATGAAGGCGTTGGTCATATCGTGGCGGTGGGTGAAGGGGTCTCCCATGTCAAAGAGGGTGATCGCATTGGTGTACCCTGGCTCTATTCGGCCTGTGGTTACTGCGAACACTGTTTAGGGGGGTGGGAAACCCTTTGTGAGTCCCAGCAAAATACCGGCTACAGTGTTAACGGTGGGTTTGCCGACTATACCCTGGCGGATGCGGGCTATGTCGGTCGGCTGCCCGACGCCGTTGATTTTGTCGAAATAGCCCCGGTACTGTGCGCGGGGGTGACGGTCTATAAAGGCTTGAAAATGACCGATACCCGCCCAGGCCAGTGGGTGGTGATTTCGGGGATTGGCGGCCTTGGTCATATGGCGGTCCAGTACGCCAAAGCCATGGGGCTTAACGTCGCGGCGGTGGATATCGACGACGGCAAACTGGCCCTGGCTGAACGCTTAGGCGCTACGGTAACTGTCAACGCCCTGAAAACCGACCCGGCGGCGTATTTGAAGAAAACCATCGGGGGTGCTCACGGTGCCTTGGTCACCGCGGTATCGCCTAAGGCGTTTGATCAAGCGCAGAATATGCTACGCCGCGGCGGCACGCTGGTGCTCAACGGCTTACCACCGGGTGACTTCCCTCTGCCGATCTTCAGCACGGTGCTCAATGGTATTACCATTCGCGGCTCGATTGTCGGCACGCGCAGCGACTTGCAGGAAGCGCTGGACTTCGCCGCTGAAGGCAAGGTAAAGGCGACGGTCGCGACCGATACGCTGGACAATATCAACGACGTTTTCCAGCGCATGGTCGATGGCAAGATAGAGGGCCGTATCGTGCTCGATATGGCGAGCTGATAGCTGGCTATGAGAGCAGACGGGGGAGGCAACTCCCCCCTTTTATTTCTGATACTGCCATGGCACCGGCGTTATTAATTCCCTGCTGTCACCTCGCTGCTATTCCGCCAGCCCAACCAACGGCGCGCCATGCGCTCGGCGTGGGCAAGGTTACTGACGACCGCTAGCTTGCCCGCTTCGCGCTTAATGCCCGCGCGTTTTATTTTCAGCGCCATCCGCGGCGGCAGTCCAACAAATATAACACCTACATCTTGCTCACCCAGTTCTCGTCGCAGGCTGTCCAGCGCCACCATGCCCGTGGTGTCCAGGCTAGACACGTCGCGCATATCCAGTACGACAATCCGAATGCTGTGATCAATGACTCTTAGCGTGGCAATGGCCTTTTCGGCCGCGCCGAAAAATAGCGGACCACTGATTTTGTAGAGTGCAACTTCTGGCGGAAAGTTTTCGCCGACGTCGGGTGCCGCCAAGCGCTGGGTATGAGTTAACTGTGCCATGCGACGGATAAACAGCGCGGCTGCCAGGCCAATACCCACGGCCACGGCAATCACCATGTCGAAAATCACCGTCAATGCAAAGCAGATTACCAGCACTGTGACATCGCTGGCGGGGGCGCTTTTCAGCGTATGCACAAAGTGGCGCGCCTCGCTCATGTTCCAGGCAATGATAAACAGCAGGGCGGCTAGGGCGGCCATGGGAACGTAGCCCAGTACACCCGCCAAAGCGACCACGGCAAGTAATACCACCAGCGAATGTACCACCGCGGCGACAGGAGAGCAGGCACCGCTTTTGATATTGGTCGCGGTGCGGGCCAGGGCCGCGGTAGCGGTAATGCCGCCAAAGAAAGGCACCACCATGTTGCCCAGGCCCTGACCGATTAACTCGGCGTTAGGGTCATGGCGCGTACGGGTCAGGCCATCCGCCACCGTGGCACACAACAGTGACTCAATGGCCGCCAATAGTGCAATCGCCAGTGCCGGACCGAGCAACGACTGAATCAGCGTAAAGTTGATCTCGAGCGGTGTGCCATCCGCCCCAGGGAAATGCCATGGTGCCGTAAAACCAGGCGCAAAGGGGGGAATGCCTCCGCCGGTTTGGCCTTCGAACTCCCAGCTAAAACGTGAGGCGATGGTATCGACTTCAACGCCAGTCATCATGAGCAGCGCGGCCGTCAGCGTTCCCATTGCCAAACCGACCAGCGGGGCTGGGATGGGAGTATTCAGACGGGGCCAGATTATCAGCGTCGCCAAGGTGATAAGCCCGACACTGATCTCTGCGGGTGAAAGACGGGGTAGTGCTTGGCCAATCAGCATCAGGTTATGCAGGGTGCTATCGCCAAGCTCGACGCCGGATAGACCGAGAAAGTCCGGCAGCTGCAATAGCGCAATCACCACACCGATACCCGCCGTAAAGCCGAGAATCACCGGATAAGGCACGTACTGAATCAGGCTGCCCAGCCGCGACAACCCCAGTGCGACCAAGATAGCACCTGCCATCAATGTGGCAATCAGTAGCCCGCCCAGACCGTGGCTGGCCACGATGGGAAACAGGATGACCACAAAGGCAGCGGTGGGGCCGGAGATGTTAAACCGCGAACCGCCAGTCAAGGCGATTACCGCTCCCGCCACGATGGCAGTGTAGAGACCATGTTGAGGGGGGACACCGGTGGCAATTGCCAGCGCCATGGAAAGCGGTACCGCGACTACGCCAATCGTGAGCCCCGCCATGATATCGCGCTTCAATTTGCCAAGGGTGTATCCTTCACGCCAAGCGCTAATGAGTGCACTACCAGGCACCGGAAAAACGTAACGCGAACGGGACATGCGGTAGGCCTCTTGGGTGGTAAGTAAATCAAATTGTTACGTTACTCTGCCTGCTGAATTTGCACAACGGGGCGTTATATATGATAGGGCCTCCCTAATGGTTCGCCGTGGGCACCTGGACGGCGGGTGTTAAGATATTGCCGCTTACGCTGTTGGTCAGTTGCATTGATTTGATCGGCTATCAATTCCGCCAAACTGTTCGATGGATCCGATCCACAAAGGGTCTTTTACTTTATATTGGAGTCTGTGTGACCGATTTAGAAACGCCGGATCTTCATCAGCAGCGGTTGCTTTATGTCGCCGAAAAACTTCGCGCAACCCAAGCCCGCGACGTATTGGATTTAGGTTGCGGGTCCGGAGGATTGTTACAATACTTATTGCAGGTGGAGCAGTTTGAGCGAGTCGTTGGTGTCGAACTGGACGGTGAGCTATTAGCGCAAGCCAAATTTCGCTTGGCGGATTTACCCCGAGCAAAGCAATGTCTAGAGCTGATTTGTGGCTCGTATACAGATGACAAGCAACCGCTAAAGCACTTTTCAGCCGCGGCCATGGTGGAAACCATTGAGCATATTCCTCCCGCCCAACTGTCGGCGGTGGAAAAAGCGGTGTTTGCGAGCTTCCAGCCGACTTATCTGGTGGTGACCACACCCAACGCCGACTATAACCCGTTACTCGGGTTAGAAGAGGGCGAGTACCGAGATCCAGACCATAAGTTTGAATGGTCCCGGGGGCGTTTTCAGCAGTGGGCAAGGGGAGTGGCCAAGCGCCATGGCTATCGAGTGCGCTTCACCGGTATTGGTGAGTGGCATGACGCACTGGGTCAGCCGACCCAGTTAGCGCACTTTACCCACAAAAAAACGCCCTCCCAGCCATTAGGCCGGGAGGGCGTTGCACGCTTGGTTTAAGGTTGCGTGGACTCTTCCGGTGGTTCACCGATAGTGCCCGGCATAGCCTGCTGATGGCCTGCCAGTGTCAGGAAGTGCAGGTGGCGTTCGTACTCGGCCACCAGATCACCAATCACCTGGCCACGGGTATAGCCGTTGAGGTCTTTATCCTGACCGCCTTCGGCGAGGAAAACATCCAGCCGCACGTAGAAATCATCGTCTGCCGGTATGAAGCTTGGCGTCCGCATGCGGTGCGGGCATACTTGATAGACAAAGCTGGTGGCTTCGCCAAAGTCGACCTGCAGCATCAACTTGGGTAGTGATTCGCCCTCTAACTGCTCTTCGGTCACGTTGGCGGTCTGGCCACGGCTCTCCAGCTCCTGAGCAAACTGCGTCATCGCCGGACGAATCGAGTGCTCAATCGTCGCAGCTGCGCCAGCACGGTTGGACGTATCCAGCGCACGATCAAGGCGTTCGCGCCAGTCACCCCCAGAGGCGCCGCCAGCAATCATGCGGCGTGCATCGGCCTTGCTGCCTTCAAGCTTCAAGGCTTTGACCATGCCCACCATGATAGCAAAAATCACCAGTGAGAACGGCAGCGCGGTAATCACGACGGCGCTTTGCAGCGCGTTCAAGCCACCTGCCATCAGCAGCGCAATGGTGATCAAGCCAATGATGGCTGACCAGAAAATACGCAGTTTGATCGGCGCGTCGTGGTTGACATCGCTGAGAATGGACGTGAAGTTGGCCAGTACCAGCGCGCCGGAGTCTGCCGAGGTTATAAAGAACACAATCCCCAGGATAGTGACCACTGCCGCTGTAATGCCGACATACGGATAGTATTCAAGCAGCGTGTATAGAGTGGTTTGCGGCGTATTGAGTGCCTGTTCGCCAAGCTCTGTAATGCCCTGGTTGGCGACGAGTTCGATGCCACTGTTGCCGAAGATAGACATCCACACCATCATGAAGGCCAGCGGGATAAACAACGCACCGGCAACGAACTCACGAATGGTGCGGCCACGCGAAATACGCGCCAGAAACAGACCGACAAACGGCGTCCAGGCAATCCACCAGCCCCAGAAGAAGATTGTCCACCACATTTTCCATTCTTGAGCGCCTTCACCGTCGAACGCGTAGGTGTTGAAGCTGGCGGCCACAAATCCGGAAAGGTAATCACCCGCGTTATTGACCATTTTATCCAGCAGCATCAGCGTATCGCCGGAAAACAGCACAAACAGCATCAACGCTAACGCCAATAGCATGTTGAACTCGGAGAGTCGGCGGATACCTTTCTCAACGCCAGTGACCACGGAAATCGTCGCTAACACAACGACAAGTACAATCAGGATGATTTGCACGGTGAGGGTTTCCGGCACATCGAACATATAGTTCAGGCCGTAATTGAGCTGCATGACGCCAATGCCCAAACTGGTCGCGATACCGAACACCGTCGAGATCACCGCGGTAATATCAACCGCATTACCAATAGGACCATGGATGCGCTTGCCCAGTATGGGATACAAGGCGCTACGAATTGCCAGCGGCAAACGGTGGCGGTAGCTGAAGTAAGCCAGCGCCATACCCATCAACACGTAGAGTCCCCAACCGGAGAGGCCCCAGTGCAGATAGGTTTGAACGACGGCGTTACGCATGGCTGCCTGGCTTTCAGGGGTCAGATCCGGTGGCGCCAAATAATGGGCAACCGGCTCGGCAACGCTGAAGAACAGCAAGTCGATACCGATACCGGCGGCAAACAGCATGGCTGACCATGACAAGAGGGAAAACTCCGGTCGTGAATGATCAGGCCCCAGCCGAATGCTGCCGTAGCGCGACATGCCAATCAGCGCGACAAACACCAGGTACGCGACGATGGCCAGCATGTAATACCAGCCAAATGTTTTGCTCACCCAGGCAAGGCCAGCATCGAAAAAGGTACCAGCCTGCTCGGTGAAGAGCATGGTAAGCACCAGAAAGACCACAATGCCCGCTACGCTGCCGTGGAATACCACGGGGTTGAGGCGGTCTCGGGAGGGTAGGACGGGGTTGTCTTTCGCCATGGAGGCGGACTCCTGTTGTTAGACAATGATGGAAATGCGATCAAGCAAATTTATTTTAAATGAACGTTCAAATAAAATACGCGCTTTACCCTTTCCCTTCAAGTCTGTCTTTCAACTCCCCGTGTCGCTTCCTTGATCGGTACATGGCCGATCCCGGGGTGATCAACCTCCTAGTATGATCTGGATAGAAATAGAAATGCCCGGCAGAACCGGGCATTAAGCGTATTAGACGTTAAATAAACGTGCTTATTGGCTAGTTTTTTCCTCACCGTGATGACGTTTACCTTGGGCTTCCCGGTACTCCTCACGGTACTCTTCACGGGCCTCGTGCATGGCGTCGCGCAGCGCTTCCTGCTCGTCCTCGGTCAGAATCTCGGCCATGCGTGCTTGGTGGGCGTCGCGAACGTTTTTCATTTCATTGCGAAATGTGTCGTGGGCCTCGTTAAGTGCTTGTTGTTTATCGTCGCTGAGCGCCGCGCGTTCATAAACGTCCTGACGGTGTTCTTCCATTCTCTCTTCCATGCGCTCGCGGTCATGGTGAGGCTTCTCGCCGTCGTGATGATCCGCCTGGGCGGTCGCGGCTAATGGCAACAAGGCGGCGACGAACAGCGCCGGGGCAACGAATTGACGGAGTGAAAGGGTCATGACGTATCTCCTGATGGGTGGACGCTGTCAGTATTGTCCGTCCGGGTGCAAACCCTTTGCAGGGAGTGTGCAATAATCGTGATCTTGGTAGGCTCGCTGGGGGCGGGGGATTGTTCAAGGAGAAATGCTGTGTTGCATATATCGCGGTGGTCTTGCTTACGACGCTGTAGCGCTGTGAGTGCCTTGGCGTTGCTGTTAAGCAGCTGCGGTGTCACCCATCTTGCCAGCCAAGGTGAGCCCGCCAGCGGCGCGGACGAAGGTGCGCGTCAGGCGTTGTCCTATAAGCGCCTTCCGCCTACCCCCTATACACCCGATGCATGGCCTGAGGCGCTCAATGCCGAGGTCTATTTGCCGCATTCGCCTACCCAGACCCGTCGCCCCGCGGCGCTGATTGTCCACGGCGGGGGGTGGCGCAATCGTGGTCCTGAAGATATGCAGGGGATTGCCGAGCAGCTGGCCGCGCAGGGCTACGTGACAGTGAATATCGAGCATCGTTTTGCGCCGAGCTACCAGTTTCCCGCACAGTTGCATGACCTGCAGCAGGCGATGACCTGGATTCACGCCAACGCGGATGAGTGGCAAGTGGATACGCAGCGCATCGTGGGCGTAGGTTTTTCATCCGGCGCGCACCTGGTGAGCCTGCTGGCGCTGGCCGGGTCGCAAGGGCCGCTTGCGGAGCCTTATGGCGGAGAGCATGCTCGCTTGGCCGCCGTGCTGGCCGGTGGCCTGCCCAGTGATTTACTCAAGTTTGACGACGGGCGCCTGGTGGTCGACTTTATCGGCGGTACCCGCGCTGAAAAAAATCAGGCTTACCGTCTCGCTTCCCCCGAGCGCCAGATAACGTCGGAAGCGCCGCCGTTTTTTATCTTTCACGGCACCTGGGATCAACTAGTGCCGGTGGATCATGCGGAAGACTTTTATCAAGCACTGATCGACAACGGCGTGGAAAGCGAGCTCTACCTGCTGCATGGGCGTGGCCATTTCGCCAGCTTTCTGCTGCGTGGCGGCGCCATAGAGGCGGGGATTGCGTTCCTCAACGACCAGGTTTCGCCCTGAGGTGTGCGTACCGCTAACCTTCGGGCTGGTATTTGTAGCCGACGCCATACACCGAGCGGATGATTTCCTGCTCGGGGAGCGCTTCGTGGATTTTCTTGCGCAGCTTCTTGATGTGGCTGTCCACGGTGCGCTCCGAAACGATCCGGTTGTCTCGGTACATGTGATCCATCAACTGCTCGCGGCTGAAGATGCGCCCCGGCGCCTGCATCATCACCCGCAGCAATTGGAACTCCACCGCCGTGAGACCCAGGTCGTGGCCCTGTGCCAGGGCTTGCCAGCCGTCTTCATCAAGCGTTACCAGCGCGTTGCTCGCCGCTTGCGGGGTGGTGTCGGCCGCCGCCTGGCTTCGCCGCAGTACCGCCTTGACACGGGCAACCACTTCGCGCGGGCTGAACGGCTTGCATATGTAGTCGTCGGCCCCCAGTTCCAGCCCCAGTAGGCGATCCACTTCCTCGACCTTGGCGGTCACCATGATAATCGCAATATGTGGCCATTGATGGCGGATTTCACGACATAGTGTCAGGCCGTCTTTGCCGGGCAGCATGAGGTCGAGCAGGATAAGGCGGGGAACCTGCTTTTCAATCCACGGTACCACATGATCGCCATGGTCGAGGGTGGTCACCTCGAAGCCATGGGTGGTCAGGTAGTCTGCCATCAGACGGGCAATTTTTGGCTCGTCTTCCACGACCAGTAAAGAGGGGGTATCCATCATGGCAAGCTCGCTTGAAGAAAAAGGACCGGATTAATGGTTAGCGTTCAGCAACGGGAAACGTAGTGTCCAGCATAATCCACCCAGGGTCGAATGAGAGGCCGAAAGACTGCCACCATGGGCATGTACCAGGGCACTGGCGATCGACAGGCCAAGACCGCTGCCGCCGCTAGAGCGGCTGCGCGAGCCTTCGACCCGATAAAGTCGTTCAGTGAGGCGCTCAAGCTCGCTATCGGGCACGCCTGGCGCACTGTCTTGCCAGTTGACCACGGCCTCGTTGCCGTCTTGGGCCAGGGTGACGTTGAGTGAACCCGGGGCGCTGGTATAGGCACAGCTGTTATCCATCAGGTTATCCCATAGTTGGCGCAGTCGCTGGGCATCGCCGCGAATCATTATCTCGGGGGTGATCTGTTGGGTCAGACTCATGTCGCTGTCTGTCAGCCAGCGTTCGGCATCTTCCAGGCGACCCGCCAGCGCATCGCTAAGATTCATCGGCGCCAACTGAATATCCAGTGCGCCGGCATCGCTTTGGGAAAGCAGACGCAGGTCGGCGACCAGCCGCTCCAACTGATCCACTTCCTGGCCGAGGGACCCGAGGCTTTCCTGGTTCAGCGGACGAATCCCATCCTGCATGGCTTCGATCTCACCGCGCAGCACCGCCAGCGGGGTACGTAGCTCGTGGGCGGTGTCTGAGACCCAGCGGGCCCGGGCATTGCGGCTCGCTTCCAGGGTGGCAGCCAGGACATTGAAGTCGCGGGCCAATAGCGAAAGCTCGTCGCGACCACGCTCGGGCAGTCGGCTGTGATAATCACCTTCGGTCAAGCGCCGGGTGGCGGTGGCCAGGGCCCGAGTGCGTCGTCCCAGCCACCAGGAGAGCCCACCGGCCAACAACAAGGAGGCGACACCCAGCGAGAGAACGATAATAACCAGGTTGCGCTGCTGACGTTCAAGGAAGCGGTTTTCCATGCGTTCCATGACTTGTTGGGGAGGGCGAAACCCGAGCTCCCCGATCTCTTCGTCGTCGCTGCGTAGCGTGAGCCAGTGCCAGTTGCTCTGACTGGCATTATGGGGCGGGATCACAAAACGTTCATCGGCATCGCGCAGCACAAAGTCCTGTGCCTCGCCGAGAGGACTTGGACGGTCACGGTGCTCTTGGCCCAGGGCGTGGCGTACGACCATCGGCCAGCGTTCCGGTGAGCGTTCGAGCCACGCCCAGCTTTGCCGGGGCTGCCAACGCGTCACCAGGCTGTCGGCCAGCAAGGTGGCCCGCCGCTCCTGGGCCTGGTTAAGATACTCAAGAAATCCCCGGTCAATGCTGTACGAGACGGCCAGAAAGGCGCCCGCGGAAATCGCCACGTTAACGCTCAGGATGATCAGGAACAGCTTCAGTCCCAGCCGCGAGAAACGCCAGCGAAAGCCGCCCAGGGTTGAGCGCAACGAGGTCAACGACATTAGCTAACTCCTGCTGAATGCGGCTGCGGCGGCGTACGTAACCGCTCGCGCAGATTCTCGAGGCTGAGGTAGAGGCACGGTACCAGAATCAGCAGAATCAGCGTGGCGAAAAGCATGCCAAAGCCCAGCGAAATCGCCATGGGAATCATGAAGCGAGCCTGCCGGGAGGTTTCCATTATCATCGGCGCCAGCCCCAAAAACGTGGTTAGTGTGGTCATCATGATGGGGCGCAGGCGGCGGGTGGCGGCGGTGACGATGGCTTCGCGCGCCGCCATGCCTTCGCGCCGCTTGCGGTTGGCAAAATCGATCAGCACCAGCGCATCGTTGATCACCACACCCGAGAGCGCCAGCATGCCGAGCAGGCTGATGATCGACAGTCCGAAGCCCATCAGCATATGCCCGCCAATCGCTCCGACGATACCAAACGGGATCGCGGCCATCACCAGCAGCGGTTGCAGATAGCTTTTGAACGGGATCGCCAGCAGCGCATAAAGCGCGGCCATCATCAACCACATGGAGGTGCGAAGCGTAGCGAGGTTGTCGGCGGTATCCTGCTGGCGCCCGCCCAGGGTGACGTCAAGCCCCGGCCAGTTGGTTTCCAGGTCGGGGAAAACATCCGTCTGAAGGGTGGCCATTACCTGGTTGATGGGCAGGTCATCCTCGGCATCCGCAGTGACGGTGATAACCCGCCGGCCATTAATCCGCTCAAGGCCACTGGAGGCCTGGCTCAGCGAGATGTCGGCGACCCGGGAAAGCGGCACGCTGAGGCCGTCGGGTGTGCGTACCGGCAGGCGGTAGAGTTCGTTCAGACTATTGCGGTTTTCTTCGGGCAGGCGTACCTCGACGCTGACTTCGCTGCGCCCGACAAACTGCTCCAGGGCCGTGGCACCCTGGAGGGGGCCGCGCAGGGCTTGGGCCAGATCGCTGCCGGTAAGGCCCAGCGAGCGTCCTTCGGAGGAAAGGCGCATTTCAAGCTGCGGTTTACCATCGCCCAGGCCGCTGTCGATATCGATCAAACCATAGTTGCCCAGTGAATCGGCCAATTGGTTGGCCGCTCCTTCGAGCACCTGGGTGTCAGGGTGTGACAGGCGTAAGCTAAGCGCTGCACCGCTACCCGGCCCGCCTGCATCTGAAGCAAAGCGCACCGATTGCGCGCCAAGTAAATCGCCGGTTAGCTCGCGCCACTCCCGGGCAACTCGCGAAGGCGGCCAGTCCTCCAGGCTTTCTGGCGCAATCTCCAATTCTACCTGCAGGCTCTCGCCGTCCAGGCGGGTGTGGGTGCTGCTGAAGTGGAGAGACTCCTCACGTTGACTCAGTTGATCGCCAGCCTCCAATAGCTGTTGGCTGAGTTCGCGGCTAACGCTGATATGACTGCCAATGGGCAGTGTGACGCTGGCCTCGACCTCATCGGATTCGACCCGAGGCATCAGCGAGAAACCAAGCCGCCCGCTCATGCTCCAGGCAAGCGTCACCAGCAAGATGACGATTCCCAGCGCGACGGTCAGCCAGCGGACATTGAGCGCCCGCTGCAGAAAGGGCTCGAACTGATGATAGGTAAAGTGATGAAGCCCGCCTTGCATGTGTTGGCGCAAGGCTTCCAGCGGGCGTTGCCAGGTGGGTGTCTGGCGGGGTTTACGGCTATGGGCCAGGTGTGCGGGCAGAATAAACAGCGCTTCAGCCCAGGAAATCAAGAAGACGGTGATGACCACTACCGGGACGGTCGCAAAAATCAGCCCCAGGAAGCCGGGCAAGAACAACAGAGGTAGAAAAGCGACGATGTTGGAAAGAATCGCAAAGGTCAGTGGCGTAGCGATTTCCCGGGCACCCTTGACCGCTGCATCGCGCAGCGAATAGCCCTCTTCACGGTAGCTGTAGATATTTTCACCCACCATGATGGCGTCGTCGACCACAATCCCCAGCGCGATGATAAACGCGAACATCGATATCATGTTCAGCGATACGCCGATCCAGGGAAGGAATAGCATCGCGCCCAGGAATGCCGTGGGGATCCCAAGCGTGACCCAGAAAGCCAAGCGGGCTTCCAAAAACAGCGCCATCAAGACCAGGACCAACGCCAGGCCCATCCATGCGTTTTTCAGCAGCAGGCTCAACCGGTCTTCGTAGACCTCGGAGCTGTCCCGGGAAACATCCAGACTGACACCTTCGGGTAGCCCGGCACGCAGGCGTTCAAGCTCGCCGTTGACGGCTTCTGAAATGCTGGTCGGTGTTTGGTCGCCAATCTGATAAACATCCACCGAGAGGCCGGGTTGGCCGTTATAAAACTCCTCCCGGTCGGTTTCGGCAAACCCCTCGCGTACGTCGGCGATATCGCCTAGTCGAATTGGCATACCCTGGGAGCTGGTGAGAACCGGCAGCTCGGCGAAGGCATCGGCGCTGTTTCGTCGCCCCTGGTAGCGCACCAGCCATTCACCTTCGTTGGTGGTCAGCTGGCCGCTGGCCAGGTCCAGCGCTTCCTCACCAATCACGCTGGCCAATGCCTGATGATCCAGGCCGTAGCGTTCAATGGCTTCGTCATCCAGCAGCACCTGGATTTCCCGGGCGCGATTCCCCGATAGTTCGGCACGGGAAAGGCCGTCGGTGGCCTGTAGTTCGGCCCGGACGTTTTCCGCGGCATCGTGGAGCGTGCCCAAGTCGGTCTGACCGTAAACCTGCAGGCTCAATACGCTTCGCGCACGACCGGCCAGGGTGAAGCGGGGCGGGTCAGCGGCGTTGGGCAGCGTCGTGATCGCATTAACCGACTGCTGAATATCCTGATAGGCGCGCATCACGTCGATGCCATCCACGAGTGTGGCGCTGACGTTGGCGCTACCCTCGCTGGCGCTGGATGTCAGTTCATCGATGCCTTCGACGTCGGAAATGGCGGCCTCAACGGGCAGCAGCAGGCTCTGTTCGATATCTTCCGGCGTGGCGCCCGGGTAGCTGATGGTGACCTGGACCACTTCAGTCTCAAATTCCGGGAAGATCTCCTTCTTGATTGCCAGCGACGCCATGAGCCCGCCGACAATAAACAGGATCATCAGCAGGTTTGGTGCAACGCCATGGTCGACCATCCACGCCAGGGGGCCTTTACGCAGCATCAGCTGTCACCCCCGTTGTCGTCCGAGGGTATGTCGCCGCGTTGTCGGATACGAACGTGCTGGCTTTCCCTGGGCTGGGCCAACCCTGCTGTCACGACGCGTCGGCCGTCGGCCAGACCGCTACTGACCAATGCCTGATCCTGGCCGCGGTAGGCGAGCGTGACCTGGCTACGCTGCAGGCGGTCATCGGCGTCGACCCACCACACCTGTTCGCCGGGACGCAGCGCGGCGGAGGGCAGGGCGATGAGATCCGGCCTGGTGCGGGTGGTAAACGAGACGCGCAGCACATCGCCAAGGCGCAGGGCCGGACCTTGGGTGTTAAGCGCCAGCGGATCATCAACGGCAATCAGTAGCTGCGCCTGCAGGCCGTTTTCTTCCAGCGCGGGAAGAATCGAGACCAGTGTTCCTTCGCGCTGCTCGCCTGCCGGCCACCCGCTGCTCGACAAGCTGACACGGCTGCCTTCCTGCAGCCAGTCAAGCCATTCGCCGGGTAGCGAGGCGCGCACCCAGAACTGGTCGACGCCCACCAGATGCAACACCTCGGTGCCCTGGCTCAGCAGGCTGCCCGCGCCGACGAGGCGCTCCTGCACCATCGCCTCCCAGGGCGAGCGGAGGGTGGCTCGGTCCAGGTTAAGCGCGGCCTGGTCGCGGGCAACGCGTGCCTGGGCAACCAGCGCCTGGGCTTGGCGCAACTGTGGCTCGCGGAGGACCAACGCCCGGCGCTCGGCGGAAAGCTGGCGTCCGAAAGACTCATACTCACTGCGGGCGCGTTGCTGCTCCGCCTGTTCAAGTGACAACTGCGCCTGGGCATCGGCTAACTGAGCCTCGGCATCTTCCAGTGCCAACTGTAGGTCGGCCTGGTCGATATACGCGACGGGGGCATCCTTTTCGACCACCCGCCCAGGCATGACACCTTCGGCGAACCGTTCGAGCTGGCCGTCGACCCGGCTGGCGAGCATGGTTGCCTGCTCGGCCTCAACGCGGCCAAAGCCTTGCAGGTCAGGAGAACGGGCGGCGGATGATACGCTGACCACATCGACCAGTGGTGGCGCGGGTTCGGGTGGGGGCTGGCGCTCGATACGCGGGGGCTGAGTGACGATCCACCATGCCAGCGCCGCACCACCTATCAAAACAAATAGCGCAACCACTGCGCTTAGCCGAATGCGACCATGTTGTGATGGTGAGAGAGGTTGATGATCTGTCATGGTCGCGGGTTATCCATTGGCCGAAATCGAAACTTAGAGCTATTGGGGCGTATCATGCTAGCATCACCCTATGTCACGCAGCGATTAGGTAAGCAATGTGTAAATTGCGTGCAACTCGCCTTGCGAAGCGCCTTTATCGCCGTAACGTGGCTCAAGACTACTTGGCTGACACTTTATTTGCTAACAATAGACTGACTGGTCTACTTTAATGATATGAAAAATACCGCTACGCGCGACAAGCTCATTGAGACCGGTGCCGAACTGATTGGTCAGCACGGCTATAATGCCACGGGCATCAATGCTGTTTTAAAAACCTGCGGCGTGCCGAAGGGATCCTTCTACCACTATTTCTCGAGCAAAGAGGCGTTCGGTCTGGCGGTGATCGATAAGTTTGCAACGGCCTATGACGCCCAGCTTGCCGAGCTTCTGGAAGACACCACGATGCCTGCGCTTGAACGGCTAAGGCGCTATTTTGCGGCGGGTCGTGAGTATATGTGCGATTGCAACCATACGACCGGCTGTCTGATTGGTAACCTTGGGCAGGAGCTTTCCGGGCAAAGCGATACCTTTCGCGATGCTCTGGATCGCGTTTTCCAGCGCTGGGAACAATATTTTGTCGCTTGCCTGCAGGACGCTCAAAAGGCCGGCGAACTCAGTGCGGCCCTGCCTGCCGATCATCTGGCCAGCTTTATTCTCTCGGGCTGGGAAGGCGCGATTCTGCGGGCCAAAACGCTCAAGTCTGTCGAGCCGATGGAGCAGTTTGAGAAAATTCTGTTTCAACAGGTGCTGGTCTCTGACGATTAATGCCTGGCTCTGAAGTGATGCTCATCCGCTGCTACATCGTTTTGGGTTGCAGCGATCAGAGCGTCATCAAGGGACGGGTCTTCCAGGGTTATCAAGCCGCACTGTGCCAGCGCTTCGTGCAGGCTGACCTGTTCATCCAGGCGCTTATACACCACCCGCACACAGCAGGGCATGCGCTCGCTATTATCCGCCACGCCCATTTTCAAGCCAGTCAAGCGCGTCACCTGGCTCTGAAAACTCGGAAACAGAATCGTCTGGGTGATTTCATGACCGTTGAGCGTTTCGTGGTCGACCAAAAAGAGCCGATCAGCAAGCTTGACCGCAGTACCCACATAGCGATTGTGGCACGAGCGGGCACCCGGCAGAGTCTGCATCCGTTCGGTGCGCTGATAGACCACGCCGCCCTCCCGTGCTTCCAGGCAAACCAGGGTACGCATTAACAGCCCTGGTCGCGACATCGAACGATAAAGCTCAAAGTAGCGGCCGATATAGCGCTCCATGCCTTCGCGGCCGCGCTGAATCAGCGCGTTAGGCCATGGCAAAGTGGTTGGGTTTTCCCTATTGAGCTGACCGGTTTGTACCAGGGCACGAAAATCCTGGTGGGGAAGGGCAATATCGCCCGTGGTGACACCAAAAAAGTGGCAAATACGCTGAAGCGCCGCGTGGCTGGGACGATAACGCCCACTCAGGTAGCGGTTAAACTGAGCTCGGTTGATCGCCAAACGCCGACAAACTTCAGCAATGGACGGGTAGTAGCTGCAGAGTAGGCGTAGATTGGCCACAAAATCGTCATGCATGGGGTGACTCTGTTCTTTCATGGGCTTTTGGGCTGCCTAATGTGATGCCTTGGGTGGCAGAGTGCAACGCTTTCCCGCTATCGGCGTTGAATAGATTATTCGGGAGACTGCCCAAGACGAAGCGGGTAAAAAACTGGATAATGGCCACCAATCAGCTTACGGCCTTTAGACATTTACCACTCCGGGTGCCCGTTCATGGAAATCAAAGTCAACTACCTCGACAACCTCCGCCTGGAGGCCAAGTTCGACGACTTTAACGTTATCTCCGACCAGCCGATTCGCTACAAGGGCGACGGCTCGGCGCCTGGCCCGTTTGACTACTTCCTGGCCTCGTCGGCCATGTGCGCGGCTTACTTCGTCAAGGTGTACTGCAACGCGCGGAACATTCCCACCGAGAACATTCGCCTGTCGCAAAATAACATCGTCGACCCGGAAAATCGCTATAAGCAGATTTTCAAGATTCAGGTCGAATTGCCGGAGGATATCTCCGACAAGGATCGCGAGGGCATGCTGCGCTCCATCGATCGCTGTACGGTGAAGAAAGTCGTCCAGACCGGCCCTGAGTTTCAAATCGAGGTGGTCGAGAACATCGACGAGGACGCCCAGGCGCTGCTGATGGGCGCGCCGGAAGGCAGCAGTACCTATATTGAAGGCAAGGATCTGCCGCTGGAGCAGACCATCGCTAATATGAGCGCACTTTTCGCTGACCTGGGCATGAAGATCGAGATCGCTTCCTGGCGCAATATTGTGCCCCACGTCTGGTCACTGCACATCCGCGATGCGGCTGCTCCCATGTGCTTTACCAACGGCAAAGGCGCCACCAAAGAGAGTGCGCTATGTTCGGCGTTGGGCGAATTTATCGAGCGTTTGAGCTGCAATTTCTTCTACAACGACCAGTTCTTCGGCGAAGAGATGGCGGGCAGTGACTTTGTTCACTACCCCAATGAGAAGTGGTTCCAGCCGGGCCCTAACGACGAACTGCCTGCGGAGATTCTCGACGAGCACTGTCTGGCGATCTACAACCCGGAAGGCGAGCTGTGCGGCTCTAATCTGATCGATACCAACTCGGGTCGCGAAGACCGGGGGATTGTCTCGCTGCCTTGTGTGCGTCAGTCCGATGGCGAGACTGTTTACTTTCCGTCCAACCTGATTGAAAACCTGTTCCTCAGTAACGGTATGAGCGCGGGCAATACCCTGGTGGAAGCCCAGGTGCAGTGCCTGTCGGAAATCTTCGAGCGGGCGGTCAAGCGTGAAATCCTCGAACAGGAGTTGACCCTGCCGGATGTACCGCAGGAGGTGCTGGCGAAGTACCCCAGCATTGTCGAAGGCATTAACGCTTTGGAAGCCCAAGGCTTTCCGGTGCTGGTCAAAGATGCCTCCATGGGCGGGCAGTTCCCGGTGATGTGCGTCACGCTGATGAACCCGCGTACCGGCGGCGTTTTTGCCTCCTTTGGCGCCCACCCAAGCTTTGAAGTGGCGCTGGAGCGCAGCCTGACTGAGTTGCTCCAGGGCCGCAGCTTCGAGGGCTTGAACGATCTACCGCTACCGACCTTCAACTCGCAAACCGTGGCCGAGCCGAACAACTTCGTTGAGCACTTTATCGACTCGGTAGGTGTGGTTTCCTGGCGTTTCTTTAGCGCCAAGCCCGACTTTGAGTTCAGCGAGTGGGACTTCTCCGGCACCAACCAGGAAGAAGCCGAGACGCTGTTTGGTATCTTTGAAGAGCTGGGTGCCGAAGTATATATGGCGGTGCACGAGGATCTGGGCGCGCCGGTTTGCCGCATTTTGGTGCCGGGCTACTCCGAGGTTTATCCCATCGAGGATCTGATCTGGGACAACACCAACAAGGCGCTGGATTACCGCGAGGATATTCTCAACCTGCACCGCCTGGATGACGATCAACTCACCGATCTGGTCGAACGACTGGAAGACAGCCAGATGGACGATCACGCCGATATCATCACGCTGATCGGCGTCGAGTTTGACGAGAACACCGTTTGGGGGCAGTTGACCATTCTGGAGCTGAAACTGCTGGTCTATCTGGCGCTTCAGCGTCATGAAGAGGCGCTGGACTGCGTGCAGATGTTCCTCCAGTACAACGACAACACCGTCGAACGTGGTCTGTTCTACCAGGCAGTGAACGCGGTGCTGGAAATCGCCCTGGATGACGAGCTGGAACTGGATGATTACCTGCCCAACTTCCAGCGCATGTTCGGCGAAGCCACCATGGAAGCGGTGGTGGGCTCGGTGGAAGGCGCCGTGCGCTTCCATGGCCTAACGCCGACCAACATGCAGTTGGAAGGCCTTGAGCGCCACCAGCGCTTGATCGAAAGCTATAAGAAGCTTCACGCGGCACGGGCGGCGAGGGCGGAAGTGTAAAGAAACAACGCCACGCCGCCTGTATATCTCGCTGAACTAAAAGTGCGCAGCCTCATAAGGCGCGCACTTTTTTTATGATGCACTCTGGTGCACCCATTGATGCAGTAAGTGCATACAACTGCAACGCTGCGCCAAATTTAATTCTGCCTCACGCTTGGTAAAACGTTCTCCGCGGCGCGCTATTCCAAACGTGCGATTTTAGAAAGACACGCATTCCAACATAACGCTAATACAACAACGCGGAGAGAATCACATGCTCGATATGCTCAATGACCTTCTGTGGGGGAAGGTTCTGTTGGTGCTGCTGGTGGGGGTTGGTATCGGTTTTACCGTTGCGTCCCGCTTTGTGCAGTTTCGCTATTTTGGTGAGATGTTTCGTATCCTAGGTTCCGGCCAGGCCTTTAAACGCAATAAACACGGCCATTTAAGCTCGTTTCAGGCGCTGGTGCTCTCAGTGGCTGGGCGCGTTGGTGGCGGCAACATTGCCGGCGTAGCAGTCGCGATTACGCTGGGTGGACCAGGGGCGATTTTCTGGATGTGGTTGGTGGGCTTTATGGGCATGGCCACCAGCTTTTTGGAATGCACCCTGGCACAGACCTATAAAGAGGCCGAAGGTGACGGCACCTATCGCGGCGGTCCCGCTTACTACATTGTTAAAGGGCTGGGTAAGCAGTGGCGCTGGCTGGCAGCGTTCTACTCGGCACTGCTGCTGTTGACCTTCGGTTTTGCGTTTACCGCACTGCAATCTTATTCAGTGGCGACCTCTTTCGGTGACGCTTTCGGCGTGCCGGTGCTGTATAGCGGTATTGCTCTGGCGATGCTCGTCGGGCTGATTATCTTCGGCGGTATCAAGCGGATTGCGCGTATTTCCGAAGTGTTGGTGCCCTTTATGGCGGTGAGCTATATCGCCATTGCGCTGTTGGTCATTGCCATGAACATCGGTGACATTCCGGACATTATCGCGCTGATTGTGAAAAGTGCTTTCGGCCTTGAACCTCTGATGGGTGGCGGTATTGGCGCGGCGATCATGATGGGCCTGAAACGCGGTCTGTTTTCCAACGAAGCGGGTCTGGGTAGTGCGCCCAACGTGGCGGCCGTTGCCTACGTACCGCATCCGGCTAACCAGGGTATCGTGCAGGCATTTTCGGTCTTCATCGATACCGTGATCATCTGTTCCGCCACGGCGTTCTTGATTCTTCTTAGCGGCGCTTACGACCCCGCTGTGGGCGCTGGTGTTGAGGGGATCGCGTTAACCCAAGCCGCATTGGCCGACCATGTGGGCGAATGGGGACGCACTTTTGTCAGCCTGGCGCTGCTGCTGTTTGCCTTCAGCACTATTTTGTACAACTACTATCTGGGCGAGAACAGCCTCAACTTTTTCAGCCGTGACAACCAGAACCTGTTCAATGCCTTCCGCGTGGCCATCGTGCTGCTGGTGTGCTGGGGCGCGACCACCGATTTGGGCACCGTATTCGGCTTTGCTGACGTCACCATGGGGCTTCTGGCCGTGGTTAACCTGTTGGCGTTGATCATGCTGTTCAAGCGTGGCCTGCGCATTTTGAAAGACTTCGATGGACAGCGCCGTCAGGGCATTAAACAACCGATTTTTGACGCTAACCAGCACCCGGATCTCGATCTGGATCCCCAGGCCTGGGAACTGGACCCGGAAGAGGCCGAAGCGTTAAAGCAGCGCCTGGAAGGGGTGCCTGCGAAGTAAGCAGTTAACTGGAACGTATTGCTAAGACAAAATAGGAGAACCCATGCCCCGCGTACTGATGCTCTATACTGGTGGGACCATTGGTATGCAGCCATCGCCACAAGGTTATATACCCTGCGCGGGGCTGGCCGAACGCCTGGCGGCACACTTGGCGCTGGGTGACCCTTACCGGCTGCCCGCGTTTGATGTGCTGGAAATGCAGCCGTTGATGGATAGCGCCGAGTTAATGCCAGCGGTCTGGAATCGTCTGGTAGCGCTACTGGAAAACCACTGGCAGCACTACGACGCCTTTGTGGTACTTCACGGTACCGATACCATGGCGTACAGCGCCGCCGCGCTTTCGTTTATGCTCGGTGCGCTTAACAAGCCGGTGATCTTCACCGGCTCTCAAATTCCCTTGGGTGAGCCAAGAAGCGATGCGCTGAATAATGTGGTCAGCGCGCTACAGCTTGCGGCTCACCCCGCGACACCTTGCGAAGTCAGTCTGGCGTTTCACGACCGGCTATTACGCGGTAACCGGGCGCGCAAGGTGCGCACCCAAGGCTTGGATGCCTTCGACTCACCCAGCTTTCCCTGGCTTGCTGAGCTGGGTATTGGCGTTAACTTCCCCCAGCCCTCGGCATTGCTGAGCGGTCTACCCAATTTTGCCCCTATCCAGGTGGACGACGAGGCGGTGGCGGTACTGACGCTGCACCCTGGAATGTCGCTGCGCCGTGCCAAGACGCTACTGGCAGATAAAGCGCTAAAAGGACTGGTGCTTTACAGCTACGGGGTTGGTAACCCGCTTAGCTTTGACGGCGAGCTGCTTAACGCCCTGAAAGCGGCCAACGAGCGCGGCGTCGTGCTGCTCAATGTGACCCAGTGTGCCCAGGGCGAGGTGGTCCAGGGCGCCTATGCCGCCGGTGCCGCGCTTAATCAGGCGGGTGTGATTGCCGGGGGCGACATTACCCTGGAGGCTGCCATCGCGAAGCTAACCGTGCTGCTAGGTCGCGGGTTTGCAGGTGGAGCGCTTCGACAAGCCTTGAAGAGTGCTATTCGAGGTGAGAGCCGTTGATCCTGACCGTCGAATACCCTCCATCGTTAACCCGACAGCGACAGAAAGAACAGAATCAGCGGTGGTGACAGCAGCGAGAGAATGAACCCGCTGACCACGGCGATGGGAACGCAGGCCACGCCGCCGTGTTGTTGAATGACGGGCAGGGTGAAGTCCATTGAGGTGGCGCCGCCGTAGCCGATGGCCAGGGCGGTGTGGCGGTGGATCACCAACGGGATCAGTATGAACGCCAGCAGCTCACGTGTGAGGTCGTTGAAAAACGCCACGCCACCCATCAGTGGCCCCAATTGGTCACCAATCAGGATCGCCGACAGCGAGTACCAGCCAAAGCCTGCGGCCATGGCGAGGCCTTCGTTCCAACTTAGCGCCAGTAGCGGGGCGGCCAGTACGCCTGCCAGTAGGGAACTCAGCGCCAGGGTGACGGCAATGGCCAGTCCCAATCGGTTGAGCAGTATCTGCTTTAGCGGCATGCCTGAGTTACGCAGTTGGCAGCCGATCAGCGCAAGAAGGCCATAGAGAACCCATTCGGCCAACAAATCAGCCGTGGAAAATAGCCCTTCACCTAATGGCGGCCCAGCCAACAGGCCGGTTATCACCCCAGCCGCCACTACGGCAACCAACAATAACGAGCCCTGCATCGCCGCCAGCTTGCTGGTCGGCGCATCCTTGACCACCGGCGACTGGCCGGTCTTCAGCGCCACCCTGCGCGACAGCCACCACAGCGCGGCCAGATTAAACAGCGTGGTGATGCTGAACAGCAGCAGGGCGTTACCGCCCAGCTTGGCAAGCTGGTTGGACAGGTTTTCAAGCCCTGCCAGGCTAATGCCCATCAGCAGCAGAATGATGTAAACGGCGCTGTTAACGGCATGGTTGATACGGTGCTGCCAACGCGACGAGTGAACACGTACCAGGTAACCCAGTAGAAGCGGTAGTAAAACAATCAGTAATCCGGAAAGCATTTACGGCGTGACGCCTCCGCTTGGGCTGAATTCAGTCAGGGCAATCTGCGTTTCACGCTCGCCGTCTTTGAAGTATTCCGCTGAAAGCACCAGCCCCGGCCAGTCCGGATGAAAGCTTAGATGAAGTTCACTATCGCTTTTTTCCGCATTGAGCATGACAACATTCAGCGCGTCGAACTCACCGGCAGGAACGCTAATCGGGGATTGGTTATCCATATAGTACCGGTAGTGTTCCTCTTCCCCCTCGTGATCAAGAAAGCGTAAATCGCAGGGGGCCGCTTCAATGCAGTTTTCCTTACCCGCGCGGCGGGAAAGGTCGAACAGGGCCGTTTGCCGATCAAGCGTCGTGAGCTGTTCTTCCTTGAGTTGGTAGTCGTTACCGATGCCAAACAGCGAATAGCGGCTGTTATAAAGCAATGCGCGCGTGGCGTCGTCAGCGACGCTGAAGCGGCTGCGCTCTTCGCCACTGATAACGGCAATCGAGAAGCGCATATCGCTGCGCCAGTGGCTTTCTTCCTGGCTCAAGTGGTGGGTGATGGTCGCACTTGGCCAGCCGTCAACCTTGAGACGGTATTGTGCCTCAAAAGGCTGCGGTGTTGAGAATGCCTTACTTGGCGACGCCTGGGCTCCGGCCGTCATCAGGCCGGTAAGACACAGCGTGACCGCGAGAAGGCAGCGTGGGTATTGAATATGTTGATATAGAGCGCATCGCATAGAGAGTCTCCCTGACAAGCGGTAGTCCAGCCAACGGGGTAGCCTAGCGCTATCACACCGTGGACGATAGATGTTTCAGGGCGTCACTCAGTTCCACCGGATAATCGCTTTCACCTTGCTCCAATGCCGTCACCGAGGCAGGGAAACGAGGTAACGTATCCGCTACGCGAGAGGTTGCCTGTTGGGCTGGCGACATGACGTCGGGGTCGACAACCCCGTTTTTGACCACCGGCCTCAGTAGGGGTTCTCCGGCGATGTCGGTTTCATCGCGTTGGGCAATGGTGTCGCCGGTATAGCGTCCGGCAGTATCCTGCCGACGGTAAACCTGCTTGCGTGACGGCAGGTTTATCTTGCCGGGGGAGTGTTTAGCCCTTGGCTGTGCGTCGTATTCAACCAGTTTGTAAGAGAGGTCGATGACCGGGGCGTCCGCCGAAACGCCCATCTGGGTGCCGACGCCAAAGGCATCGATGGGGGCGTTCTGGGCGACAAGCTCGGCGATGCCATGTTCATCCAGGCCGCTGCTGGCAATGATTTTGATCCGGCTGAAACCGGCATCGTCCAGCAATGCACGGGCTTCGCTGGCAAGCTGGCCAAAGTCACCGGAGTCGAGGCGAATGGCGCTCACCGATAAATCGGGTATGTCGCGGAGCATGTCAATCACATGCCTGACGCCTTGCAGGGTATCGTAGGTGTCGACCAGCAAGGTGGTGTTGGGGTAGTGACGAGCGAAGGCTCGAAATGCCGACGGCTCATCGTCATGGGCAAGAATGTAGCTATGCGCCATGGTGCCATTCAGCGCCAGGTCATGACGCAGCCCACCAAGCACATTGCTGGTGCCACTCAGTCCGGCGGCCTTATAGGCCCTGACCCCACGGACGGCAGCATCGATACCGTGCATACGGCGCATGCCAAAATCGACGACCGGGCGGTTGCCTGCTGCCCACACAATGCGGGCGGCTTTGGAAGCGAGCACGGATTCCAATTGCACCAGGTTCATGACAAGACTTTCGAGCAGCTGCGCTTCGGCGATCGGCGCATCCACCTCAAGCAATGGCTGATGGGGAAAAAGGGGCGTTCCTTCAGGCACGGTCCAGATATCGCCTGAAAAGCGCCAGTTCGCGAGCCAGCTTAGAAAGTCATCGTCGAAGCGTCCGGTTGAAGCGAGTTTTTCAATGGCCGCAGCGTTAAAATGCAATTGGCTGAGCGTGGCCGCGGCGTGTTGCTGGCCGCAGGCGAGGATAAAGCGGCGTGAGGGCGGCAGCTGGCGAAAAAACAGGCTGAAAGTAGCGGGCGTGTCATGCATCGCCTCTTTCCAGTACGCCTGGATCATGGTCAGTTGGTAGAGGTCGGTTAATAGCGCCAACTCCTCGTCTGCAACGCTCAGCGTTAACGGTTCATTCATGCGCGTACCTCGGCCCCGGCATCCTGCATTTCATGGCGGCAGCGCTCGACGGCGCCAGGGTCGGCTGCGGCGGATAGCGTTTCCAGCAGCAGGGTCGTAAAGCCCTCACGGCAGGCGGCAAGCACCGTGGCATGAACACAGACATCCAGCGCCAGGCCGCAGACCACGACGCGCTGGATACCGTTTTCGCGCAAGTACTCGCCAAGCCCCGTGCCATCGAATGCCGAGTAGGCATCGGCGTTGAACGCAGTTGCCTTGCTGACGCGAATGACCTCGTCGGGCAGCGTGAGGTCGGGGTGGAAAGCCGCTCCCGGCGTGTCCTGAACGCAGTGAATCGGCCAGGGGCCACCCCGGTGGTTAAAGCTTACGTGGTCCACTGGGTGCCAGTCGCGGGAAGCCACGATAGTGGCGCCAGCGTCTTGGGCAGCGGCAATCTCGGCGTTGATGCCCGGCACCAGAGCGCTGCCGCCGTTAATCGCCAGCGCACCACCTTCGCAGAAGTCGTTTTGCATATCGACGACCAGTAGTGCGTCGTGGCGTTGATAATCATGGAGGGAAGACGGCATTGTACGTTTCTCCTTCGTTTCCAACGGGTTACCGGCTAGTCATATGGACAGGATAGCAAGCCGAGTGTTTCAGCGTTCAGTAACCTGCCTCTGGATCGATGGTCGTCACGGATTCACCCGCTTCCAACGCTTTTATGTAGGCAATCACCTGGTCGATGGCGTCATTGAGAGGGGTGGGAGCCGCCATGTGGGGCGTGATGATGACCCTGGGATGTTGCCACAGTGGATGATCGTCGGATAGTGGCTCTGCCTCGAAGACATCCAGCAGGGCACCGCGGATATGGCCAGGTTGGCTGTTGTGGCCCAGCGCTTCCAGCAGTGCCTGCTCGTCAATCAAGCTGCCCCGGCCGGGGTTGATCACGCTGGCCCCTTTGGGCAGCTTGGCAAGCTGCTGGGCATCAAGAATATGCCGGGTGGCTGCGGTATCGGGCAGTATGGTGACCACCGTTTGCACTTGACCCAGGAGCGCGGCAAGCCCTTCATCGCCATGGTAGCAGTGCACACCTGTGATCTGCTTGGGTGAACGGCTCCAGCCGAGTACCGGAAAGCCCGCCTGGTGTAGCGCACCGGCTACATAGCGGCCAATCGCCCCCAGACCGAGTACGCCCACTGGCCATTGAGACTTCGCTACGACGTCTTGCGGCTGCCAGGAGGCGTCCTGCTGCTGAGCGGCATAGCGGTCCATGCTGCGGTAAAAATGCAGCACACCATAAAGCACGTAGTCGGCCATCAGCTCGCCCATGCCTGCATCGCGCAGCTTGACGATGGGCACATCCGTCGGCAGGCCCGGGGTTTTGAGCAGGTAGTCGACGCCCGCGCCAAGGTTGATAATGCCTTTAAGGTGGGTCTGCTCTTCGATCAGATGCGCAGGCGCTTTCCAGACGGCCAGATAATCGGCGTTTTGACGCTGGTCTGCCGGCGCATCGCTGGTAACGACCTGGGCATCAGGAAACGCATCGGCCAGCGCGTTTTGCCACGCTGCGGCCTCGTCAATATGCACGATGATCTTCATTGCCTTGTCTCCCTCAGACGCTTGTTCGTTGCGTCTATCATGGGGAGCATCGTAGAGCGCTGCAAGCAGGGGTTAGCGCTTATGTACCCGTTGCCCTTGCAACGCCATCCGACCGCCAAGGCGTCTCACACCAGATCCCGCGGGATCTCCTCGTCCCAACTCTTGGAAAAGACCCGGCTATCGCCCTCGAAGGCATCCATGGTCGCCCGTAGGCGAAAATGCGTGGCGTTGGACGTCATCAAGGTGCGGGTCAAACTTCGGACTTCCCAGTCACCGCGGCGAAAACGACGCTCCCATTCGGTCCAGCCGCTCAGGCTGTCGTAGTTGCCGTATGAATAGGTGTAGCGCTCAACCACCCGCGACGAGAGTTCGAGATCGATATCATTGAGACGGAAGGTGCCCTCGTCATTGATGACCTCCAGCATGGTCTGATCCTGGGCCAGGTCGCGTATTACCCGCCATGATTCCTGGCTGGGCTGTAACAGGCTCACGGCCAGTGGCGGGGCGCCTTCCGGTTCCCCGAACGGGGGCAGTGCCGCTTCTTCCTGAGGTTGGGGCTCACGGCTCGGCAGGATCAATTGGCAGCCGGCAGGGTGCATGGTCAGCTTGACAGGAGCCGGCGACGGCCACGCCAACGGCCAGTAACTGGTCGAGAGCGATAGCCGTATGGCGTGGCCGACGGGAAATTTTTGGGCGATATGCTTAAGCTTGACGCGTACGCGATAACGCTTGCCGGGCTCCAGGGGCTGTGGAAATTCGTCGCTGTCACGGTGGGTCAGGTTGAGCAGGCCGTAGGAAATTCGGGTGGCCTTGTCGTCGTCGGCAATATCGATGAGCCTAACCGCGACCATGGCCACCGGCTGATCGGCTTCGATGTCGAGCTCGACCACGGGTTGTCCGCAAATCTCGATGTCGTGATCGAGTCGAGGGGTCTGGAATATCAGCGCACCGCCGTCCTCGTCGCGTTGGTCGTGAGGCAGGTCCGGCGGCGCGTTATAGGAACACCACTTGCCTGCATACAGGCCTACGGACAGCGGCGAACGTACGCTGAGAGGAACAGCGTTGTCCGCGGCAAATACGGTGGGATCCTGTGCAACGGGCAGCAGGTCATGGCCACTGGTGAGACGGAAATGTTTGGGGTCGATTCGCGGCGAGGGCCAGCTCGGCTCGGCGACCCAGCGCCCTGGACGTTCCTCGTAGCGGGCCGACGGCGGCACCGAATCCTGCATCCAGACGCGCAGCATGGGCTCGTCCATGATGCCCGTTTCTTTGCCTTTCAACCAATGGTCCCACCAGCGCAGCGTTTCCTGTAAAAAACCGATGGCCGGGCCGGGAACGCCCAGATGAGGGTACTTGTGCGACCAGGGCCCCACCAGGCCTTTGCGCGGCACGTCGAGCCCCTCGAGCAGGCGGAAGACGGCGTTGCAGTAGCCATCGGCCCAGCCGCTAACGGCATAAACCGGGCAGCGAATGCGCGAAAAATCTTCGCATACCGAGCCATGCTTCCAATAGTCGTCACGGCGCTGATGCTGGAGCCATGTCGCCAGCCAGAGCCCGCTGTGCTCAAGGCGCTCCATCCACATCTCGCGCCAGCGCTCACCGACCAATTGCGGGTCGGGAGGGCAGGTATTGCCGTCGAACATGGTCGAGGCCCACGACAGGTTGTCGCCCAGCAGGCAGCCGCCCATGTGGTGGACATCATCGGCGTAGCGGTCGTCGGTGGAGCATAGCGTAATGACGGCCTTCAGCTCGGGTGGCTGGAGCGCCGCGATCTGCAGGCCATTGAACCCGCCCCAGGAGATGCCGATCATACCAACGTCGCCGGTACACCAGGGTTGCTTACCCAGCCACTGTAGAATTTCGACGCCATCGTCGAGTTCCTGTTGCAGGTATTCGTCGGTCAGCACGCCGTCCGATTCGCCGCTGCCGCGCATGTCGACGCGCACCCCGGCGTAACCGTGGCCAGCCCAATAGGCGTGTGTCTGGGCATCGCGCATCGCCGTCAGATCTCGCTTGCGATAAGGCAGGTATTCCAGAATGGCCGGTACCGGGTCGCTTTCGGCATCCACCGGGCGCCAGATACGGATGGCCAGCCGACAGCCGTCGGCCAACGTGATCCAGTCTTCTTCCTCCTGTACCTCGCGGGGGAAATCGCTGACGATCTGCATGGGCGTGTTCCTTATCGTTTGTGTAGCGCGACGCAATTCCGTCAGCTGGTGATGTCGTCAAAGGTAAAATGGAGCTGCTCGGCAAGCCGTGCGTAGTTGTCTTCCAGCGCGAGATCGTCGTCGGCCCCCATCCATACGTAAGCCAGGGCGTAACTGTAGCTGTCCTGCTCGGGCAGGGAGGATAAGCGCGTTCCGGTCTCCACCTGGAGCGTGATCACGGTGCCGGGGAAAGCTTTCTGCAGCGCCTCGATCTGTTCAGCACTGGGGACCTGGGTGACGATGGCGTCGGTGAAGAATACGCGATAAAAGAACTTTGCGGCGACGTTAAAAGCCCCTTGGCGGTGCGGCATGTCGGGCAACTGCCCCAGCGCCAGGTCCACCGTTATTTGCTGGTGGCTGACCCCGTCGACCTTCTCGAACAGGTCGCAGTGCGATTGCGCCACACGGGTATTGATCTCCAGCAGCCAGATGCGGTCTTGCACTTCATCCCAGAAGTATTCGATGTTGAAGGCCGCATTGTCATAGCCGATATGAGCCATGATCTGACGCGTCAGGTCCTGCATCTTGGCTTGAATGGCATCGGGAAGGCGGGATGGATAGCGATAGTAGAAAAAGCTCAGTACCTGCGGATAGCGAATCGAATCGACAATGCCGTACGGGACAACATCGCCCTGGAAAACGTAGCCCTCGACCGTGCACTGCCAGCCGCCGATGATCTCTTCCGCCATGCAGTGGCCGCCGTCGACCGAGCGAACGTCGTCTGGCAGGTTGGCGTGTTCCAGCACGTAATTAAACGGTTCTGAAATTGTCCCTATGCCTTCACATAGCCGCTCCACGGCATAAGCGAAGTCTTCCGGACTCTCGATGCGAAAGCCCAGTCGTGAACCCGAAGACTTGATCGGTTTGACGAAGAAGGGCATGTAAAGCCCGGCTTCGCCGATACGCTGAAGGGCATTAGCGTCGAAAGGGTCAAAGGCCGTAAATCGGGGAATGTAGTCGGCCATTACCTCACGCTGGACGAGCCGACTCCAGTACTTGTGCTCGCATTTGAGCAAACTTTCAAGGCTGGTGGAGGGCGTGCCGATGCGCTTGCAGAGCAGTGGCAGCATGGTCGACACGGGAAAATCCATGTAGCCCACGATGGCATCGATAGGCTCGCCAAATGCTTTCAACTGAGTTTCGGCTCGGGCCAGCATGTCTTCGATAGGAAAGATTTCCGTATCGTTGACTTCCTCCGGTTCGATCACGCCATGGAAGCGGTATTGCTCAGCTCCGCGTATATGCTCAAGGCGTTGACGATTATAGTCATCCATTCCGACAACAAAGATATTCCGAACGCTCATGATCGCCTCCAGGCGCAAACTTCGCTATCACTATGCTGACCACCGTCCTCTCCACCCAACGGCAATGGGCAGCAGGCGGGGTCGGGGGTATCGGTCTGACCTTAGGGCCAGGTAAGGAGTAGGCGCCTTTTGCAGTATAGCGATTTATGGTGGCGGCGCTTGGCCAATACGTGATGGCGCAGCCATTCAGTATTACCCAAGGAGATTTCACCCCACCAAGGGGCATGATTAATCTGGCTAGCGCAGTTTCCAGCTGGTATAAGTTAAGATCAGGTTAAAACTTACGCGATACGACATTGCCGCTATCGGTAATGATTCAGCGTTCCTCCAAAGCGTCGCTGGGCGACGAAAGGAATATGGCCCATCCCCTTTTTTCGGCAGCCGGCCACCTCGTTGCCATCGGCGGTGCCGAAGATAGAACCTCCGATCTCGAAATCCTCAAGAACGTCTTCGCCCTGACCCCTGAAGGTAACCGGGAGGTCGCGGTTATTGCCACGGCCAGCGGCATACCCAAACAGGTCCTGCCCGAATACGAGGCAGCCTTCTCACGCCTGGGCGCGAGCCAGGTTCATTTGCTGGGAATCCGTGACCGTCGGGAAGCCGCCGATGCTGACACGGTGCGCAGGATAGAGAAGAGCGGCATCATCTTTTTTACCGGTGGTGACCAGCTGCGCTTGACCAATGTTCTGGGGGGCTCGCCGGTTCTGAGAGCCGTACGCAAGCGCCTGCAGGACGGCGCGGTAGTGGCTGGCACGAGCGCTGGCGCGGCGGCCATGCCGAGCACCATGATCTACAATGGTGCTGCCGCCGATGCTCTGCGCAAGGGGGCCGTCAATATGACCTCTGGCCTCGGCTTCGTCGACGGTTTGATCATCGACAGCCACTTCCTCGAGCGCGGCCGATTTACCCGCCTGATGGAAGTCGGCGCCAGCAATCCTGAGCACCTGGGGGTGGGGCTGGGCGAAGATGCCGGGGTCATCATGCATCCCCACGGTATTCTCGAAGCCATCGGGCCGGGGCATGTCATCCTCATCGATAGCCTCGACCTGGCGAGCTCGAACATCGCCGATCTTGATATGGGCAAGCCGGTGGCTGTTGAACACATGATCCTGCATGCACTGGTCAGCGGCCATGGATTTGACGTTGAAGCCCGACGTTATCTCGTTCCCCATGAACTCAGTGCTGCCCTCGCGGAGAGTCGATGAATATTATCGAGCATCGAGCTCTGCGCGGACCGAACTATTACAGTCGTTATCCGGCCATCTTCATGCGCCTGGACATCGGTGAGCTCGAAGAGCGGCCGAGCGACCTGGTTCCCGGCATCGTCGAGCGTCTGACAACGCTGTTACCAACCCTGCAGGAGCATCGCTGCTCGATAGGCCGCCCCGGCGGCTTTCTGGCGCGATTGGAGCGCGGCACCTGGGCGGGTCATGTTGTCGAGCATGTCGCCATCGAGCTGCAGAACCTGATTGGTTTTTCGGTGGGCTACGGCAAGACGGTTGATTCCTACGAAACCGGCATCTACAACGTGGTCTACCGTTACCGGGACGAGGCCTGCGGTCTGGCCGCGGGTGTCGAGTCCGTCGATCTCGTCGAGCGATTGTTTCGCGACGCAGAAATCGATTTGCCCGACATCCTGGAGCGCCTCAGACAGGTGCGCGATGCCCACATGCTTGGTCCCTCCACGGCGGCTATCGTCAATGCCGCCACCCAGCGTGGCATCCCCCATGTCCGGCTGAGCGAGGAAAACAGCTATATCC
Source organism: Halomonas sp. 5021 (assembly GCF_036663435.1). Lineage (NCBI taxonomy): Bacteria > Pseudomonadati > Pseudomonadota > Gammaproteobacteria > Oceanospirillales > Halomonadaceae > Halomonas > Halomonas sp. 5021. The sequence goes on from NZ_JAXOVU010000003.1 coordinate 188,703, forward strand.
AGTTTGGTCATGGTCATCGGCAGCAGCGTATTCAGGCCACGGTGACCGGCCGTACGGGGCTTGTTGGCTATGGCATTGCCGACGACAAGGAGTGGACCAAGCAGCTACTCGGTGATGCCGGGATTCCGGTGCCCAAGGGGCAGGTGTGTGGCGCCTTCAACGAGGCGCTCGATATTGCCCGTGGCATCGGTTATCCCGTCGCGGTGAAGCCGGTTGTCGGCAACCATGGCCGCGGGGTGAGTACCAACATCGAGGATGACCAGGCACTGAGTGATGCCTTCGATATTGCCTCCCTGCGTCACCCATCGGTAATCGTCGAGCAGTACATCCGAGGCGAGGATCATCGTCTGTTGGTCATCGATGGCAAGCTTGTGGCTGCTGCGAGGCGTCGCCCGGCGCATGTGGTGGGTGATGGGGTCACCACCCTCCAAGGGTTGGTCGATAAGGAAAATCGCGATCCACGTCGCGGTATCGGCCACGAGAACCTGCTCACCCAGATTCAGCTGGATGACCAGTCGCTAAGACTGATCGGCCAGCAGAACCTGACCCTGCAGAGCGTCATCCCGGCCGGTGATATCGTTTATCTCAAGCCCACCGCGAACCTCAGCACCGGGGGCACGGCCACGGACGTCACCGACGATGTCCACCCGGAGGTGCGTTACGTGGCAGAGCGCATCGCTCGGCTGGTGGGGCTGGATATCATCGGTATCGACCTGCTGGCCGAGACCCTGACACTGCCGTTGGAAGAGCAATCTGCCGCCGTGGTCGAGGTCAATGCCGGCCCCGGCTTTCGTATGCACCTTTCACCCACCCACGGGGAGGGCCGCGACGTGGGTCGTCCGGTCATCGATATGCTGTTCCCTGACAGTGAGGCCACTGGACGCATCCCTATTGCGGCGGTCACCGGCACCAATGGCAAGACCACCACGGTGCGGTTGCTCTCGCACCTGCTGCGCCAGGCGGGACGCAGCGTCGGCATGGCCTGTACCGGGACCATCGAGATCGATAACCATGTGATCATGCGCGGTGACTACAGTGGCCCCCAGGCAGCGGCGATCGTCCTGCGTGAGCCCACGGTCGAGTGCGCTGTGCTGGAAGTCGCCCGCGGCGGCATCATGCGCCGTGGTCTGGGTTTCGACGAGTGTGATGTGGGCGTGCTGCTCAATATCGCCAGTGACCACCTGGGTGAGCACGACATTCATACCCTCGATGAACTGGCGCGCTGCAAAACGGTGGTCATCGACGCCGTCCGTCATGGGGGGACGGCGGTGCTTAATGCCGACGATCTACGGGTGCTGGAAGGTCAGGAGTGGGCCCGAGGCGATATCATCTTCTTCACGCTGGACCCCCATTCCCGCCCCGTCCGTCAGCATGTCCGCGAACAGGGCATCGCTTTTACCGTTCACAACGAGCGTATCGTGATGCGCCAGGGTCACGTTGAAGCCGAGGTGATTCCGGTAGTGGACGTGCCGATCACCTTTGAAGGCCATGCGCGCTTCAATGTTGCCAATGCCCTGGCAGCCAGTGCCGCCGCCTATGCGCTGGGCCTGTCGATCGCCGATATCCAGAGGGGCCTGCAGACCTTCCATCCCACGCCGGGTCAGAACCCCGGGCGTACCAACCTGATCGACGCCGACGGCATGAAGGTGCTGATCGACTATGGCCATAACGTCCCGGCGCTAGAGGCGCTGAGCGAACTGGTCGGCTGCATTCCGGCCCGCCGACGCATCAGCGTGGCCAGCGCCCCGGGCAACCGCCGCGACGAAGACCTGTTCACGCTGGGCACTCTGCTGGCCAGGATGCACGACGTCGTCTTTATCTATGAAACCGATGCCCGCGGCAGAACCCCCGGTGATGCTGCTCGCCTGCTGCGCGAAGGAGCCGAATCAATCCCGGGGGACTGCCGTGTCGAGGTCATCATGGAAGAGCAGGAAGCTGTCGACCGGGCCTTTAATGAGGCCGGCGAGGGCGATCTGCTGGTATTGCTGATCGACGATGTCGAGGGCGCCATTGAGCGTATCCGGGGGCGTCGCTTCCAGCCAGCTGCCGCCACGACACCCGACGGTGAGCCGACATGATGCCCGCCAACGCCCAGGACCAACTGCTGACCCTGCTGCGGGTGGGCAGTATCTTCGCACCGGACCCTCTAGAAGCGACCGATATCCTGATTGCCGACGGCCGGATTGCCGCGCTGGGCCGTGATATCGAAATCCCGGTGGGCTGGCCCATCCAGTTGGTGGAGGCACGTCATCTTATCGCCGTGCCCGCCTTTATCGATCAGCACGTCCACGTCACCGGCGGCGGTGGCGAAGGCGGCTGTGGCACCCGCTGTCCGGAAATCACCGCCCACGAAATCGCCTCGATGGGGATTGGCACGGTGGTGGGGGTGCTCGGCACCGACAGCATCAGCCGCTCTCCTGCTGACCTGCTGGCCAAGGTGCGTGGACTCAGGGCCGACGGCATATCGGCCTACATGTACACCGGCGCGTATCGCGTCCCGCCGCCCACGCTGACTGGCGACCTCCAGCGTGATCTGGCCTGGATACCTGAGGTGATAGGCCTAGGCGAAATTGCCATCTCGGACCATCGCTCGAGCCAGCCGCGCCAGGATGAAATCGAACGTATCGTCAGTGATACTCGTGTGGGCGCCATGCTGGCGAGCAAGCGGGGTATCTGCCATTTCCACCTTGGGGACGGTAAGCGGGGCCTGGAACCGCTGCGCAGGTTGCTAACCGAAACCGAAATTCCCGCCGATCAAATCATCCCCACCCATGTCAATCGCCATCCCGCTTTGCTTGAGGAAGCCGCTGCGTACGCGTTAGCCTTCAGTGCCTGTGTCGACGTCACCGCCTTTGAAGAACCCGGCGACGGTCTTTCAGCCTTTGACGCGGTGTCGCGGCTACTCGAGCGCGGTGTTCCCCCCGAGCGCATTACCATGAGCTCCGATTGCAACGGCAGCTTGCCTGAATTCGATACCCAAGGCGCTTACCTGGGCATGAAAGTGGCCCGCAACACGACATTGATTGCGGACTGGCAACGCCTCGTTCGTGACGGTGTACTGCCTATCGAGGCGGCATTGGGCCTGATTTCAACCAGTGTGGCTCGAGTGCTTGGGTTACATGACATCAAGGGACGAATAGCCATCGGCTTCGATGCCGATGTGGTGCTTCTCGGCAGCGAACTTCAACCGCAACTGACGTTCGTGGCGGGAAAATGTATTTATGACGTGGACCGTGTGAAAAAGAGTGCCGGAGAGTGTTTCAGCACTGATTAGCATGCCGTATGCACATTTTGTAATAAAGGCTTTGACCGGCAACCAAGGGTGAGTGCTAGTATCGGCTCAAGACGACATTGGCGGGCCTACTGTGGCGATGGCCAGGTCGATCCTGTGGCCCAGCGGCGCTGGTTCTTAGTGATCTTTAATGGCGAGTTGCCCGATGACTCAGGTTTCCCTGCCCTTCACTCGTGAAGAGTATGCTAACCGCCTGTGGAAGGTGCGTGCTGAAATGGCCGGTAGAGGCATTGACGTATTGATCGTCAGTGACCCCTCTAACATGGCGTGGCTGACCGGTTACGACGGTTGGTCGTTTTATGTGCATCAGTGCGTTCTGGTGGGTCTTGAGGGCGAGCCGGTGTGGTTTGGTCGCCGCATGGATGCCAATGGCGCATTGCGCACCTGCTGGATTGATCCTGAGAACATCACCTATTACCCGGATTACTACGTCCAGAATCCGGACATGCACCCCATGGAATACCTGGCCCAGTCGATCATGCCCGACCGGGGCTGGCACCTGGGCGTAGTCGGCATGGAAATGGACAACTACTATTTCTCCGCTCAAGCTTACCTGAGCCTTTTGCGTTCATTGCCCCACGCGCGCTTCATGGATGCCAACGCCCTGGTCAACTGGTGTCGGAAGATCAAGTCACCTCAGGAAATTGCCTATATGCGTATTGCCGCCAAGATTGTGGAAGGCATGCATTCGCGTATTCTGGAGGTGATGGAGCCCGGGGTGCCCAAAAGCAAGCTGGTCTCGGAAATTTACCGCGTGGGTATCGAAGGCTGGAAAGACGAAAACGGCAAGGTGTTCGGCGGCGATTATCCTGCCATTGTTCCGATGCTGCCGACGGGTAAAGACGCAGCGGCGCCCCATCTGACCTGGGATGATACGCCGTTTCGTGAAGGCGAAGGCACGTTTTTCGAGATCGCCGGCGTGTTCAAGCGCTACCACGCCCCGATGTCGCGCACGGTCTTTCTGGGCAAGCCGCCGATGGACTTTATCCGTGCGGAGTCGGCGCTGCTGGAAGGCATTGAGAACGGCCTGGCAGTGGCCAAGCCGGGTAATCGTACGGCGGATATTGCCATGGCGCTGGGGGCGGCCATGGATAAATACGGTTTTGACCGCGGCGGCGCTCGCTGCGGTTACTCCATTGGCCTTTCTTACCCGCCCGACTGGGGCGAGCGCACCATGAGTTTGCGTCCCTCGGATGACACTATCCTGGAACCCGGCATGACGTTTCACTTTATGCCCGGCCTGTGGGATGACGACTGGGGACTGGAAATTACCGAAAGCATTTTGATCACCGAAGACGGCTGCGAAACCCTGGCCAATTTTCCGCGCCAGCTGTTTGTTAAGTAAAAGGAAGACACCATGACGATACCCTCCAGCCAACAGCGGCCCAGTCCGATTTCGGCCACCGTGGATTTTGACGCCGACGGCGTGCAGCACGGTTTTTTAAAGCTGCCCATCTCCACCGATGAATCCGCCTGGGGCGCGGTGATGATTCCGGTCACCGTAGTCAAAAACGGTGACGGTCCCACGGCGCTGCTGACCGGTGGTAACCACGGCGACGAGTACGAAGGCATTACCTCGCTGTTGAAGCTGTCTTCAACGCTGAAAGCGGAAGACGTCACCGGGCGGGTGATTATCGTGCCATGCATGAATACCCCGGCTGTCATGGCCGGCAAGCGCACCTCGCCAATGGATAAAGGCAATCTTAATCGCAGCTTCCCGGGTGACCCTAATGGCGGTGTCACCTCTCAAATTGCCGATTACTTCACCCGCGTGCTGGTGCCGATGAGCGATGTGGTACTCGACCTGCACTCCGGCGGCCGCACGCTGGATATCCTGCCGTTTGGCGCCTCTCATGTACTAGACAACAAAGCCCAGCAGCAGGCAGCCCTTGAAGGCGCGAAAGCTTTCGGTGCTCCCTACGCCATGGTGATGTTCGAGCTGGATGCCGAGAAACTTTTCGACACCGCCTGTGAGCGCCAGGGCAAGGTTTTTGTCGCCACCGAGCTTGGGGGCGGCGGCACCTCCACCCCGGAGAGCATCGCCATTACGCAACGCGGCGTGCGCAACTTCCTGATTCACTACGGTCTGGTAGACGGCGAGGTGGAAATGCCCTCGGGCGGGCAGGTGTATCTCGATATGCCCGATGCCAGTTGTTACGTGCAGAGCCAGCACTCTGGCGTGCTGGAGCTGTTGGTCTCGCTGGGTGACGAAGTGACAAAAGGCCAGACACTTGCCTACGTGTACGACATGACCCGCAGCGGCACCGAGCCGGTTGCTTACAGGGCTGAGCGCGACGGTATTCTGATGGCCCGTCGAGCGCCCTCGCTGATCAATATGGGGGACACCCTGGCGGTGATCGCCGATGTTGTTGAGCGCCTGGAGGCGTAACATTCACCGTGATGAAACTTGACCGTTACGATCTGAAAATTCTCGATATCCTCTCCCGCGATGGGCGGATCACCAAGTCGAAGCTGGCCGAAGCGATCAACCTCTCGGTTAGTCCATGCTGGGAGCGGGTAAAGCGCCTGGAAAATGCCGGTATCATTCAAGGTTACAGTGCACGCATTGATACCGACGTGCTGGTGCCGCGCAACCCTGTCTGGGTACAAATCGAGCTCAAGCAGCACAATGCCGACAGCTTTACCCGCTTTGAAGCCCTGGTGATGCAAACCCCGGAAGTCACCGAGTGCGTCGCGGTAGGAGGCGGCGTGGATTACCTCGTCAAGTTCGAGGCGCGCACCATCGATAGCTATCAGCGCCTGATGGACAAGTGGCTGGTCTCGGATGCAGGTATCGAGCGCTACTTTACTTATATTGTGACCAAGACCGTCAAGCAGGAGCCTATCGGCATCGATATTAACGTTTAGTGCTTCAAAAGTTGAAATATTGATATTGCTAGGCACTTGGTCAACGCCAATTCAGCGCTTCGTTGGCTTACTATGAGATAAATGACCTTTATTCACTCACCTAATGGAATATACGCACCTGAATCACCGAGCTATACCGTAAGGCTAAGCTCAAACAACCCGTTCGCCTAACGCAGAGAGAACACGATGTCTTACTTCACCATTGCTGGTGTCCAAATGCATGCCCTGCACCATGGCGATAATACCGAAGCCATGCGTCATCGAGTTGACGCACTCATGACCCGCTTTCCTCAGGTTCAGATGGTGCTGTTCAGTGAGTTAATGCCGATGGGGGCTTCACCCCATCATGCCCAGCCATTGCCCAGTGATACCGAGGCGATGTTTTGTCAACTGGCGTTACAGCATCGCATCTGGTTGATACCTGGTTCCATGTTTGAGCAGGTCGGCGACCATATTTACAACACCTCCGTGGTCATTAATCCCATGGGTCAGGTGGTAGCGCGTTACCGCAAAATGTTCCCGTTCCGTCCCTTTGAAGCCGGTGTGGAAAGCGGCAGCGAATTTGTTGTCTTTGACGTGCCAAACGTCGGGCGCTTTGGCATCTCGATTTGCTACGACATGTGGTTTCCGGAAACGACTCGAACCCTTGCCGCCATGGGCGCTGAGGTCATTCTGCATCCCACCATGACCGATACCATTGATCGGGACCTGGAGCTTTCCATTGCCCGCACCAGCGCGGCGCTCAACCAGTGTTACTTCTTCGATATCAACGGTGCTGGCGCCTTGGGCAACGGCCGCTCAATTGTGGTTGGACCTTCTGGTGATGTCATCCATCAGGCAGGGAGTGGCGAACAAGTAATGCCCATCGAGATTGACCTGAACCGGGTGAGACGCGAACGCGAGAGAGGCCTGCATGGTCTTGGCCAGCCGCTCAAGAGTTTCCGTGACCGGAAGGTGAACTTCTCTATCTATGCAAGCGAAGGCGGCTCTTCACCATTTCTGGATACCTTAGGGCCATTGGTAAAGCCTGCTCGCGCTGACCTTGAGACGCCGCCGGAACATTAATCCCGGCAATGGCCGGCAAAGGGAGACCATCGATGAAATTTCTGTTGGATCTGATGCGTCGGCTATTGCGCCCCGCGCAGAACAATAAGGCCGCTAGCGATGCTATTGAGCCGTCAAGCGCTCCGTCACAGACAACGCTTGATAACACGCGCACTCCTTCCGCCACCCAGGGAGCATCAACCATGAGCAAGATCACCTCCATTGCCGATGTCCGTCGTCACTTTCGCAATAATCAGGAACCGATTTACTTCATATCAGCGACCAACTTCAATCTGTTGGGGATTGGCGACTGGGTGAGCAATTTTCGCCATATCAACTATATAGACTGTTTTGAGGGGCAGCAGCGAAACGTTTTTGTGCCTAAAGAAAAATTCCCGCGCGATTTTGAAGGCATCGAAGATATCAACAACTACCTGCTTGAACACAAGGAAGTGATCGATTTTATTCAGTCGCGATCCAGCGGTGATAACGCCGGTATTGCGTCTTTCCTGATGTTTGATGAGCATACCGAAGAGATCTGCAAGCAACTGGGGCTCAAGATTGCTTTTCCCCCGGCGACGTTACGCCAGCGCATGGATAACAAGATCGAGACGGTGCGCATCGGCAATAAAGCGGGCGTGCCAAGCGTGCCCAATGTACTGGCGAAAGTCGGCAGCTATCAGGAGCTATGTGAGGTCAGTAAAGAGCTCGGCAGCGACCTGGTGGTGCAGACCGCCTTTGGCGACTCGGGGCATACCACCTTTTTCATTGCCAATGAAGAAGACTATTACAAGCACGCCGAAGAGATTGAGGCCGAGCCCGAAGTCAAGATCATGAAGCGGATCAATTGTCGTGGCTCGGCGATAGAAGCCTGCGCCACGCGTTGTGGAACCGTCGTTGGCCCCTTGATGACAGAGCTTGTCGGGTTCAAGACATTGACACCCTACAAGGGCGGCTGGTGCGGCAACGAGATGTTCTCTGGTGCCTTTACCCAGGAAGTACGTGACAAGGCGCGCGACTATACGTTCCAGTTCGGTGAGGCGCTTCGCGAGGAGGGGTATCGCGGCTATTTCGAGCTCGACTTCCTGATCGATATGGATACCGACGACGTCTACCTTGGCGAGCTCAATCCGCGCGTCACCGGCGCCAGTTCACTGACTAACGTGGCGGCGTTCGCTCACTCCGATATCCCGCTGTTCCTTTTCCACTTGCTGGAGTTTTCAGACCTCGACTTCGATCTTGATATCGATGATATCAATGAGCGCTGGGCGCACCCCGAGAGCGTCGATAGCTGGAGTCAGCTGGTGATCAAGCATACCGACGAGAGCGTCGACCTGTTGACTCGGGCCCCAAAGACGGGGGTATGGCGTATCAGTGACGATGGCAGCATCAACTATGACCACTATAGCTACCATCCCCACGCCGCTGAAAACGAGCAGGAAGCCTTCTTTATGCGCATTAGCGGAGCCGGTGATTTCCGCTACGAAGGCGCTGACCTTGGCATTCTGATCACCCGTGGCCGTTTGATGGACGACGATTTCAATCTTAATGAGCGGGCGAAGGCCTGGATCAAAGGCATTCGCGGTGAATATGCTGGTCAAGCGCTGCAAGATCCTGTGGTGGAGGGAGTTGCCGTCAGCCATGCGATTGGCGGTGGCAACTTCAAAATTCTGTGAGTATTGACGGAAAGTTGTCAGCGGGGCGTTCGCCAGGCGTTGAGCTGGACAAGGCGTTGACGTTTCGTACCGTTCATGAAGAGCAGGCGGGACCCAAGTGGCAATCGCTGTTTGATTACCACTGGCCTGCTTATGAACCCTGGTACCTGTCCGAAGGTGAGCGTGAAAGGCCCTCCTATCTGGAGTGCTACAACGCCCTACGTCACTACATGCCGGAGTTGCTGGAAACCTATCGCACCTTGTGCGCACTGACCGGTGGGGGCGACCTGGCGTCGCGGCTGCTCAGTCTGTATCGGCCGCCGCCCTATATCACCGGTTGTTCCCAGGCGGTGTTGGCAAGGCCGTCTTCTACCGTGCTGGCACGCAACTATGATTATCCACCGGAACTGTGCGAGGGCACGATTCTCTACACCCGTTGGAATCAGCGCCGTGTGATCGCCATGTCGGACTGTCTGTGGGGCGTGCTGGATGGGATGAATGATTCGGGGCTTGCCGTTTCCCTGGCCTTCGGTGGGCGCAAGGTGGTGGGGGATGGCTTCGGCGCGCCGATCATTCTGCGCTATATCCTTGAATTCTGCGATACGGTGCCCGAAGCGGCGGCCGTACTCGAGCGGGTGCCCACGCACATGGCTTACAACATTACCGTGACAGACGCCAGTGGGCGCTATGTCACGGCGATGATTGCGCCAGACCGCCGCGCCAATATCCGGCGAGTCGCGGTGGCCACCAATCATCAAAAGAAAATTGAATGGTATGCCCACGCGCTGGCCTCGGAAACGCTGATTCGCGAGCGTCAGCTTTCGATCCTGGTGGACGATGACGAGACCACTAATGAGCGTCTGATCTCGGCTTTTTCCGCTCCTCCTCTATTTCGCCACGACTACCAGCGTGGCCTTGGAACCGTGTATACCTCTGTGTATTACCCCAAGGAAGGGCTTGTTGAGTTTCGTTGGCCCGGCAGGGTGCTGGATTTGAGTTTCGATAAATTTTGCGAAGAACAAATAATCGTGCGTTACGGCTTACGAGGGCTGTACGGCTGATTGAATCGTTGCCGACGCCAATGCGTTGCTAGATAAATACCGACAAAGGATGGGTGTCGTCATGTCAGAGAATAATCCTACCGAAACGTCCTACACCGCCTTGGGTTTTTATCACAAAATCTCCCAATTGCGTGCCGACACCTGGAATGCACTGAAACGTGACCTGGGTATTTTGACAAGGCTTGAGGATGAGGGCCGCGCCAAGAATCTGGTCAAGGCCATTGACGTTAAACTGACTCGCCTGGAAATCATCGAGGATTATCATGCGTTTCCGTCCAAGGAAGATTTTCGCCACCTGTGGACACTCTTCAACCGGGGGGAGTACGCGCTGCTGGACAAAGTCGTAAAGCGACTGGTAAGAGCCTTGATCAGCGAATCCTACCGCCGTCGCCATGTCGATCTCTCCGAGACGGATGCCGGTTCAGAAGACATGGAAGCACTCGATGCGCTCAATCAGCTGCGCCGCGGACACCCTGCTTCCAACAGTTCGGCACAACCTTATTTCGAGCTGTTGATCGTCGACAACCTCTCCAATCAGGAAGAGGAGGTGGTGCGCGAAGCGTTTCACAATATGCGTCGTCCCGAGGATCGTTTTGTCTATGACGTGGTGACGGTAAAGAGCTTCGAGGATGCGTTGATTGCCATCCTGGTCAATCCCAATATTCAGGCCTGCCTGATCCGCTACGAGTTTCCCTACAAGTCAAAGTACAACCTCAGTGCCCTGCGTAATTACCTGGAAGGCCTGTCGGAAAAGGAACTGGAGCATCAAACGGAAGCCGAGCGCAGTATCTTGCTCAGCTCGATGATTCATGAACTGCGTCCTGAGATTGATCAGTTCCTGGTCACCAGTGGCGATGTGGAGGCCACGGCGAGCCGGGACATCCAATATTTCAACCGTATCTTCTACCGTGAAACGGATTATATCGAGCAGCACCACACCATTCTGCGCGCGATCGATAGTCGTTATCGTACCCCCTTCTTTGATGCCTTGCGTGAGTACAGCAAAAAGCCCACAGGGGTGTTTCACGCCATGCCCATTTCCAGGGGTAAGTCGGTGACCCGCTCCCATTGGGCGGGCCACATGATCGACTTCTACGGCATCAATATATTTCTGGCTGAAACGTCGGCGACATCCGGAGGTCTCGACTCTCTGCTACAACCCTTCGGGCCGATTAAAAAGGCGCAAGAGTATGCCGCCCGGGCCTTCGGAGCGCGTCGCAGTTTTTTCGTCACCAATGGCACCTCAACGGCCAACAAGATCGTGGTGCAAGCCCTCATCAAGCCGAGGGACATCGTGCTCATCGATCGTGACTGTCACAAGTCGCACCACTACGGCATGGTGCTGGCCGGGGCGCATGTCAGTTATCTGGATTCCTATCCACTCGACGACTACTCTATGTACGGCGCAGTACCGCTGCGCGACATCAAGAAGACACTGCTTACCTACAAGCGCGCTGGCCAGTTGCACAAGGTCAAGATGCTATTGCTGACCAACTGCACCTTCGATGGCATCGTGTATAACGTACGCCGCGTAATGGAAGAGTGTCTGGCGATCAAGCCTGACCTGGTATTTCTGTGGGACGAAGCCTGGTTCGCTTTCGCTGGCTTCAACCCCACTTATCGGCCGCGTACCGCGATGAACACGGCAAGCACCCTGCGATATCGTTACCGCAGTGAAAGCTATCGTGAAGAATATGCGGCCTGGAAAGCCGAGTTCGACAAGCTCGATCCGGAAGATGATGCGACCTGGCTTGACCAGCGACTGATGCCCGACCCGGATCAGGTACGCATTCGTACCTATGCGACCCATTCGACGCACAAAACGCTGACTTCCTTGCGACAAGGCTCGATGATTCACGTCTGGGATCAGGACTTTCGCCAGAAGGTGGAGGCCTCTTTCCATGAGGCCTACATGACGCATACCTCAACCTCTCCCAATTACCAAATTGTGGCATCGCTGGACGTAGGACGTATGCAGGCGGAAATGGAGGGCTTCGAGCTGGTGCACTCCCAGGTCGAAACGGCGCTGTCCCTCCGCGAACAGCTTTATACTCACCCGTTACTGCAAAAATATTTCCGTGTACTTAAAAATAGCGACATGGTGCCTGAGGCTTATCGTGAGTCGGGTGTCGAGTCCTATTATGACCCGGTGACCGGCTGGAACAAAATGGAGGAAGCCTGGGCACGCGATGAGTTTGTGGTGGACCCTTCCCGCGTGACCATCGCGATCGGCAATACAGGGGTCGATGGCGATACCTTCAAGAACGAATACCTGATGAATAAGTACGGTATTCAGATTAACAAGACATCACGCAATACCGTGCTGTTCATGACCAATATCGGCACGACGCGCGGATCGATTGCCTACCTGTTGGATGTGCTAATGAAGCTGGCTAAGGAGTTCGAGTATCGTCTGGAAGACAGCAGCCGCCCCGAGCGCAAGATCATCGAACAGCAGGTGCATTCCCTGAATCATGATCTGCCCCCGTTGCCTGACTTCAGTCGCTTTCACGATGCCTTTCGTCCGAATGCCGACACGCCCCAGGGCGATATCCGTTGCGCCTACTTCCTTAGTTACGAGGAAGAAAACACCGAATATCTTCGTTTCGATAACGGCAAATTGCAGGCGCAGATGCGTGAGGGACGGGATGTGGTGTCTGCAAGCTTCGTGATCCCCTATCCGCCGGGCTTCCCGGTCTTGGTGCCTGGGCAGGTCATCAGCGAGGAAATTCTCGACTTTCTTCAAGCGCTGGATGTGACCGAGATCCATGGCTACCGGCCGGAGTTAGGGCTGGTGGTATTTACCGAGGAGGCACTGCTGAACCCGGCAGACGGCTGAGCCTTGGTATAGGCACTGATGGAGGAGCGCCGCCAGCCAATTAGAGGCGGCGTTGGTATGGCACATCAACGGGAGTATGGTCGCTTATACGGACTTGATTGCGCCCTTCACGCTTCGCCTCGTAGAGTGCACTGTCGGCGGCGATGATGATTTCATCGAGCTTGGTATGGGTATCGACCGGCGCGGTATATCCCCCTGCGCTTATGGTTACCTGTCCTAATGGGCTTTTTTGATGGGCAATTTCCAGGTTCGCGACTTTGCTGCGAATATGCTCCGCGAGTGACCAAGCGCCGTGTGCTGACAGGTGGCTGTCTGAATGTAGGACAAGAAATTCTTCGCCACCAAAGCGGCATACCAAATCCTCTGGACTACAAGCGGAGCGAATGGCGCCGGCAACAGCTTGTAAACAGTTGTCTCCCTCGGCGTGGCCATAATGGTCATTGAAGGGTTTGAAGTAATCGATATCTACAATCACCACGGCAAAACGTTTATGCGCTGTGGGTTGTTTAAACAGCATAGTGGCGTAGTGGACTAAAGCGCGACGATTAGCCAGTCCGGTAAGAGGGTCAAGACGGGATATCTTCTCGAGCTCTGCATTCTGCATCGACAGGGTTTCGCCTAGCCGGTCTGCGTGGACTTTAGCCATATACAGTCTCAGAGATTCAGCTGAAAAACGGTAATTGGCGATGAGCGTCAATACAAATGTGGGTAAGCCAAGAGCTAAATGATTGAGTATGTAATGGCTATCGACGCCCTCTAAAAACCAAATCGTTGTGTAAAGGCAAGCAAACACAAATAGCGAGCCATACACGCTATATTCGAAGGGTGGCGTGATGACAATCGTAATGACTAAAATGAATACGAGTCCTGCATAGAAGTAATCTAGTACGCCGGGAGCCGATGAGCCCAGTAGCACTGCGCACCATACGACAGTTCCCATGCAGACGACGAGAACACCAGCAAGCTCCTTACGGCGAATAGAAACAGGACGCTTGTAATAAAAAAATAAAAAGACGGTTATGGGCCCCACAACCAATGCACGCAATAGCACTGACCGAAAAGTGACATCACGGAGTAAAAAAATATCCACAAAAGTGTAAGAGAAATAGAAAAGCGCCAATACTGTTGTTAACACAAAAAGTGATCGCAAACGCTCGTCGTGGCGATCAAGGTCGTACTGCTCCCGGACCGTTACGTTGCCGATACGCTGGGAGAGCTGTTGAAAATAATCCAGTCGATACACGAGTCCGTCCATGGTGGCCACTAACGTGAAGACATTGAGTAAGTGAAAGTATTAAATAATATTCATTTTATATCGACTAATGCCACAAAAACTTAAACTGAATCAAAATCTAAAATACATTCCCGGCGGCCATCATGATGAGTCCATCATGATGGCTCAGCTTTTTGCGACGTCTCGCCAAAAAAAAGCGTTGGAAAAGCGGTTTTGACAAAAAAACTCGCGTCATACGTCGGTCCTTTCAAAAACACTTCGTGCGCAATCTCCCTTAGGCTAGACACATCGAAACACGACGGCTCAGGGCCGTCATTTTTAATGTGCAACGGCTGTCGCCCACGCCAGGCGTCAACCAGGGGAGGTTTCCATGACCACACTATCGACTACGCTCGCCAAGCGCCTGGAAGACCCGCGCCTTTTCCGTCAGTATGCCTACGTGAACGGCAAGTGGACCCATGGCGAAGGCGGTCGAGAAGAAGCCGTGATTGATCCGGCAACCGGCGAAGCCATTGGCCATATTCCGCTGATGGAAGCCGAACAGATCACCGCGGCGGTTGATGCCGCGGAAGATGCCTTTGTGCAGTGGCGGGCACTACGCGCCGATGAACGCTGCGAGAAACTGCTGGCGTGGTATGACTTGATTCAAGCCAACCGCGAAGATCTGGCCACCATCATGACGCTGGAGCAGGGCAAGCCGCTGCCTGATGCACGTGGTGAAGTCGAGTATGGTGCGAGCTTTGTGCGCTGGTTTGCTGAAGAGGGCAAGCGGACCTACGGTAACACCATTCCCAGCCCGATTCCCAACGCCTCGCTGGGTACCATCAAGGAGCCGGTGGGCATATCGGCAATGATTACGCCATGGAACTTCCCGTTGGCAATGATTACCCGCAAAGCCGCAGCGGCCCTGGCAGCAGGCTGCCCGGTGATCATCAAACCGGCCAACGAGACCCCGTTTTCTGCGCTCGCGCTGGCCGAATTGGCTGAGCGTGCGGGGATTCCGGAAGGCATTTTCAATGTCGTGCTGGGCGATCCCCCCGAAGTGTCCAAGATTCTGTGTTCCGAGCCGCGTATTCGGGCACTGTCGTTTACCGGATCTACCCGCGTCGGACGCATCCTGATCGAGCAAAGCGCCAACACCGTCAAGCGACTCTCATTGGAGTTGGGCGGTAACGCGCCCTTTATTGTCGGTCCGGATATGGATCCCAAGGAAGCAGCCTATGCGGCGGTTGCGGCCAAGTTCCAGACCGCCGGGCAGGACTGCCTCGCCGCCAACCGTATTCTGGTGCACGAATCCATCCACGATGAGTTCGTCGCGCAGTTTGCCGAGCGCATGTCTGCACTCACCGTGGGCAATGGCCTGCAAAGTGAAATAGACCTGGGGCCCTTGATCCATCGCCAAGCGGTAGAAAAAGCCGCCTCCATCGTTGATGACGCTGTCTCTCGCGGCGCCACCATGGTAGCGGGCGATCAGAGCCAGGCACCTGGCGAAAACTTCTTCATGCCCGTGTTGCTGACCGGTGTCACGCCACAGATGAAAGTATGGCGGGAAGAAAACTTCGCCCCGGTTGCCGGTATTACCGCTTACCGCGATGATGATGAAGCGATCGAGATGGCCAACGACACTGAATACGGTCTGGCCGCGTATATCTACACCCACGATATCCGCCGCATCTGGAAGCTGATGCGCGCGCTGGAATATGGCATGGTCAGCGTCAATTCGGTGAAGATGACGGGTCCCCCGGTGCCATTCGGCGGTGTGAAGCAGTCCGGCCTTGGCCGTGAAGGCGGTGCTACCGGTATCGATGAATATCTCGAAACCAAGTATTACTGTCTTGGAGCCCTGGGCTCCGTGTCCGGGAGCTAGTCAAAAAAGCTCGCCATATTTTCAACACCCTCCCCGCTGATCGGGGAGGTTTACCGTATAGAGAGAACATTATGAGCTTGCACCAGGATCTGATTGAACGTGATCGCAACGTCACCTTCCACGCATCCACTCATCTGCGCGACTTCGCCCATGGCGATGCCCCGGGGCGCGTAATTACCGGCGGTCAAGGTATCAATATCGTGGATAAAGACGGTCGCGAGTTTATCGACGGCTTTGCCGGGCTTTACTGCGTCAATATTGGCTATGGTCGCACCGAAGTGGCCGAGGCGATCTACAAGCAAGCCCTGGAGCTCTCTTACTACCACACCTATGTGGGCCACTCGAATGAACCGCAGATTGAGCTTTCCGAGCAGATTCTGAAAATCGCCGGTATGAACATGTCGAAGGTTTACTACGGCATGTCCGGTTCGGACGCCAACGAAACCCAGCTCAAGATTGTGCGCTACTACAACAACGTGCTGGGTCGCCCACAGAAGAAAAAGGTCATTTCGCGGATGCGGGGCTACCACGGTTCCGGTATTGCATCGGGGTCACTGACCGGTCTGAAAGCGTTCCACGATCATTTCGATCTGCCGATTGAGACCATCCGCCACACCGAAGCACCGCATTACTACCTGCGCGCCGCCGAACAGCACGGCATGTCCGAGCTTGAGTTCTCGGCTTTCTGCGCCGACAAGCTGGAAGCGATGATTCTGGAAGAAGGACCGGACACGGTAGCCGCCTTTATCGGTGAGCCTGTGTTAGGCACCGGCGGCATCGTGCCGCCGCCGGAAGGCTATTGGGACGCGATTCAAACGGTACTGGCCAAGTACGATGTCCTGCTGATTGCCGACGAAGTGGTCTGTGGTTTCGGCCGCACGGGCTCTGATTTCGGCAGCCACCACTACAACATGAAGCCTGATCTGGTGACCATCGCCAAAGGCCTTACCAGCGCCTATCAGCCACTCTCCGGTGTCATTGTAGGCGAGAAAGTCTGGCAGGTACTCGAGCAGGGCACCGGCGAGTATGGCCCCATCGGCCACGGCTGGACCTACTCTGGCCATGCACTGGGCTGCGCGGCCGGACTTGCCAACCTGGCGATCATCGAGCGCGAAAACCTGGTGGGCAACGCGGCCGAAACTGGCGCCTACTTCCAGCAGCAGCTCAAGGCCACCTTTGAAGGCCACCCGCTGCTAGGTGATGTTCGCGGTGTTGGCCTGATGGCGGCGCTGGAGTTCTCACCGGATGCCAAACAGCGCCTGCATTTTGATCCGGCGCTGAAAGTTGGGCCTCGTGTGGCGGCGGCCGCCATGGAAGAGAACCTGATTGCCCGCGCCATGCCCCAGGGCGATATTCTCGGCTTTGCGCCGCCGCTGACCATTAATCGCGGTGAGGTGGACGAGATGATTGGCCGCGCCAAGCGCGCCATCGACCGTGTTACCGATGAGCTGGTGCGCGCAGGCGACCTGAAAACCGGTGAAAAGGAAGCCGCGTTTACGGTCTGATTCGTAGGGCGATAGCCAAAACGCCGCTGCCTGATTCTTGGCAGCGGCGTTTTTGTTTTTCAACGCCTCGACTATGCTAAATACACGCCATAATCCGTGAAACTAAGGAGTTTCCATGCAGCCCGTATTAGCTTTCGATGTATACGGCACGCTGATTGATACCCAGGGGGTTAAGGCTGAGCTTGAAAGACGTCTGCCCGAGCGGGATAAAGCGGCCGAATTTGCCCGCCGTTGGCGCGACAAGCAGTTGGAGTACAGCTTTCGCCATGGCTTGATGGGCGCCTATGTGCCGTTTGTAGAATGCACCCGGGAAGCCTTGGTATTCACCGACCGTGCGTTGCAAACCGGCCTCTCCGACAATGACTATGATCACCTGATGGCGGTTTATGCCGAATTGCCCGCCTTTCCTGATGTCGTGCCAGCGATTGACCAGCTTCGCGATGCCGGTATGCGTTGTGTGGCGTTTTCCAATGGCACGTCTGACGCCGTCTCGGCGCTGCTGAAACGTGCAGGCGTTGACCAGCATATGGATGACGTTGTCAGTGTTGACGATATCAAGCGCTTCAAGCCCGACCCGGCGGTGTATGCGTTTTTAAGGACCCGGTTGGAAACCCGCCCTGAAAATACCTGGCTGATTTCCAGCAATCCTTTTGATGTGATCGGAGCGACCCATGCGGGGTTGCGCAGTGCCTGGGTACGCCGCAGCTCTGATGCCCCCTTCGACCCCTGGGGAATCGAACCCGATATGACGGTCACCGATCTGGAAACCCTGGCTAACCGGCTGCTCAAATAATTGACAAGGAGGAACTATGCGCCCTTTTTATGGGTTGGGAATCGCGGTACTTGGCGGACTGTTGAGCCAGCCGGTTCTTGCCGAGCGTGACAACGGCATTGAACATGTCATCAGTGATTCAGCTTACAGCACCGTCGTGAGGCAGCTTAATACGGCGCTGGAGGATAATGGCCTGAACATTATGGCCACCGTCAATCACGGGCAAAACGCGGCCAACAACGACCTTGAGCTACCGCCTACCATGACGTTTATCTTTGGTAATCCCAAGGTCGGCACCCCCATGATGCAGTGCCAGGGAAGCGTCGCATTGGACCTTCCGCAAAAGATGGTGGTGCGCGAAACCGACGACGGCGTGCGTCTGGAGTGGAACGACCCTCACTATCTTGCTGAACGCCATGGTTTGGAAGGGTGCGATCTGCCCCTCGGTAATGTGGCGGATGTGCTACGTGACGTCGCAGAGAGCGCTGCTCAGTAAAACTGTCGAACCTTGGTCAAGTCACATTGTCCAGGTGGCGTGGCAAAGCGCATAATACGCAAGCGTTCAATGACTCAGGGTATAAGCATGTCAGAAAAAATCTATTGTGTGGCGGGTTTCAAGCCCAAGCCCGGTAAAGAAGAAGCGGTGTTTAAAGCGCTGCAGGCGTTAGAACCCAATGCGCATCGCGAAGATGCCTGCATCCACTACACCGTGACGCGACAGATCGATAACCCCTTTGCTCAGGGCACCAGCTACCCGATCGTTTTCCACGAAATTTGGGCCAGCCGCGAAGAGTTTGAAGCCCACTGCCAGCGCAAGGAAATCCAGGATTTTTTTGCCCAGCACGTTGAAGCACCCGATGGCGATATCGAAGATGCCAACGTGTGTGTGTACACCGACGAGCCCTGGGACTTCGACGCGCCAAACGTGTAGCTTAAAGGTGTAGAATAAGGTTGAGTCAATACGCAAACGGAGAGGAGCCAATATGGCCGAGCAAAAAATGAACGTTGAAAGCTTTAACCTGGACCATACCAAGGTGAAAGCGCCCTATATCCGTTTAGCTGATATCAAAGAAGGCGAAAACGGAGATCGTATTCATAAATACGACCTGCGCATTTGCCAGCCCAATAAAGGCCATATGGACATGCCTGCGCTGCATTCGCTGGAGCACCTGCTGGCCGAAAAATCGCGCAACCACACCGATAAAGTGGTGGATATCAGTCCGATGGGCTGCCAAACCGGCTTTTATATCGCGATGATCAACCACGATGACTACGATGAAGTGGTGTCCATTGTCGAGAAAACGCTAAACGATGTGCTGGAAGCTACCGAAGTGCCTGCCTGCAACGAAATGCAGTGTGGCTGGGCAGCGAGCCATAGCCTGGAAGGTGCTCAGGAGCTTGCCAAAGCCTTGCTGGAAAAACGTAGCGAGTGGACTGAAGTGTTTGCCTGAGTGGTAAAAGGAAGCAGAAGTAAAGGCTGTTAGCCAAGCGCCTCCTGACGGGAGGCGTTCTAGCTTTATGACTTCTCGGTTGACCGCATGACTGGCCGCCGCTCTCTGTCCAGGCTAATGTAATGGCTTGTCCGGTGCAGCGGTTTTCGGCTTCGACAGTGGAAAAGACGCTTTATTGAACCGCCTGTTGATTCTGGTGGTCCATGGTCCTATAACATACCTATCATTCCTTACATGAGCCTTACATGGTCCTTCTGATCACGATTGCCGCCTTCTCCATCGGTTTTTCCTTTCTATGCTCGATTCTTGAAGCGGCATTACTTTCTATCACGCCAAGCTACATCGCCAAGCAGAAAGAAGATAACCCCAAGCTTCATGCATCGCTGACGCAGTTAAAAGACAATATTGATCGCCCGCTCGCGGCTATTCTGACCCTTAATACGATTGCCCATACGGTAGGGGCCACCGCCGTTGGCGCCCAGGCCGCAGTGGTATTTGGCGAAGCCTCTATTGCCATCGTATCGGCGGTGATGACCATGCTGATTCTGGTGCTCTCGGAGATTATCCCCAAAACGATTGGGGCGACTTACTGGCGGGGGTTGTCGCCGCTGTTGCCGCGTCTGCTCAAGCCGATGATCATCATTCTGCTGCCGTTTATCTGGATGTCGGAGCAAATCACCCGTCGCCTGGGCAAGTCTGAGCACGATGTTGATCTTCGCGATGAAATCAAAGTGCTTGCCCGGGTGGGGCTGGAAGAAAAAGTCCTGGATGCCGATGAAACCCGCACCATCGTCAATATGCTCAATTTGCACGAAATTCCGGTAGGCAAGGCGATGACACCGCGCACTGTCTGCCAGACAGTGCTGCCCCATCTGACGGTGGGAGAATTTGAAGAAACTTACAGCCATACACCGTTCACTCGCTTTCCGGTCATGGATAATGGTGAGCAGGCCTTTGGCTATGTGCATAAAGCGGATATGTATCATGCGGATGAGCACAGCATCATGAAAGACATGATGCATCCGATTGCCAGTGTGGATGTCTCAAGTAATGTGGAGCAGGTGTTTGCTTCAATGCTCAGTGACCGGCTGCACATGCGAGTGATTTACGACGAGCATGGTACCTTCGTTGGCTTGATTACCCTTGAAGATATCATTGAGACGATTCTTGGGCAGGATATCGTCGACGAGACCGACGACGTTGACAACTTGCGCAGCTACGCCAAACAGGTATGGCTGAAGCGAGTCAAACGAGAAACCAAAGCCGCTGAAAAGTCGGCTGGTTCTCATAGCGCCTAATTTTTATATACCGTCCAGAGTAATCAATGCCTTTGCTTATGCCGTTTTTATCACGGTGTGATGGTTTTGATTGGCTTGCTTAGCACTTTATGTTCTATAGTGATGGATCTGAAAGGCGCATAAAGCATTAGGGGTTTTGACCCACAGGAGGAAAACATGTCACTACGTATCAATGCAGTGGTTCCCGATTTTGAAGCCGAAACCAGCCATGGACCCATTCGCTTTCACGATTGGATTGGCGACAGCTGGGCGATCCTGTTCTCTCACCCCAAAGACTTTACGCCCGTGTGCACCACCGAGTTTGGTGCCGTCGCCACGTTAAGCGGTGAGTGGAAGAAACGCGGTACCAAGGTGATTGGTGTTTCGGTCGATGGCGTGGAAGATCACAAGCGCTGGGGCGACGACATTAAAACCGTGAGCGGCAGCGACGTTGATTTTCCGATCATTGCCGATGACGGGCTGACTGTCTCCAAGCTTTACGACATGTTGCCGGAAGACGCCTATCTACCGGATGGCCGCACGCCCGCTGACAGCGCCACGGTACGCTCGGTCTTCATCATCGGGCCTGACAAGCAGCTCAAGCTCTCCATGACCTACCCGATGACCGTAGGCCGCAACTTCGCTGAAATCCTGCGCGCACTGGATGCCTTGCAAGCTACCACCAAGCACGGCGTGGCGACCCCGGCAGACTGGACCGTCGGGCAGGATGTGATTATCCCGCCCAGCGTCTCCGACGAAGATGCGAAGCAAAAATTCGGCGATTACGAGACGGTGCTGCCGTATCTGCGTAAAACGCCGTTGAAGTAAGTTGCATCTTGAAGGCGGGGAATGAAAACCTGCCAAAAAAAGTGCCAGCCTTTCAAAAGGCTGGCACTTTTTATGATGGCCAGGAAAGCTAGCTGGCGGCTTTGAGCGTTAGCTGGTCGATAGACGACGATACATTACGCGACCCCGTCAGTATTTCATTCACGATCGTTTCAATTTCGCTGATGCTTGCCTGGCTCGACTCGCTGCGGTCTATGACTTGCTTCATGGTCTGAGTGGTGCGTGTAACAAGGTCACTGTTTTCCCTGAGCACCAGGGTAATGCTGTCGACCGCTTCACTCGACCCTTTGGCCAGTTGGCGAACCTCATTGGCAACAACGGCAAAGCCGCGCCCCTGCTCTCCGGCGCGAGCGGCTTCCACCGCCGCATTAAGCGAAAGTAAATTGGTCTGGTTGGCAATGTTGGCGATGGCCTCAGTAATCATGTTGATATTTTTTGCCTGCTCGTTGAGCGATTCAACCAGGCGTTGCGCCTCAGACAGCGCCTGGGCTGATTGCTGGGCATCCTCCAGTACACGCTGCAAGTGAGACAGGCCGCTCTGGGCAATCTGTTCGGTTTCCGATGATGTCGATTGCGCCGTCAACACTGCTTGGTTGGCAGCCTGGGCTTCCTGCATGGCCGAGGTAATGTCGGTGGCAAACTTGACCACTTTAAACACCTCGCCGTTGGCATCCGTAATCGGGTTGTAAGTCGCCTCCAACCAGAGGCTTCTGCCTCGCGAATCCAATCGCTCAAACTTGCCTTGCTTGAACTCGCCTCTGGCCAGCTCTTCCCAAAAATGCGGGTTTTGTTGATAAAACGAGGGCGGGCAAAGTTGACGATGATGCGTACCTGCCAACTGTTCATTGGTGTAGCCTACCGCTTGCTCGAAGTTGGTGTTGGCGTTGATGATGTCGCCTGTCGGGGTGAATTCAATCACTGCCATGGAGCTATCAAGCGCTTGCAGAACAGCGTCCTTGCGCGCCGCTTCCTGGTGCTCGGCCGTTACATCATTGGCGACCTTGAAGACGCTGACAACACGTCCTTGTCGGTTACAAACAGGCACATAGGTAGCCTCAAGCCATATTGGCTGGCCCCTGGCATCTATGCGCTTGAACGTACCCTGATGGCTTTCACCTTCAGAAAGCGACCGCCAGAATGATCGGTACGCTGAAGAACTCGCCTCTTTTTCCGTGCAGAACAGTCGGTGATGCTGGCCTTTGACGGCTTCTCGCGAATAGCCAACCGCATCCAGGAACTGTTTACTGGCGTCAAGAATAATACCGTCAGGGGTAAACTCTATACAGGCGGTGTGTTGCATCAAGGCACGTCGATGAGCGTTAGTCGTGTTGTTAAAAATCATTGTCTTAAGTCCCTTGTCTTCTAAGCCGCCTGAGTAATCAGTGTATTGCTGTTATTTAATAGTTGTACATATCCTATACGAAAGCGGCGAGATTGACATCCCTTGTCGCCTTGAAGAGCCAACGGTAGATCAAAAAACTGTTTACATACCTCAAGATAATCTTGATGGGCGGTATGCAAGAGTCTGGGTATCAAGTGTCCGGGGAGTTCGAGAAGCCGTTTTTATGGGCAATTAGGCAGCTGTTTAGTCGCGGAGAACCCGAGTTGGCTAAACCAGGCGGTGGCGTCACTGCCTGAGTTGTCGCCATCGCTCATCAAGGCGACGCCGTTGATGGTGCTCACCGTGTCACCAAACAAGTTGGCAAAGTCGGCGCGCACGTCGCGTACTTCAGCGACCCATTTGCCGACCTTCGAGGTGCCGCCCTGCAAGGCCATCAATTCGGCACGGTCGGTAAATGCATTGGTCCAGGCGCTGCCAGCGTCCTGCGTGGACGACCATACATAGTTGACGGACTGTACCTGCCAGGGCAACAGCCCTGTTTTGCGAGCGACATAGACACGAGCAGGGTAGTCGTCGCCCGCCTTGGTGGTCTCATCGAGTCCCGGGTAGGTGGAATCCACCTGCCAGCACCAGTGCAGGTAGGGTGTTTCATCGAGGTCGATTTCGCGTTCCAGATAGCGTGCCGATGCCTGGCCCTGTGATTGGGCCATTAGCACCCTGGCACCATCCTTTTCGACGATCTCGTAATGGGTCTCACCGTCAAAACTGCGGGTGGGCCAGGTCATGATCTGGTTGGGCGTCAATAATATATCTGCCGTTGCCGCGCTGCTGATCGCCAGCGAACCGACGATAACCACAGCGATTTCAAGTGGGCGTATCGCCATAGCGCAACTCCTAGTCATCGGATGTCGATGTCGTTTTCAATGCGGCAGGGTGGTGTTCACCAATGGCGTGCAGCAGATCAAACTGACGGGCGCAAGCACGGCAGGCCCCACACATGGAAAGGTGAAAACGCAGCGCCGCTCGTTCCCGTAAGGTGAGCGCCTTGTCCTGCTTAAGCGACATCAAGCGTGTCGCTTCACGGCACATCAGCATAGAAGACTCCTTGGTTAGTTGAGCGATCAGGGTGAGTTAAGCTTGCCACTTATGAGGCGGCTTCGGCTTCGGCGCCACCTTCAGCTTCGGCTTCACCCTCAGCTTCGGCTCCACCTTCTGCTGCGGCCATCATGTAATAACCGGATTCAGTGGTAACGTCGGAGTAGACGGCATGCACTGCCGACCCACCGGCGACCAGGGCCAGAACGGGGACCGCATAGGCGAACCCTTTGGTCAGGCTATCCAGTAACGTTTGTCGTTTATTGTCTGACATAAAGCCTCCTTCACAAAGGCATGAGTTTATTAGGTTAAGTTTTTAAGCATTATTGCCTTTGGCTAGCAGATAGATTGCCATCATAGCGAGCGTCACCTGAAACATCATGCCTCCCAGCGGGTGCGAAGCGGTGGACATAAAGTGCCACTGCCCCCAGTGCACCATGAAGATGGCACCGAGCAGGATGGGCACCATACCCAGCGCACCTAGGCGAGTTATGAGGTCGCCCAAGCGACTCTTCATCAACCCACCCAGGACGACAAGCAAACCGGTGCCAATCTCACCTAGGGCAACAAGAACGCCAAGAATTAGCGGTAGGCTCATCGTGGCCGAAAATGCGGCAATCCCTGAGCCCATGAATTTGTCGATTCCCATGAAAATAAAGACACTGGCCAAGCCCAGGCGCAACAACCAGTGCGCATGGCGTTCTATTAAAGATGCCTCTAGGGAGCGTGTGGTCGTATCGTTTTGCATTTGATTGCCTCCTCCTCAATGCCAAGCCTTATTGATCTCTTAGCGATTGTTAGCTGCTAGCCTTCAAAAGCCATCAAGCCGTGCTTTACAGGTCTTAGTGGGCAAGAGACGTAAAACTTTACAGCGGATCGCATATTTTGAGGGGGAGGGGGAAGCGTTAGGCTAACCAGCCTTTTTCAACACAGTGGCGTAACTTTAGCCTAGCTCGATGCAATATGACCCAGCAATTGGTCTCTGTTATGTCCAGTATCTGGCATATTTCCTGCGTTGAAAGCTCCATGAGTTCACGCATCGTGAAAACGCGAGCCGTGTTTTCCGGCAGTGCTATGAGGCAGGCATCCAGTACTTTCCAAAATGCCGTGTTTTCTAGTATCTGATCTGGGTCGCCCCATGGCGTTGGACGATTCGCTGCCCGCCAGCGTCCGTTGTCCTGAAAGAGGCTTTCCAGTGCATCGTCCTCACTCTGATCATCATTTTGCCACGCGACATAGCGGTCTTGCTGGCGGAATCTTTCGAGAATCTTGTTTTTGATGATGCCGAAGACCCAGGTCTCGAACGCGGAACGCCCGGCAAAGGTATCGTGCTTTTCCAGTGCGGTGACCAGCGTGTCCTGCACGGTATCCTCAGCTGCGGCGTTATCGCGAAGCTGTAAGCGAGCGAAGGCGACGAGCTTGGGTCGCAGCGCCGCAATATGTTCATCGGGTGAGCGCATGGCGGTTGTCACGTTAGTCCTCACCGACAAGATCTGATAGCAGAAAAGTGTTCATGCTCATACTCGCCTCTGATCCCTTATGACGTGGGGGCTTCCCACGCAAGCGGCCTGAGCTCTTCGTTGAGCGGTGTGCCGGCAAGGTGGTTAGTGTAGTTCGAGAGTGTTTTTAGCGCGCAGGCAATGACCAACTCGAGCACCTGCTGATGGGTGAAACCTGCTTCAAGGAAGGCATCCAGCTCGGCTTGCTCGGCCCAGCCACGCTGAGCATTCAAGTGGCGTGCAAAACGCGTCACGGCGGCCAGTTTGGCATCGTTGGGTGTCTTGCGGTCGCGCAGATCCTTGACGATCTCGTCGTCGGCGCCGGCTTGTTTAATGCCACCGGTATGGGCGGCGACGCAGAATGCACAGTGGTTATCGGCGCTGATGGCGAGCAGGGCCGCTTGCTGTTCCACCGGGCTCAGGCTGGTCTTGGCATAGATGCCGTCAAGGGTCATATAGGCGTCGAGAAGCGTCGGCGCCTCGGCCATCTTGGCAAAGATATTCGGCAGGAAGCCCATTTTCTTTTCGGCGGCTTTCAGGTTTGCCTGCGCGGCTTCGGGGGCGCTATCGGCGGTGTGTAAGGGGAAATCGGCCATGTCGCTCTCTTTGGGTTGATAAAAAACGGTTGCTGCAGTATCGCTGCATTGTACTCATTGATTATGGAACAATTGGTTCAGAATTGACAACAGGCGCGATGAGGGTTCTGTCATGTATCTTTCGTTGAGCGTTGGTGGCCGGAATCTTTATTACCACGCAAAGGCAATCGTGTAGTGTTCCACTGGAATTGAACAGGGATCGAGTAGGTGATGTGGCGAATGGAAACGCGCTTGGAAGTGGGGTGGCGCGTAGATTCTCAAGAGCCTGAATGCTGTAGCTCCCAGTAACGTAGCGTCGATGGATGAACGCCGAAGTGCTCGGGTAGCGCGATGCCCAGCTGTTCGCAGAGCAGGCCCAGCAGCGCCATATGGTGAATGCTGTGGCTGGTTAAAAATGCCAGCTCCCGGCCCAGGCTGGTGGGCAGTGCTACCGAATCGTCAACGTCACCCTCAACCGGATAGCTCAGCGTTAGGGCGGCATCGTGTTGCATGGTCGCTAATGCCTTGAGCCCCGCCTGAAGCGCTTCAGTCCGGTCACTCGCATAGCCAGGCTGGGTTTCCAGCGCCGCTTCCCGCGGGCGATTTTCATAGTCAAAGATCGCCTGGGTAGATGTCGTCGCGCAGGCATCCAGCAGGGTTTGGTAGTGCTCAAGGATATGGCGAACGTGCTTGCCCAGCGACTGAGTCCCCTTGGCGCCGAGCGAGCGCTGGTAATCGTGTGCCGAAACGCGGCCCAGCAGTTGGGCGAGCTGCGCGAGGGTTTGCACATTTTCGTCAATCAGTGGCGACAGTGGTGATGTCGACATGGTCGTTAGCCTCCCGGTGAAGTGTGCCGGTGCGGACACCGGCACAGAAGCAGTTATCTTGGTGGGCAAGGCCGGTGTTAGCCGGCTTCGGCACCGCCTTCGCCTTCTCCTTCACCTTCCATTTCTTCCTCGCCTTCGCCCTCAGCGCCACCTTCTGCCAGCATCATGGGCGCTTCCTGCATCGAGGTGAATCCGTCGGTGGGCTCGTCGGCCTGGGCCTGAAAGGCCAGACCACCTGCGACCAGCGCAAGGGCGGGGGCGGTATAGCCGAACCGACGGCTAAGGCGGCTCAGTAAACGACGTTTAGCTTCGTGTTGAGACATGAGGCTTCTCCTTTTGGTGTGACAAGCAAATGCGCCAGATGGCGCGACTTCCTGCCGCTATACCGCGGCGTGGGAAGAGGGTGAAAGCGGTGTCCGGTCAAGCCACTGGCCGACGGCCTCGACCTGCGTGCTGGCCAGCCGCGCACAATGCGCGCCCTGAGTCATGTGCTGCAGCGCGGTCAAGGCGTCAGGGCTTAAGCCTTGTGGGTGTTCTGCGGTTTCCAGGGTCGCGGGGAGCAAAGCGCCGAGTAACTCGAGCGATGACGGCGCCTCCGGGCTGTCGCTCGGGTCGGCATCAAGCCATAACAGCCCAACGCAAGGGCCGCGTTCCTGAAACAGGAATCCGGCATCCCCAAGCGGTACATTAAGCGGTTCCAGGGTATCCGGTGTGGCCAGTGAGAGGCGTGCCCCGCGCGTCAGGGCAAGGGCGTTCCGTTCCGCCACAGCCTTCAGCGTGCCCATCGCCTGGGCAGGCTCCTGGTCGGGCACCACGCAGACGACATGCCCCTCCGGCCGACTCAGCAGGACGACGTCGAGCACCAACTGCCCGTCACCGGTAGCGTGGGACAAGCAGTGCTGGGTGAGGGCAGGGACGATGTCGTCGAGGTGCAGGCGGGAGCGAATCACGCGGCTGTCGCTGGTCAGGCAGTAACCGTTGGCGCTTTCCAGTATATGCAGCGACGTGTCAGGGGCGTTGCCGTCGGCGTCCAGCAGCGGCGCCAGTGTCTCGGCAATGCGTGTTGCCACGGGGCCTTGTGGCGCGCTGATCGACCAGCAGCGCTGATCAAAAAACAACGTACCGCGCCAGGTGGCGGGATGCTCGCGAGCGGGTGACGCCGTGTCGGGCACTGAAGTGTCGCGATCCCCGGGCGCCAGCAGCCCATGTTGCCACCATAGCGAGAGCGTCGCCCAGAGGTCGCTGGCCAGGGTGTCGGCATCGACCTGCCCGCCGCTAGCCGCCTGGAGCTGCTCTAGCACGCTCTCGATCGGCGCGCCTTCGCTGACCAGCAGCCAGATAAGCGCCGCGCTGTCGTTGAGCTGAAAGTAGCGACCGCTGGGGTGGTGGTAAAGCGCCAGACGATCGTCATCGATAAGCTCGCTGACGTCCTGGCCGTGGAAAGACAGGCTCAGCGGGGCGAGTTCGGTCGCCAGCCGGTAATCGGCAAGGCTGGGTAGCCCGACAAAGGGCAGGTGGCGATGGGCGTCCCGGGTCGGGTAGAGCGGCACGAAGCCACCCGCCCGTTCGCGCTCGGCCGCCAGCGCCGCGGCATCGAAGGTGGCCGTCTCCCGGGGTGGCTGAGCAAGCCCGGTCAGGGCAATCATGTCCTCCACCAGCCCGGTTTTGACGGCCTCTTCGACCACGCCGCCATGTTCGGGCTTGGCGCAGGTGCCCAGTGAGGGGCTCAGGTTGCACTCCAGAATCCATGGCTTTAGCTGGTCGTCGACCAGGCAGTCCAGGCCGATCAGCTCGTAGCAGCCCCGCGGGTCGGCGCCGTCTTCCCGGGAGCGGGCGCGCATCGCCTCGACGCCGGACAGCGCGGTCAGCGTGGCCAGATCCTGCAGCTGGCTAAACAGCGCCTGGTCGTCGTGGCCCTGCTCGCGAAGCCAGTGGCGATAGCGGTCAAGGTCGATAAACTCCACCGGAATCTCGGCGTCCAGGTTGAGCGCGTTGATGTCGGGGTTGGTCAGCTGGCTAAAGGGATTGTCGATGTCATCCGGGCTCCACGGCGCCGAGGCCAGCTTGGCAAAGCCCTGGTCGTAGAGATACACGCGTAGCGGGTCAATGCTGGCAATCAGCATATAAAGGCGCAGCACGTACTTGTGGCCACGGATGGTGTGCGGGTTGGCAATATACTCCTGCACCAGCCAGTTGGGTTCCAGCGGTGCGCTGGTCGGATCGCGCAACACCTGAACCCCTTGGCCCTTGGACGCATTGGTCGGCTTCAAGATCCAGCGCTTGTCGGGATGCGCGGCGGCGTCCTCGACCAGCGCCGGGTAGTCGTGGGGCATTTCATAGGCGCGCGGGAAGAAATTCAGCCGTTCCGTGTTGGGATGCGCCTCCCCAAAGTGGCGCCGGGTGCGTTCGCGCAGCCCTCTCAACCCCGCATGCAGGCGGCTTTTGACCGTGAGCGCGGCGTTGCCGGGAATGTGGTTCATCACGCGGCTGGGAGACGTCGCCTTGAATGCCGCCCTGGGCGGCATGCCGGTAACCCAGGCTGCCTGCCACTGCGCGTCGTCGCCTTGCTGCCAGCCCTTGGCTTCCAGCGTCTGGCGAAAAAAAACATCCTGCTCGGCATGGCGTTTGCCGCTCAGCCAAAAGCGTGGCGGGGGAGTAGCGTGCGCGCTCATCCTGGGCTCCTCGTCGGGTCGTTACCAGTGAGTGGTCGATCAGCGCGATTGCTTACACAACATTTTCAGCGATTGTGAAAAGCAGACCCTGCACCGATGCCACGACCATTGGTATGTTTATCTATACGGTTATGCCAAAAAAGCATTTTGATAATGGTTTTATATCACCCACTATCATATTAATGTACCAATCGTTCTTTTGCCTGTTTTACTCAGGTCGATGAGCGTTGCTCGCGACCGCAATGGAGGTTTTATGTCCCGCTTACTATTGGGCCTGATCGGCGCCCTGGGGTTTTCCGTCCAGGCCCTAGCACTTGAAGAAACGCCGCTTGAAATGACGCCGCTGGTGGATGCCCAGTGGCTGAACGAACACCTTGATCAAGAGGAACTTGTGGTACTGGATGTGCGCTCGTCCATCGACGATGGTGGCGATGCCGAGAGCTTTGCCGAGGCGCGCATTCCGGGCAGCCGTTATTCAAGCTACACCGATGACGGCTGGCGCGAAACCCGCGACAGCGTTGCGGGCTTGATGCCCGAGGTGAGCGATCTGGAAACGCTGATTGGCGACCTGGGGATCGATAACGACAGCGCGGTGGTGATTGTGCCCGCCGGTACCGGCGCCACCGACTTCGGCAGTGCAGCGCGGGTGTATTGGACGCTTAAAGTCCTCGGCCACGACGAGGTTGCCATCCTCAACGGCGGCTTTGCGGGCTGGGAGCAGCAGGGTTTTGACGTGGCAAGCGGCGCGCCTGAGCCATACGATGCCGCCGAGTTCGACGCCACACTCCGTGAAGAGCTGATTGCGTCAACCGAGGACGTGGAAGCCGCCCGGGAAAGCCAGGCGCAGCTGGTCGACGCCCGGCCCGCCGACTATTTCGCCGGTGACAACCAATCCTCCGCGGCACGGGTCGCCGGTACGATTCCGGGCGCGCGGAGCCTGCCCCACCAGTCGCACCTGAACGACCAGAACGGCGCTTACTATCTGGACGTCGAGGGTCTGCAGTCGCGCATCAATGCCGTGGAACTGGATAGCAGTGAGCGCACGATTGCCTTCTGCAACACCGGTCACTGGGCTGCTACCGACTGGTTCGTGCTCAGCGAAGTCGCCGGGTTCGACAATATCGCCATGTATGACGGCTCGATGGCCGCCTGGACCCTCAGCGATTCCCGCCCGGTGCAGCTTGCCCGCGAAGGCATCAAGCAGGTCAGAGAACTGCTGAACTAAGCTTTCAACGCCCTCTGGACGCATCCCATCCCCGGTTCGGCCAGGCCGCGCCGGGGATGAGCGTTGCGGTTTCTTCGTTGGTGGCCTCGTGTCGCTTTTCCTCGCCCCGCGATCAATAGGGGCGCTGACTCCCCTAATGCCCCTGCGGCATGTTAGATTGATGTTCCAGATCGTGATTGCCCTGTTGAATAGTGGGCGACAGCTTCCAAGAGTGGTGACGATGACCATCGGCAGACCCCTACAGCATCAGCCTGAAGAAGCGCTAAAGGCCGCGGTTAACACCTTCTGGCGCTCCGGTTACTACCATACGTCCATGCGTGATCTGCTGGACGCCATGGCGCTGTCGCGCAGCAGCCTGTACCAGGCGTTCGGTAACAAAGAGGCGCTGTTCCTGTTAGCCCTGCAGAATTATCGCGAAGAGCTGTTGGCGTCGCTGGCAGAACAGTTGGACGCTGCCGATAGCGCCTGGTCGTTTATCGAGCAGCTTTTGCATTCAGCCGCTGATACCGACAGCCAACAGGCATCGCTCGGCTGTTTGCTGTTCAATTCTGCCACCGAACTGGGCGGAGAAGACTCGCTTCCGGCTCAGACTGCCCGGGACAGCGTGGCCAGCATCAATGCATTCTTCTCCGAGGTGATCAAACGCGCTCAGCGGGAAGGCAGCATAACTGATACGCGGGATCCGGACAGCGCCGCGCAATTCTTGACGCTGTCCATGTCCGGTTTGCGGCTGTTGATGAAGAGCGGGGCTTCTCAGCAACAGGCACGGCAAACGGTAAACTTTATTCTGCGCGGGCTGGGGTAGGCTAGACTAGACATAACCCCCGGCGCTGATTCTCTAGATACAAGGCCTGCTTGGCGCATGGAAAATACGTTTTTACTAGGTTTCTTGGGTAGCCTTGTGGCCGGGTCGTTGACAGCCGTCGGCGCACTACCGGTATTGCTGGGCAAAACGCCTGACCGCGGCTTTCGTGACCTGGCACTGGGGTTTGCCGCTGGCGTCATGCTGGCGGCGTCATTCTTTTCACTGATCATCCCGGCGCTGGACGCCGCCGAAATCTACTATGCGGGTGGCCCTGTGCCTGCCGCCATCGTCTGCGCGGCGATTCTGCTGGGCATGGGCGCGATTGCGCTGCTCAATGAGCGCCTGCCCCACGAGCATTTCCAGCAGGGCCGCGAAGGCCCCGAAGCTGCCTCGCTGCGGCGGGTCTGGCTGTTCGTGTTTGCCATTGCCATTCATAACCTGCCCGAGGGCATGGCGGTAGGCGTTGGATTCGGCGCCAACGGCCTGGAGGGCGGCATGCCGCTGGCGATCGGCATTGGCCTGCAAAACATACCGGAAGGGCTGGCCGTGGCGATTGCGCTCATGGGTGAGGGATATTCACGGGTTCGCTCGTGGACGATTGCTGCGCTCACTGGACTGATCGAGCCTATCGGCGGCCTGTTCGGCGCCAGCATTATCAGCGTCTCGCAGATATTACTGCCCTGGGGCATGGCTTTTGCCGCCGGGGCCATGCTCTACGTGATCAGCCATGAAATCATTCCCGAGACCCATCGCTGCGGTCACCAGAAGAAGGCGACCTTTGGTCTGGCCATCGGCCTGGTGATCATGCTGTTCCTCGACGTGTGGCTGGGGGCATGACGCGCCGCCGTATTAGCGTAGCGCCTCCGCGCCGCCATGGGCGGCATCGTGGCTGCACAGCCGGTGGTCGCTCAACACCTCGATAATCCGGCACTGAGCCACGCTGTCGCCGTCGCACTGGGCGACCGTCCGCTTCAGTTCGTCGCGCAGAACCATCAGCCGCTGAATGCGCGATTCCACCTCCGCCAGGTGCCGCCTTGCCAGGCTATCGACCTGCTCGCACGGCTGGCTCGGGTGATCGGCCATATCGAGTAACTCCCGCACGGCCTCCACCGAAAAACCAAAATCCCGCGCGTGTCGAATAAACATCAACCGCTGCACCGTAGCCTCGCTGTAGCGCCGCTGGTTGCCATCATTACGCGGGGCGGCGGGTAGCAGGCCGATCTTCTCGTAATAGCGCACGGTCTCCGGCTTGCAGTGGGTCCGGCTGGCGAGTTCGCCAATGCCGATAGCGGCATGGCTGGACGTGTTGGTCATGGCTTAAACCTCTAGTGACTACAGGTATTACGCTATTCCCACGATAGCCGAACGGGAAGGATGATGCCATGACCACTCGCCAGCAAGACACCCGCGACACCGCGCGTCTGAACGTCCAGGGCATGGACTGTGGCGGCTGTGAACGCAAGGTAGAGGCAGCGCTAGAAGGGTTGTCGCAGGTTGAAAAAGTCAGCGCCTCAAGCATGAGCGGTACGGTAAGCGTGACCGCTTATGCCGATCAGGCGCTGGACCATGACGCCCTGACACACACCCTGTCCAAGCTTGGCTATCCGGTGATTGACGCCTCACCATCCACGGCATCGACGCCGCGCTGGTGGGGAACGGCAAAAGGACGGCTGGTACTGATCAGTGGCGCACTGCTGGTAATGGCGTGGCTGTTGGCCTGGCGTCTGCCCGAAGTGGGTGCCTGGCCATTCATCTTGGCCACGCTGATCGGATGGGTGCCAATCGGGCAAGCCGCCTGGCGCTCACTGCGCATGGGCAATCCTCTGACCATTGAAATGCTGATGAGTATCGCGGCCCTGGGGGCTTTAACCATCGGGGCCGCCGCTGAAGCGGCCATGGTGGTGTTCTTGTTCGCGGTGGGTGAGCTGCTCGAAGGGGTGGCGGCCGGGCAGGCGCGGCGGCGCATCGCGGCGCTAGGCAATCTGACGCCGGCGACGGCGCGTCTACTTGAAGGGGAAGCCATCCGCGATGTAGCAGCTGATACGTTGACGCCCGGCCAGCGGGTATTGGTGCGCCCGGGGGACCGCGTGCCTTGCGATGGGCGTATTGTCGCAGGAACCTCCCAGCTCGATGAGTCGCCTATCAACGGCGAGTCGGTGCCCCGGCAGCGTGCCACCGGCGAGGATATCTGGGCGGGCACGGTCAATCTCAACGCGGCGTTAGAGGTGGAAGTCACTCGGGGGGCTGCTGACAATACCATTGCCCGGATTATTCACCTGGTCGAAGAAGCACAGGCCGCCAAAGCGCCAGTGGCGCGCTTTATCGACCGGTTTGCCCGCTGGTACATGCCATTGGTCGTCGGTGTGGCCGTGCTTGTCGCGGTGGTGCCGCCCTGGCTGACCGGGCTTGCCTGGTCCGAGTCGATCTATCGGGCGTTGGCACTTCTGTTGATTGCCTGTCCGTGTGCGCTGGTCATCTCGACGCCGGCGGCCATTGCCGCGGGGCTTTCAACCGCCGCGCGGCGTGGTCTTTTGATCAAGGGCGGTGCCGTGCTTGAACAGCTGGGCAAGCTCCAGCGCGTGGCGGTGGATAAAACCGGGACCCTGACCGCTGGTGCGCCCAGCGTGACCGATGTTGAAGCATGGACCGAGTCGAGCGAGGACGAGGTGGTCAGGTTGGCCGCCGCGCTGGAGCAGGACTCAAGCCACCCGGTTGCCCAGGCCATTGTGCAGCATGCAGAGCAGTTGGGGCTGTGGCTTGGCAGGGCATCCGAGGGGCAGGCTCAGGCCGGGCAGGGTGTCAGCGGTCGGTTCGAGGGCCGGCAGTTAACCCTCACAAGCCCGCGCCATTGGCAGGGGACCGAGACACAGTCAGCGCGAATTGCCGCGCTGGAAGCAGAGGGTAAAACGGTGGTCCTGTTGCTGGCTGAAAGCAAGGCACTTGGCGTGTTGGCACTGCGCGACGAACCCCGTGAGGATACGCCAGCCGCGATTGAGGCGCTCAAACGCCTGGGCGTCAGCGTGGTGATGCTCAGCGGCGATAACGCGCGCACGGTGGCCGCCATGGGTAAGCAGTTGGGTATTGAGGCCGAAGGCGAGCTGATGCCCGAGGACAAGGCCCAGCGGGTGCGGGACTGGCAGGCCCAGGGACTGGGGACCGTGGGTAAAGTGGGTGACGGTATTAACGATGCCCCGGCGCTTGCGGCCGCCGACGTGGGGATCGCCATGGGCGGTGGAACCGATGTGGCGTTGGAAACCGCCGATGCGGCCTTGCTGAAGAACCGTGTGATGGGGGTTGCCGAACTCATCGCGCTGTCCCGGGCGACACTGAACAACGTCAAGACCAACGTGGCGCTGGCGCTGGGCTTCAAGGCGTTGTTTCTGGTGTCGACCGTACTGGGCATCACCGGCATGTGGGTGGCAGTAATGGCTGACACCGGCGCTACCGTGTTGGTCACGCTTAATGCGATGCGCCTGTTGGGCTACCGGTTTCGCTCACCGGCCGTTACTGAGGGCCGGTGAGCGGTAGCTGCTTAATGACCGACGTAGTCGACCAGTGCGTCGGCAAAGGTATCGGTGGTGCCGGTGCCGCCCATGTCCGGGGTGACCATATCGCGGCGGTTTTCCAGCACGTCGCGAATCCCCTTGCGAATGGCGGTGGCTTTGTCGTCCATGTTCAGGTGGTCGAGCATCTGCGCCGCGGCCAGCAGCAGCGCACAGGGGTTGGCGATCTTCTTGCCTTCGATATCCGGCGCGGAGCCGTGCACAGCCTCGAAGATCGCCGCTTTTTCGCCGATGTTGGCGCCCGGTGCCAGGCCAAGCCCGCCGACCAGACCCGCACAAAGGTCTGACATGATGTCGCCAAACAGGTTGGTGGTCACCACGACGTCGAACTGATGCGGGTTCATGACCAGTTGCATGCAGGCGTTATCGACGATCATCTCCTGGAATTCGATGTCGGGATATTCCTCGGCGATTTCCCGGGCAACATCCAGGAAAAGCCCTGAGCTGGTCTTGATGATGTTGGCTTTATGCACGGCAGTGACTTTCTTGCGGCCGTTGCTTTTCGCCAATTCAAAGGCATAACGCACAATGCGCTCGGAGCCTTTACGGGTCACCTTGATGACTGACAGGGCGGTGTTGCCATCATCGATATATTCCTGGCCATCGGCGAGGTAAGCCCCTTCGGTGTTTTCCCGCACGGTGATCATGTCAATGTTGTCGTAGCGTGACTGAGTACCGGGAAAGCTGATGGCAGGGCGCACGTTGGCGTAAAGGTCGAAGTGACGGCGAAGCTGCACGTTGATCGAGGAGAAGCCTTTGCCAATCGGCGTGGTGAGCGGGCCCTTGAGCGCGATACCGTGTTTTTCGATGGCATCCAGCGATGCCTGAGGAATCAGCGTACCGTGTTTTTCCAGCGCGCCAAGTCCTGCATCGATAAATTCGTAATCCAAACCGCAATCCAGGGCATCCAGCACGCGAAGCGTGGCGTCCATGATTTCGGGGCCGATACCGTCGCCTTTGATCACTGCTATGGAATGGCTCATCTACTGCTCCTCTTCTCTCGGCGGGGGTGCCGCTTCAACGTGGAAAGTTGGGACTCGATCAGTCGATATATTGCGTTGCAATGGTACGCCAAAGTGATGGGCTTGGGCACCCTGCGGTCGTCGAACATGGTGCCTTCCTGACCGTTGTCAAAGAACGCCAACGGCGATGGCCGGGTGCAGCGTGGTAAAATTACTGTTAGAATCTTGCGCCTTCTGCTGCCGCCCTTATTTTCAGGGCAGGCATATAGACGAATCCGTGTAGATGACACAGTGACCTTGTTTATGACATTACCGGCATTTGCCACCTCAGGGCTGATGACTCCACCCTAGGCCTCCCTTCCTATTTTGCTTTGCATGACGCCTTCACCCGGCTGTCATCGCCTGGCGGTATATTGCATATCGCCTTTGCTATGTCCTGGCGTCACCGGACGTCAATCTCTCAAGCACTCAAGCACTCAAGCACTCAAGCACCGTCTTGTATGACCCAAGCGCTTTACGCGCCGCTGTCGGGCGTTTTACGCCACAGGCTTGCGGCCTGTCGTTAACCCTTAACTATGGACCCCCGCATGTACGAAAAATTTAAACAGTCTTGGCTTTCGAACCTCAAGGGCGACACCCTGGCGGGTATCGTGGTGGCACTCGCCCTGATTCCCGAGGCGATCGCGTTCTCCATCATTGCGGGGGTCGACCCCAAGGTCGGGCTTTACGCCTCCTTCGCCATCTGTGTGATCATCGCCTTCACCGGCGGCCGCTCCGGCATGATCTCGGCTGCCACCGGGGCCATGGCGCTATTGATGATCACCCTGGTCAAGGAGCACGGGCTCGAGTATCTGCTGGCCGCCACGCTGTTGACCGGCGTGCTGCAGATTATCGCCGGCTACCTGAAGCTTGCCGACCTGATGCGCTTTGTCTCGCGCTCGGTGGTCACGGGGTTCGTGAATGCCTTGGCGATTCTGATTTTCATGGCCCAGCTGCCCGAGCTGACCGACGTTACCTGGCACGTTTACGCCATGACGGCGGCAGGGCTGGCGATCATCTACGGCTTTCCCTATGTGCCCGCTATCGGCAGGATGATTCCCTCGCCGCTGGTGTGCATTGTGGTACTAACCGCGGTTTATATGATGACCGGCATGGAAATCCGCAGTGTGGGTGATATGGGTGAGCTACCCGATAGCCTGCCGATTTTCCTGTGGCCAGATGTGCCGCTAAATCTTGATACCCTGATGATCATCCTGCCGTATTCGCTGATGCTGACGATTGTTGGCCTGCTGGAATCAATGATGACCGCGACGATCATCGATGATTTGACCGATACCAAGAGCGATAAAAATCGTGAGTGTAAAGGCCAGGGCATTGCCAACATCGGTTCGGGCCTGATCGGCGGCATGGCGGGCTGTGCGATGATCGGCCAGTCGGTGATCAACGTAAAATCCGGCGGCCGTCGACGCACCTCGACCCTGATTGCCGGCATTGCGCTGCTGTTGATGGTGGTGTTCCTCGCCGACTGGGTCTCCCAGATCCCCATGGCGGCGCTGGTCGCGGTCATGATCATGGTGTCGGTGGGTACCTTCAGTTGGGAGTCGATTCGCGACCTCAAGAAACACCCCATGAGCACCAATATTGTGATGGTGGCGACCGTGGCGGTCACCGTCGGCACTCACAACCTGGCGATTGGTGTCTTCGTGGGCGTTCTGCTGGCGGCGATGTTCTTCGCCAACAAGGTCGGCAACATCATGTACATCGGCTCGACGGAAGTCGCGCCAGGTAGCGAGCGCGAATACCAGGTCGTGGGCCAGGTGTTTTTTGCCTCCTCCGAGCGCTTTATCGAAGCGTTTGATTTCAAGGAAAGCATCGACAAGGTCACCATCAATCTATCGCGGGCTCACTTCTGGGATATCACCGCCGTACAGGCGCTGGACCGGGTGGTGATCAAGTTCCGCCGTGAAGGCACCGAGGTTGAGCTGATCGGCCTCAACGAGGCGAGCGCCACCGTGGTGGATCGTTACGCCGTACATGACGACCCCGTGGCGGTAGAAAAACTCATGGGCGGCCACTAATCAGCAAGGAGTGCACAATGTCTGATCAATTCTCAATGTCCGGTCAGGTACTGGCCGCCATCGACGGCTCATCGTTTTCAGAAAGCGTCTGCGATTACGCCGCCTGGGCCAGCCAGGCGCTGAACGCGCCGCTGGTATTCGTCCACGTGGTGGACAACCATCCGCAAACCAGCGAGGACGCCAACCTGTCGGGGAGTCTGCGCCTCGGCGCGCGGGAAAAGCTCATGGAAGAGCTTTCCGATCTTGATGAACAGCGGGCCAAGGTCAACCGTGAGCAGGGCAAGCTGATGCTCGAGGCGGCCAAGGCGCGTGCCGCTGAAGACGGCATCGCCGACCCGGCCACCCGCCAGCGCAACGGCACCCTGGTGGAAACCCTGGTAGAGCTTGAAAACGATGTGCGTCTGCTGGTCGTGGGCAAGCGCGGCGAAACCGCCGACCAGGCCAGCGGCCATCTGGGTTCCAACCTTGAACGCGTGGTGCGCGAAATGCACCGGCCGATTCTGATGGTGCCGCGAGGCGGTTTCAAAACCCCGGCAAAGGTCATGATGGCGTTCGACGGCAGCAAGACGGCGCGGAAGGGCATTGAAATGCTCGCCAAGAGCCCGCTGTTCAGCGGTATTGCCTGCCATGTGGTCATCGTCGGCGCCGATACCGGCGAAAACAGCTCGCAGCTCGAGTGGGCGCTTTCCACCCTGCGCGAGGCCGGCCACGAAGCCGAAGGGGCGATTCGCGCCGGTGAAGTGGAAACAACACTTCATGCCTACGCAAAGGACAATGACATCGACATGATGGTCATGGGGGCCTATGGCCATTCGCGCATACGCCACCTGTTGGTGGGCAGCACGACCACCGACATGCTGCGCAAGAGCACCATACCCGTGTTGATATTGCGTTAAGCTCCCCGAAACCGGCCCTCGTACAGTGAGTGTGCCGGTTTTTTTTTATCATTGTGGGTGGTGTGACTATTAAGGCACTTCACCTAATGTCGACGTTGGTTCTATGCTTAACTGAGGTGTTACTAATTCACTCACGGGATAGGCGGGGGTGTTACCTTGAACTTACCAATATTGGAGAAAAAAAGTGAGGTGTTCGACGAGCGTTCACCTTCCCATCGGTTCGTTGCCGACCTGCTCAAGCAAGCCGATATTGAAATCAATGGCCAGAGGTCCTGGGATATTCAACTGAAAGCCCCTGGCGTTATCGATAGCGCCCTTTCGCGAGGCAACCTGGGGTTTGGCGAAAGTTATATGCAAGGCGACTGGGAGGTTGAGTCGCTGGATCAATTCTTTTATCGCCTGATGCGTGCTCAGCTTCATCAGCGGATCAAGCCCACGCAACTGATTTATCATTCCCTGCGTGCCAGGTTGATCAATCGGCAAAGTGCCAAACGTGCCTGGGAAGTGGGCGAAAAACATTACGACCTGGGTAACGAGTTTTACGCGGGCATGCTCGACAAGCGTATGACCTATACCTGCGGGTACTGGAAAGATGCCACCAATCTGGACGATGCTCAGGAGGCCAAACTCGACCTGATCTGTCGTAAGTTGAATCTGGAGCCCGGCATGCGGGTGCTCGATATTGGCTGCGGCTGGGGCAGTTTCATGGCCTACGCCGCCGAGCATTATGGCGTCGAATGTGTTGGCCTGACCATCTCCAGAGAGCAGGCAGAGTTTGGCCAGCGCCTGATGAAAAACGGATTGCCGGTGGAGTTCCGTCTGCGGGACTACCGCGATGAAACCGAGACGTTTGACCGTATCGTCAGTATTGGCATGTTTGAACACGTGGGGCATAAAAACTATCGCGAGTTCATGGAGGTGGCGCATCGTTGCCTGAAAGACGACGGCCTCTTCCTGCTTCACACCATTGGTAAAAATCTGCGCGCCACGGCCTGCGATCCCTGGATCGACAAGTATATTTTTCCCAATGGTGAGTTGCCGGTCATGGGCCAGGTCACCGATGCGGCAGAAGGGCTATTTGTCGTTGAAGATGTACATAATTTCGGCGCTGACTACGACAAGACCCTGATGGCCTGGCACGCCAATTTCGAAACCAACTGGCCAAACTTCCGCTACCGTTTTGATGAGACCTTCTACCGCATGTGGCGTTATTACCTGCTGAGCTGTGCGGCTGCTTTCCGTGCGCGGGAAATCCAGCTTTGGCAGTTCGTGCTGAGCAAGAAAGGCGTGGTGGGCGGTTATGAGCGCGTGAGCTAATCATCGTTTAGGCACGACCAACGCCCCTGAGAGGGACATTTTTCTCTGGATCCGACACTACCTTGATGCGCGAAACCCTGGAAAAGTATCAAGTCTGGCTTTATCTCGTTGCCATCCTTGCCGGTATTGGTTTGGGGGCGCGTTGGGAAGTGATTCAGGCATGGAACGTTGCCCTCTGGCCACTGCTTGGCTTGTTGCTGTATGCGACCTTTACTCAAGTACCGCTGCTACATATCCCGCAAGCATTCAAAGACCGACGCTTTATGAGCGCGTTGGCGCTAGGTAACTTTATTGTCATGCCGCTGGTGGTGTGGGGGTTGGCCACGCTGTTTGGGTTGAAAGGTGCTGTGCTGCTCGGCGTCCTGCTGGTGTTGTTGGTGCCCTGCACCGACTGGTTTATCAGCTTTACCCATCTTGGGCAGGGGGATAGTGCCAAGGCAATTGCCGCGACGCCGGTACTGCTCTTGCTGCAGATAACGCTGCTGCCGCTTTATGTCACGTTAATGATGGGCGAGCAGCTTGTCAGTGACCATCTGCTGAGCGAATTATTACCTGCCTTTTGGGGACTGATCGTAACGCCGTTGCTACTTGCCTGGCTGACCGAAACAGGCGCCGCGCAATCTGCTGTACTCAAGCGAGGCGTTGAGGTGATGGGCTGGCTACCCGTGCCTTTGCTGACAGCAGTGGTGTTCTTGATTGCGGCCTCGCAAGTGCACTTGATTATTGAGTCGCAGGAGATGCTGGGTCAAATCGCCGTGCTTTTTGTGCTCTATCTGCTGGTTGCAGCCCTGGTCGGCAAGACGCTCCACATGCTGTTTCGCCTTCCCACGGCTTCTGGCCGGACGCTGGTTTTCAGCCTCGGTACCCGCAATTCCTTTGTGGTACTTCCGTTGGCGATTGCGCTGCCCGATATCTGGGCAGCATCGGTGGTGGTCATTGTCCTGCAGTCACTGGTCGAATTGCTGGGCATGGTGACGTATCTCGCCTGGGTGCCGCGGCTGGTAAAACACTCACCGGCCGATACGAGAGAATATTAGGTAGGTGTCAGGAGTGGGTGGCTTAACCACTATTGGCCCAGCGTTGTCCTGCCCAGACTGCCGCCAACCATAAAGGCAGGCTGACAGCGATATAAGCCAACGCCAGGATGGGTTGGGTCTGGGCAAGTGAAACGACTTCCAAGCTGAATAGAGAAAAGGTGGTGAACCCGCCG
Organism: Halomonas sp. 5021; assembly: GCF_036663435.1. Classification (NCBI taxonomy): domain Bacteria; kingdom Pseudomonadati; phylum Pseudomonadota; class Gammaproteobacteria; order Oceanospirillales; family Halomonadaceae; genus Halomonas; species Halomonas sp. 5021. The sequence continues at coordinate 230,480 of NZ_JAXOVU010000003.1, forward strand.
CAAAAGCCCGCCACCCAAAAGGGCTGCCAGCGTTTGCGTTGTGCATCGGGTGCCCGGGCAATGCGCCCGGCAAGCCAGCCGATCAGCCCTGAGCCGACAACATTGACCAGAAGCGTCCCCCAGGGAAAGGAGCTACCCAGGGTGCCTGTCATCGACAACGAGATGACGTAACGCAGCGCGCTGCCCAGCCCGCTGCCGATGCCAACCGCGGCATAGGTGGCAAGCGTCTTCATAGGCCCCCTCCCGCTAACCATGCACCTAACCCCAGCGCCGCAACGCCGAGTGTCAGCGTGCTGGTGATATTGGCGAGTGCCTTGCCTCCCATGCCGCTTTCCCACAGGCCCAGGGTCTGCAAGCTGAAGGATGAGACCGTCGTGAAGCCGCCCAGTAGCCCAACGGCGACAAACAGCCACGCATCACCGAATGGTGGGCTGCCCTGATTGAGGGTGCTCGCCACCCAGCCAAGGGCAAAAGCGCCCAGCAGGTTAACGGCCAGGGTGCCCCAAGGAAATGCGATGCCTAGCCATTTGGCAAACAGGTTCGAGGTGGCCACGCGGGCCATGCCACCGAAAGCCCCGCCAACTGCCACCAGCATAATGCTACCCCAGCTAATACCCAAGATACGTCCCCTTGCAAATTCGCCCCAGCGGTCATCAAGCTTATCATGTTGAGATGTCGGGGCAGGCGCTGTTGCCGGTCAATAAGTTCGTGTAAAAAGGTAGGCCACAACAATAATGTTTATTGCACCTGCTTGAGTGAGGTTGATCAATGTCTGATCGAGTATTGGCGGCTATCGACAGTTCCCAGTTTTCCGAAGGGGTATGCGACTACGCTGCCTGGGCTGCCAAGGCGCTTGATGCGCCTCTCGCGTTTATTCATGTAGTGGATAACCACCCACAAATCTCCGAGCCTGACCTGACCGGCAATCTGGGGCTGGGCACCCGCGAGCATCTACTGGAAAAGCTATCCGACGTCGAAGAACAGCGTGCCAAGCTGGCGCGTGAGCAAGGCAGGCTGGTGCTGGAGGATGCCAGGCAGCGAGCCTTGAAAGCGGGTGTCGAAGCGCTAGATGCCATGCAGCGCAACGGTACCTTGGTGGAAACCCTGGTCGAGCAGGAAAAGAGTGTACGCCTACTGGTGGTGGGTAAGCGTGGTGAAACCGCTCACCAGGCCAGCGGCCATATAGGTTCAAACCTGGAGCGCGTGGTGCGCGAAGTGCACCGCCCTATCCTGATGGTGCCCAGAACATTTACCCATCCCGAAAACGTCATGATGGCCTTCGATGGCAGCAACACAGCGCGCAAAGGCGTTGAAATGCTGGCCAAGAGCCCGTTGTTTAACGGTGCGACCTGCCACGTTGTCATCGTCGGCGCGGAAACCGCCGAGCACCGTTCACAGCTGGAGTGGGCGCTGACGAGCCTGACGAGTGCGGGACATACGGCCGAAGGCGCGATTCGAGCGGGTGATGTCGAAGAGACGCTGCGCGCCTACAAAGAGGAACATGGCATCGATATGCTGGTCATGGGCGCCTACGGCCATTCGCGCATTCGCCATTTGCTGGTTGGCAGCACCACCACCGCGATGCTGAGGAAGGCCCAATTGCCGGTGCTGATTCTGCGCTAGGGGCTGGCCGCTTGGTTGGCTATTTGCAAAACGCGTTGGGCAAGACACCAGGCGGCGACGATAAACGCCAGCATCGTGGCAAGGATGGCCGGAAACGCCATGCCAGCGCTGAGCGCGAGTCCGATGGCGGCTGGGGCGATACCCGTGGAAAATACCATGGCGGCGCTGAGCGCGGAGCGTACGCGTCCCAGGTGCTCGATGCCCCACAGCTTGATCAGCAGGCCCGAGGCAATCAGCTCTTGAGCGCCCATGGCCAAACCGCCTCCCACCATCAACGCCCAAACGCTTGCGTTCCCTCCGGCCAGTGTGGCGAATAGCATCGCCGCCGCATAAGGAATCAAGTACACGCGGGCTAGACGCACCGGGCCAATTTTGTCGATCCAGCGGCCGCCCAACAGTGCGCCAGGAAGCTTGGCGACCCCCATGCCGGTAAGGGCCAGCGCATAGACGCTCAGCGAGCTGTCCAGGGCATCGGTCAGCTGCGCCTGGTAAATGAATAGCCCTGTCATGGTGATCGGCAGCGACATGAGCAGCGGCAATAACGCCCAGAAGCGAGGCTCGTAAAAGGGTCGCGGCCCGGTGGTGTCACGTTTCTGGGGTTTTTGGCCCGGGGCGTTGGACCAGGGGGCACGCTGCAGCAGCCATAACCAAGGCAGGGCCAGCAGGGCACAAAGCAACCACCAGAAGGACTGCCAGCTTAGCCATAGCAGTGTCGCCGCGACGAGCGGTGGAAGCAGCGCTTCGCCAAGTGGAATGCCCAAGCTTGCAAGCCCCATTGCGCGGCCCCGCTGGGTGGTGAACTCCCGGGCAGCGAGGGTGTTGCCCAGGTGGGTCAACATGCCCTGCCCGCATAATCGCACCAGGCCCAGGCCGAGAACGCCAAGCCACCACCAGGGGGAAAGGGTGAGCAGGGCAACGCCCGTCACCAGGGCGAACAGCACGGTAATCGCGAATCGGCGTGGGGATATCCAGTCGATGGAAGGACCGTAATACAGCATTACAAACCCTGAAACGAGCGTCACGACGGTGTAGGCGGTACCGAACTGGCCCGCGCTGAACTGCCAATGGTCAGCCAGCGGTGCCTGAAAAAGCCCGACAAAAAAACTTTGCCCAAGGCTTGAACTGAACATTGCCAAAAAGGCGATACTTAACACACTACGGTGGTCGCGCAGCAGGGTACGATAGCCCATGATGCAGTATCCTTTGCGAAACAAGCGGGCGAAGGGGCGCTCGTAAAAGGTTAATTCTCCAAGTATAACAGCAGATCCTAAGGAGGCGGCGATGAACCATCCCGATGTAGACGTGGAGGCCATGAAGGCCCGTTTAATCACCCTGCGCGAAACGCTGATCGACGAAAGTGCTGGCAGTGCCGGGGCTCGGGATACGGTGACGCTGGATCAAACCTCGGTAGGTCGACTGTCGCGTATGGACGCCCTTCAGGGGCAGGCCATGGCCAAGGCCGAAGAGCAGCGTCGCCAGCAAAACGTGACGCGTATCGCGGGCGCACTACAGCGCCTCGAACAGGGTGTCTTCGGTGAATGTATCAAATGCGGCGAGTGGATTAACATTAAGCGTCTGGAAAGCGACCCGCTGGTGCTCAAGTGCATCGGCTGTGCCGAATAGGCCGAATGACAACGGATTCAACGATAACGAGGAACCCCATGACAATTGAACGCCACGACACCAAAGCCCGCATGAGCCGTGCGGTCATCCATCAGGGTGTGGCCCACCTATGTGGCCAGGTTGCCGGGCCAGAGGCGCGTTACGACGATATCACGGCACAAACCGAAAGCATGCTGGCGCGGGTGGATGACCTGTTGAGCGAGATTGGCTCGTCGCGTGAACAGCTGCTGACCGCCACGATCTACCTCAAGGACGGTAGCGATTTCGCGGCGATGAATGCCGTTTGGGATGCCTGGGTGCCGGAAGGCCATGCGCCGGCACGCACCTGTGTATGTGCACCGATGCCTGCCGACGAGCTGAGGGTCGAGATTACCGTTTGCGCTGCTGTGACCGATTAAACGCCCTAGGTGTTTTTGGGAACAGGGAAGCGTGTTTCCCGTAGGCTGTCCTTGATCTTTTTGAGGTGCGGCAGGAAATCCTCGCCGCGCCTGAGCGTCACACCGGTGGCCAGCGCATCGATCAGCGTCAGTTGAATCACGCGTGACGTCATGGGCATGTAATGGTCAGTGTCTTCCGGTGTCGCGACTTCAAGGGTGGCGGTGCATTCCTGGGAAAGCGGTGAATCCGGCGCTGTGATGCCCAGCACCACAGCGCCCGCTTCGCGGGCGACGCGAGCAATGTCGACCAGTTCACGGGTACGCCCGGTATAGGAAATGATCACTACCACATCGCCTGTATGGCAGGCAGCGGCAACCATGCGTTGCATCAGCACATCGATGTGCACCATGACCGGCAGGTTGAAGCGGAAGAACTTGTGTTGGGCATCCTGCGCCACCGCACCGGAGGCCCCAAGGCCGAAAAAGTGGATCTGCTTGGCCTGGGTCAGGTAATCCACCATGCGTTCCACGGCGCCCATGTCGACTTCACGTTGGGCTTCATCCAGTGCGGCAATGGTGGCGCCAAAGATTTTCTGGGTGTACTGGGTGGCGGAATCGCCAGGCTCGACTGCCCGGGTCACGTAGGGGGTGCCGCCCGCGAGGCTCTGGGCAAGTTTGATCTTGAAATCGGGATAGCCCTTGGCGCCAAAGTTGCGGCAGAAGCGGTTCACCGTCGGCTCGCTGACGCTTGCCGCCTGTGCCAGGCTGGCAATGCTCAGGCTGGTGGCGGCCGCAGGATCATCGATAATCACGTTGGCGACCTTACGCTCCGAGCGGTTGAGATCTTCCAGGCGTTGGCGTATCCGGTCGAGCAAGTCGTGAGCCATTAAACGGTCTCCGTGGAGGTTGGTGGCAAGTGCGGCTGCCAATTATCGCACCAGGCGAGGAACTCGCTGGCCGGTAATGGCCGCGAGAAATAATAGCCTTGAGCAGTTTCACAGCCAATGCCCCGTAAGTACATGGCCTGATACGCGGTTTCAATGCCTTCCGCGACAACATCACTGCCCACGCTATGCGCCAGTTGGGCAATGGTGCGCGCCAGTTGGCGTTCTACGTCGCTTTCCTCCAAGTCCATAACAAAGGCGCGGTCAATCTTCAGCGTTGAAAAAGGCAGCGTCTTGATATACGCCAACGACGAGTGGCCGGTGCCAAAATCATCGATGGCCACGGCGATATTGGCCTGGGTAAACTGCTCAAGCTGTTGCCGTGCGTTCTGCATATCGCTCATTAAACCGGATTCAGTGACCTCAATGGCGAAGAAGTGCGCGGGGATTTGGTGGTCTTCCAACTGACGCAAGACGCTTTCGGCGAAATCCTTGCGCGCCAGCTGCCGGGCGGCTACGTTCACCGCAATGTGAAAGTCATTGCTGAACACGTTTTTCTGTCGCCAGTCGGCGATCGTCCTCATGGCCTCTTCCAGAACCCACTCGCCAATCGAAAAGATATCTCCGCTGGCTTCAGCCAGAGGAATGAACATGCCTGGTGATATGTGTCCCAGGTCGGGATGGTGCCAACGTAATAATGCTTCGGCACCGATAATACGCTGATCACTCAGGCGCAGCTTGGGCTGGAAGACAAGCGACATTTCACCGCGTTCGGTGGCGCCACGCAAGGCTTGCAGAACGTGTAGCCGATGGCGCTGCTGGGCCTCGAGCGTTTCGCTATAGCACTGAACGGCTCTGCCGTTCTTCTGTGGTAGCGCCAAGGTCGCCATATGGACTAACCGCTCAATATCAAATGCACCGCGGGCTTGGCTAATGCCGACTCTTGCTCCTAGTGGCAGCAGCAAATCGTCAACCTGCTGGTCGGTTTCGAACGTTTCCATCAGGTGATGGGCCAGCGACAGAAGCTTACGCTTGTCATCAGTGGCGCTAATCACCAACAGCTCGCTGCCACCCCATAAGCCGAGTGTGTGGGAGTCGCTCAGGCGCTCACCCAGGCGCTGTACAATATGGCTCATTAGCCTTTCGGCAATCCGGTACCCATGCAGTCGAATGACATCATCAAAGCGGTCTAAGGCAATAAACAATAGCCCAGTGGCATCGTTGTGCGTTGCCGCTTCGCTGAGGGCTTGAGTAAGGCCGCGCCGATTGGGTAAACGCGTAATGGGGTCGGTGCATGATTGAAGGTAAAGCGCCTGAGTGCGTTCATTGACTATGCGTTCCAGAGTGTCGGCCTGTCGGTCGCGGACGTGGTAGCGATGCTCGACGTTCAGCACGTTGAGAATGCGTTGCAGCACCTCGTCATGCTTGAAAGGCTTGGTAACAAAGTCGCGCACGCCAAGCGCCAGCGCGCGCTGTCTGGTTTCGTCGTCAATCTGGGCCGTGAGGATGACAATCGGCGGCGTCTGCTCGCCAAGGTGCGCGTTGAGCTGCTCGATAACCGCGTAGCCATCCAGGTAAGGCATGCGAATGTCCAGCAATAACAGATCAGGTAGTGACCGCTGGCAATAGGCGAGCACATGGCGGGAATCGCTGATGCCATGAGTGTTGTGAAAACCCTGGTTTTCGAGCAAGTCGAGCATTAGCTCAATGTTGACAGTGTTATCGTCAACGACCAGTACGTGTTTGGAATAGAATGTCATGGCTCCTGCCTGATGGGCGCTCCCAGCAACGGGTTAAGCGTGTCAGTAAACTGTTTAATGTCGATTGGTTTGGTTAAATAGGCATCAAACCCTGCTCTGAGACCCTTTTTTATGTCGCTGGGCAGCGCATTGGCCGAAAGGGCAATGACGCGCACATCGCGATAGAGGGGAGTCGTACGCAGCTTGATCAACGCGTCATAGCCACTGATGCCGGGTAGGTGCAAGTCCATTATCACCACAGCGGGAATGTCGTAACGCATCATTTCCAGGCCGATCTCAGCACTTGATGCGGTGCGAAGCGTCACGCCCTCCATGGCGTCGACAATATCTTCCATCAGGTGTTGGTTGGCAGGATTGTCTTCGATGTACAGCAGTGTTTGCTGGTTTGCAGTCTCTGGCAGGTGTTGTCGGTCAGCGCCTTCGGGGCGCTCAGTGGCGGGGGAGGTCGACACTGGCAACGTGAACCAGAACGTCGTCCCATGGCCTGGCTGGCTGTCGACGCCAATCTCTCCATGCATGCGTTCCACTAGCTTCCGGGTAATGGACAATCCTATACCGGTTCCTTCCACATGGCTTTCTTCAGCATCAAGGCGGTTAAACGGTTCGAACAGCTCGTTCAACCGGTCGGTCTGGATGCCGGGGCCCGTGTCGCTGATGCTGAGCTTGGCGACATCTTTCTGATGCTGCGCAAGGATATCGATACGCCCGTTGGCCACGTTGTACTTGATCGCGTTGGACAGCAGGTTGAGAAGTATTTGCTTGGTACGTGTGTAGTCGGCACTGATCTTCAAGTCGGTATCAGGTAATGAACAGGTCAAGGTGATACCGGCGGCCTCGGCGTTAGCCTCGAGGGTGCTACAGGCATCCTCGAGGATGCTGTTCAACGAAATGGCTTCAATGGAAAGCGACAGTTGGCCCGCTTCGACTTTGGCCAAGTCCAGTACGTCGTTTATCAAACTAAGCAGATGGTGGCCGCTCTTTTCGATCTGGTTGACTTGGCGTTTTTGTTTGTCATTCAGAGGTGCGCGGGGGTTGTGGCCGAGTACTTGGGCAAAGCCGATAATCGCGTTGAGCGGCGTGCGCAGTTCATGGCTCATCGATGATAAAAATTCGCTCTTGGCCTGGTTGGCACGCTCGGCTTGATCGCGGGTATTGGCTAAATCCTGCATGACCTGCTCGCGCTCAGCCATCTGGCGGTAAAGGTTGATCAGTAGCACGCAGGTGTCGGTGAAGGGCTGAAGCCAGTCCAGCAGATGCTGGTCCAGCTGCTGACGGCTGTTGGCGATGGCAAACATGCCGATGAGTTGGCCGCTATTGAAAATAGGCACGCCCAGGTAGTTTCCAAACTGCACCTGGCCCAGCGGGAACTCGCTGCGCTGGGTATGCTCATTAACATCGTTGTCGATGACCACCTCACCCCGGGCAAAGACCCTACCCAACAGCGAGTTGGGGTTCTTGAGCACCATGTCGCCGCTGAGCAGTTGCTCTATGTGATGACGCGATTCGGAACTCCACAAAGGGCCTTTAATGGCATTAAGCTTCAGCGCATTGCTGATATCGCCGGGTAGTACCTCGCCAATCAAGGTGTATTCGCTGTCGGTGAGCTCGCTCAGGGCTTCCGTTAAAAAGGTCCACAGCTGCTCGCCGGACATGAGCGCCTGATAGTCGGTGATGCCGTGGTGGAGAACTTTGAGCAGTTGCTGCTCTTTATGCATCCGGTTGGCTGTCTGGGTGAGTTCAACCTGCAGCTTGTGGTGGCGAAACAGTTCTTCAACCTGACCCGCTAAACGACCCAGTAGCTTCAAGTCACGTTCGCTGAATGGGCGCGGTTGGTAGTCGATAATGCATAAAGTGCCAACGGCCATGCCATTGAGGGGCCGTATCGGGAAGCCTGCGTAAAAGCGGAAATGCGGCGGGCTTGTGACCAATGGATTGCCGGCAAAGCGCTCGTCTTCAAGGGTGTCTTCAACGATGAGCGGTCCATCTTGGGCGATGGCGTGGTCGCAGAAAGAAATGCTCCGGTCCGTTTCAGACATCTCAATTCCTTGGTGCGATTTAAACCACTGCCGTTCTTGATCGATGAGCGATACCAAGGCAACAGGCACATCGAATAGGTCACGGGTCAGTTGTGTCAAGCGTTCAAACGCCCTGTCACTGGGGGTGTCGAGGACACGAAGCGCATGCACCGCGTCCAGGCGCTGAGGCTCGTTATCGAGGGTTGGTGGTGCTGGCATCCTTGCTCCGTGGGAAGGTGTCAATAAAACCTTATATTAACATTATCGGCCGTTTGCTCCCCGGCTTAAATGAGACGAAGTAACTTTAGTAGCCAGCGACGGTAAGGTGGGTATAGCTGCGTGGCAGGAGAGCGGCTGGCCAGATAAAACATCCCGCGCAGGTGGCTGAAACGGTGAAAGCCGTGACGGCCGTGATAGGCCCCGTGGCCGCTGGCCCCGACGCCGCCAAACGGCAGCCCCGGCACGGCGTGATGCAACAGTGTGGTATTGAATACCAGGGCGCCAGACTGGCTGGCGTGTTGCCAATGGCGTTGTTGATCGCGTTGCTGGGTGAATACATAAATCGCCAGCGGATGTGGTCGCGCAGCGACAAAGTCAAGCGCCTTATTGCTGTCCTTGACGCTGATAACTGGCAGGCAGCGGCCGAAAATTTCCTCGCGCATCACGGCAAGCCTCTGGTGGGGATCTATCACCAGCGCGGGCGCGTGGGCGCCGTGGTCAATGATTCGGCATCCGTGGTTACGCGCCTCGGCGAGCATCGCTTCACTGCGTGCACGCTGAGCCTCGTTTATTGGCTGGGTGGCCTCCCGTGCCGAGGGGCGCTGTTTTAAAATCGCGCGGCTCAGAGCGTTGGTCAGAGCATCGATATGGCGGCTTTCAACCAGCACGTAATCGGGGGCAATGCAGGTTTGCCCGGCATTCATGCCCTTGCCGAAAATAATCGCGTCGGCAGCACGCGTAAAGTCGGCATCCCCTGCTACAAACGCCGGGCTTTTGCCGCCCAATTCCAGCGTCGTTGGGGTCAGGTTGTTGGCAGCGGCCAATGCAACTTTCCGGCCGACCTGGGGCGAGCCGGTAAACAGCAAATGGTCGAATGGCAGAGCGCTGAACGCCTGGCCGGTGGTGGCGTCGCCCTCAATCACGCACAGTGTTCGGGGGCTGAAATACTGCGTTACCAGTCGGCCAAGCAGGGCGCTGGTGTGTGGCGTGAGCTCGCTGGGCTTGAGCATGACGCGGTTTCCCGCCGCGAGTGCATCAACGACCGGCACCAACGCAAGGCTCCAGGGGTAGTTCCAGGGGGCGATAATACCTACAACGCCAAGAGGTTGGGGCGCAATACGCGCACGTGCAGGCAGTAGCCGCCAGGGGACGCTGACTCGCCAGGGGCGCATCCAGTGCCATAGATGACGACGCGCATGGCTCACAGCATCAAGTACCGGTTGAATGTCGGCAAGCTGAATCTCGACCTCGCTGCGCTGGCCGAAATCGGTCTGGATGGCCTCGATGATGGCGTGTCGGTGGCGCCTGGTCATCAGCGCCAGCCGGGCCAAAAGCTCACGTCGTTCCGCCCGGGAGGGGTAAGGCGACTGGCGGCAGGCGAGACGCTGAGTCTCCAGGCAGGCGTTGAGGTGGCAGGTCATGGCGTCTCCTTGATGGATCCTGATGTCAGGCGCGAGGCAATTCGTTGCGTTAAATCACGAGCTTGTACCGTAAGGGTAATGAACCCGCATAGTGTAGAGTAGCTTAATTGAAACCAACCCTAGGTCTGGGAGAGGCTATGCCAGTGTCGCTATCGGTTGCGGTGTTATCTGCCATGGAGGCTGTGTCGGCCAGTCAGTGGGATGCTCTGGTAGATGCCGATCAGCCGTTTTTACGTCACGCCTTCCTGCATGCGCTGGAGGCGAGCGGTTCGGTAGGCCCAGCGACCGGCTGGCAGCCCTGCCATTTAACCGTTTGGAAAGGCGCGCAACTGGTGGGCGCAATGCCGCTTTACGAGAAGCACCATTCCTACGGCGAATATGTGTTTGATTGGGGGTGGGCTGATGCTTTTGAGCGCGCCGGGGGGCATTATTATCCTAAAGCGCTGAGTGCCGTACCGTTTACTCCGGTACCCGGCGCGCGTGCCTTGGTAGCCCAAGACGCTGATACAGACGTCGTCTACGCGGCCCTGGCCCAGGGCTGGCGGGAGCAGTGCCAGCGCCATGACCTTTCAAGCTGGCATTTGCTGTTTGCGGGCACGTCAGAAGTGGAAGTGTGGCAGGCCCAGTGCCCCGAGCTCATCAGCCGCGAGGGCGTGCAGTTTCAGTGGCGTGATCGAGACTTCGGCGACTTCGACGGGTTTCTCGCTGCGTTGACGTCCAAGCGGCGTAAAATGATCAAGCGTGAACGCCGTCTGGTGGCCGATCAGGGGCTGGAGGTGGTGCGCTTGGTCGGCGAACAGATCACGCCTGCTGACCTGACGCATTTTTACCGGTGTTACGCCATTACTTACCAGGAGCGCGGGCGGCCGCCTTATCTGGCCCAGGATTTTTTTACCCGTATTTACAATGCCATGCCCGAGTCGCTGCTCTTGGTACAGGCACGCCTTGAAGGTAGACCTGTTGCGGCAGCGCTTTACTTTAGAGGCGCTCAGACGCTTTATGGGCGCTACTGGGGCAGTGAGGTGGTGGCCGACTGCCTGCATTTTGAAGCTTGCTATTACCAGGGCATCGAGTTCTGTCTCGAGCAGGGCCTGACGCTGTTTGATCCGGGTACTCAGGGCGAGCACAAGCTACTGCGCGGCTTTGCACCGCAGCGTGTGCGCTCATTGCATTACCTGGCCCATCCCGGCCTCGCGAACGCTGTCGCGACCTTTTGCCGTGAAGAAGGGCAACAAGTGGCTGCCTACCGTGATGCGGCCTTTGCCGCGCTACCGTATAAATGAAAGCAACTCGCTGATCGGGCGGCTTGATGGCATAATGGCGCGCCAATTTAGGCAAAATGTATTTGAGCGGCATTTATAGGAGAGCGGTCATGCGCAGATGGCTATTAATCGCGCTGCTGCTGGTGTTGGGCATGCTGCAATACCAACTTTGGCTTGGCGATGGCGGCTGGCGCGACTTGCAGCAACTCGAGCAGCGCGTTGCCGATCAGGAGGCAGAAAATGTGCCCCTGCGCGAGCGCAATGCCAGAATGGCGGCGGAAGTGACCGATCTCAAGGACGGCCTGGACGCGATTGAAGAGCGAGCGCGCAGCGATATGGGCATGGTGCGTACCGACGAGCAGTTTTTCTGGGTGCCAGGCGTTGCCATCGAGGAGGAGTTGGTCGGCATCAACGCCCGCTCGGTGGTCAGGCCGGAGTTGCCCGATGAGTGATCCTTTGTGGTTGGTGGTGCCCGCTGCCGGTCAAGGACGCCGAATGGAGGCGGACAGGCCCAAACAGTACCTGACATTGCTGGGCCGCCCGCTGCTTGCCCATACCCTGGAACGCTTGCACAGCGCTTTCCCAAATGCGCGTCTGGTACTCTGCCTTGACGACGACGACCACTGGTTCGCCGAAAAGTGGGTGCCGTTTGCCGATTGGCAGCGTGTCACTGGTGGCGAAGAGCGCATGGACAGTGTGTTCAACGCGCTCACGGCCATCGACGCCGGGGATAACGATCTGGTGCTTGTCCATGATGTCGCCCGCCCCTGCGTGACCCGTGAAGATCTGCTGGCGCTTTACCAGGCCGTGCAGCACCATGCCGCGGGTGCGCTCCTGGCGATGCCGGTGGCTGACACCATGAAACGTGCCAGTCCTGCCGGTGCCAGCCTGCATAGTGAACCCCGTGACGCACTCTGGCATGCGCTGACGCCCCAGGGTTTCCGTTACGGCCAGCTTTACCGAGCGATAAACGATGCACGAAACCGGCATACGCTGGTGACCGATGAAGCCTCCGCCGTGGAAGCGCTGGGCGATGCTCCCCAACTGGTGTCCGGGCGACGGGATAACCTTAAAGTGACACACCCCGATGATCTGGCACTGGCGGCCGCGATTCTTACGTCACAGCGTGATACCACCGAGAGGAGCCACTAATGCGCATTGGTCATGGATTTGATGTCCACCGGTTTGGTCCCGGCGATCATCTGATGTTGGGCGGGGTAAAGGTAGCGTTTGATAAAGGGTTTATTGCTCACTCCGACGGCGATGTACTGCTGCATGCGGTGAGCGATGCCCTGCTGGGGGCCTGTGCGCTGGGCGACATTGGTCATCATTTCCCGGACACCGACCCGGCATGGAAAGGGGCGGACAGCCGCGATCTCTTGCGCCAGGTTATCGCGTTGGTGCGTACTGAAGGGTATAACGTCGTCAATATCGATGCCACGGTGATGGCCCAGGCGCCAAAACTGGCCCCCTTCGTGGGCGCCATGCGCGAGGTGATCGCGGCCGATCTGGGTGTGAGCCAGGGCCAGGTGAATGTTAAAGCCACCACTACCGAGCGGTTGGGCTTTACCGGGCGCGGTGAAGGCATCGCTGCCGAAGCGGTGGTGCTGCTCGGCCTGAATGAGAGGCCCCATGCCTGAATTACCCCGCTGGAAGCGCAGCCTGGAAGCGGCACTCGGTCCGCCAAAACCTGGCAGGTTTCGTCTGGCGCCGGATGACTTTTTGGTCGACGAGGTGCTGGATTTTGCCCCGGAGGGGCACGGCGAACATCTTTGGCTGAACATTGAAAAGCGCAACCTGACGACCCTGGAGGTCGTTAAAACACTCAGTCAGCGCTGTGACGTTGCACCCCGTGACGTTGGCTATTCGGGGATGAAGGACCGTGTCGCGGTGACTCGCCAATGGTTGAGCGTGCATTTACCCGGCAAGGAAGCCCCTGAGGGGTTGATGCAGGCCCTCGCCGATGGCGGCATCAGCGTTTTGCAGCATGCCCGACACCCGCGCAAGCTGAAGCGTGGCGTGCATCGTTATAACCGATTTCAACTGCGGTTGAGCGGGGAAGCGATAGAGACAGATGACGTTAGCCAGCGTTGGCAGTTGCTATGCGAGCAGGGCGTGCCCAACTACTTTGGGTCGCAACGCTTCGGGCCAGCGGGGCGCAATCTACAGCGCGCAGAAGCATTGTTGGCGCGCGGATGGCGCAAGCGTGACGATCGTCACGGTATTTTGCTGTCCACCGCCCGCAGCTTTCTGTTCAACGAGTTGCTTAGCGAAAGAATTGAGAAAAACCAGTGGCAGCAACCAGTTAACGGCGATACGCTAATGCTTGACGGTACCCAGAGCGTGTTCAATGTTGACCAGGTAGACACCACGCTTTGCGCGCGTGCCGATGCATTGGATGTGCATCCGACAGGTCCCTTGTGGGGCGTCGGCAATATCAGTCAGCAGGCAGCGGGTGACTACGAGGCTGCGCTGTTGGATCGTCATCCGTCGCTGTGCGAGGGCCTGCTGCGCAGCGGAGTCAGGCGCGGCCAGCGGGCATTACGCGTTCGTTTGAGCGAGCCACAGCTAAACCGCGAAGCCCAGAGCGTGGTACTCTCATTCGCTCTGCCTCGCGGCAGTTTCGCCACCGCGGTGGTTAGCGAATTGATCGCGTCACCGGACTGAAGGGGCGCGTGCCGGGACTCGGGCAACCAATTAAGGAGTTTTCCATGCGGCGTTTGCTGCTATCCAACGACGATGGAGTTCATGCGCCGGGGCTCAAGGCGCTTTACGATGCATTGACCAAGCACGCCAATCTGCGTGTCGTTGCCCCGGACCGTGACCGCAGCGGGGCGAGCAACTCGCTGACGCTCTCGCGACCGCTGGCGATGACCGCACTGGACAGCGGGTTCTACAGTGTCGACGGCACGCCGGCGGACTGTGTCTACCTGGGGGTCAACGGCGTGTGGGATGAAAAACCCGACCTGGTGATTTCCGGCATTAACCATGGCGCCAACCTGGGGGACGACGTGCTGTATTCGGGTACGGTTGCCGCTGCCATGGAAGGACGTAATCTGGGCATGTCGGCGATTGCCATGTCGCTCTGCGGCCATCGCCACTTTGCTACGGCCGGCCACCTGGCGGCGAGCCTGGTGGGGGCCGTGGACCAGCTGTCGCTGCCGCCGCGCACACTGCTGAACGTTAACGTGCCCGATGTGCCCTGGGGGGACGTCAAGGGGGTTAAAGTGACGCGACTTGGCTATCGCGGCCCCGCGGAGCAGCCGCTGGCCGTTAAAGACCCGCGTGGGCGCACCCGTTACTGGATTGCCCCGGTGGCTGCCAATGCCGACGATGGTGACGACACTGATTTTGCCGCCGTCGAGGCGGGCTTTGTATCGATTACCCCCTTGCAAACGGATTTAACGCGCCATCAGGCGCTCAACGACGTTCGAGACTGGCTGGATGCATTCGCCTAAACTGTCACCGGAAGAGCTGCGCGGTACCGGAATGACCTCGCAGCGTACCCGTGACCGCATGGTCCAACGCCTGATTCGCCAAGGAATTGGTGACGCACGGGTGCTTGAAGTCATGGCCAGCGAGCCGCGCCATCTTTTTGTGGATGAAGCGCTGGCCCACCGCGCCTACGAAGATACCTCGTTACCCATCGGGTTTGGCCAGACGTTGTCTCAACCGCTTATCGTTGCGCGCATGACCGAGCTGGTGCTGCGTGCTGAACCCAAGCGCGTTCTGGAACTGGGCACTGGTTCTGGCTATCAAACACTTATTCTGGCCCGATTGGTCGATAAGCTGTTTTCCCTTGAGCGTATCGAGGCTCTGCACCGGCGCGCCGCCTTCCGGCTTAGCCGCCTGGGTGCCCGGGCGTCGCTGGCCGTTGCTGACGGCGGTGAAGGCTGGCCCGCCGCCGCGCCATTTGACGTCATTCTGTTGACCGCTTGCGCCCAAACGCTACCAGAACCACTGCTTGAGCAGTTAAGCCCTGATGGCGTCTTGATTGCCCCTCTAGAGGCATCAGACGGCAGCCAGTGGCTTACCCAGATCAAACGCGTCGGTAATGCGTTTGAAAAACGCCGCCTGGAACCGGTTCGTTTTGTTCCATTATTGCAAGGAGTGGTCGATTGAAGCGTCAACCCGTACGATTGTTATTAACCGGAGCCGGGATGGGCGCTGCTGATGCAGTGCCGGGGGTTTCGGGTGGGACCATTGCGTTTATCAGCGGCATTTATGAAGAATTGATCTTAACCATCAAACAGTTCGGCCCAAGCGCCATTGGTGCATGGCGTCGTGGCGGGCTGGGAGGGCTGAGTCAGCACCTTAACCTGGCGTTCCTGGTGCCGCTGCTCGTCGGTATTGTCATCAGCGTTTTCAGTGTGGCGCACCTGGCGCTGTGGTTGATGGAAGCACATCCACTGTTGCTGGATGGTTTTTTCTTTGGTTTGGTGGCTGCTTCGGCCTTTGTTGTGAGTGATTCAGGAACGCGTTTCAAGTTGCGCTACCTGTTCCCGCTAGGGGTTGGCCTGCTGCTGGCTCAATGGCTACCCGGATTGATGCCCCTGGTGTCAACATTGGGTAATGAGTCACTGATATTGATAGTGGCGGGGAGTATTGCCATCAGTGCCATGTTGTTGCCCGGCGTATCAGGAAGTTTTTTACTGCTCACCATGGGGCTTTACGGTACGGTGATGGAAGCTGTGCGCGGCTTTGATTGGGTGACCATCCTGCTGTTTGGGGGCGGCTGCCTCATTGGTCTGGCGCTTTTCTCACGGGTGCTCTCCTGGTTGCTGCGCCGCCATCGTGGCTCAACGCTTCAATTATTGTTAGGTTTCATTATGGGTTCACTGCCCGTGCTCTGGCCGTGGCGAGAACTGGTGCGATACCAACTAGGTAGTGATGGTGAAATGATTCCGTTGGATTATCGATATTTAATGCCCGGCGATTATGCACAGCTAACGGGCGAATCCGCGCAACTCATTGGTGTAATAGCGTTGATGACGTTTGGCGCACTGGTCGTTGTACTGTTGCATCGGCGTGCCCTTGGTCGCACGCCGCCAACGTCTCCCCAAACCGCCTCCGCTGCTGAAAAGGAGTAGGCTTTGCATGCGTAAGATAGTAATGATGTCCGCACTGGCGTTAGCCGTTGCCGGCTGTGCCAACCAGCAGAGCGGCGGCCCGCAGGTGCGTGATATAAGCGATGCCCGCGACGCGGTCGAGCGCTCCCCCGAGTATCGGGTCAAGGAAGGCGATACCCTTTACGGCATCGCCTGGCAGCATAATCTCGATTATCGCGAAGTGGCTGAACTCAATAACATCGAGCCCCCTTACCGTATCCAGCCTGGGCAGATCATTGCCCTGCGTGAGGGCACGTCTTCAACGTCGGCGAACGCCTCAGCGGGAGCGAATGAAAGCGCCAGTGGTGCGGTGGCAAGAGGTCTTTCGCCCGAGGCGTCTACCCCCGCTTCGAGTGATGATCAGCAAATGGACTGGTTGCTGCCCGATGAGTCAGCCATTGAGCGCAATCAGCGGTTGACGGCTGAGCGTGATGCTGATGACGCCGAGGAAAATGTCACTACGGCTGAGGCATCTGAGACTCAGGCGGCTTCTGATTCAGCCCCCGATCAACCTCGGGCTGAGCAAACTCAGCCCGAGCAGGCTGAAGCGCAAACAGCGCCGGAACCTGAAGCCGAAACGGCCCCAGAGCAGGCGACGGCCGCTCCTGAGGATTCGACACCTGACCGCGACGGCCGCACTTATACACCAGCCGAAACCATTGATTGGCAGTGGCCGAGCGATGGCAATGTGGTGGGCGAGTTTGGCCAGGGCGATAGCATCACCGCCGGTATTGATATCGCTGGTGAAAAGGGGCAACCTGTAAGAGCCGCCGGTTCTGGCATTGTGGTATATGCAGGCAGCGGTGTGCGCGGTTACGGTAATCTCATCCTGCTCAAACACAACGATGAATTTCTCAGCGCTTATGCGCATAACGACAGCCTTAATGTCAGCGAGAACGACGTTGTGGAAGCCGGTGAGGTCATTGCCACTATGGGCGATAGTGACGCGGAAGACGTGAGACTGCATTTCGAGGTACGCCGCGAAGGGCAACCACAAGATCCCCTGGAGTTTCTACCGTCACGCTAACCGGTATCAGCCATTTGCAACGTGCGTTGCCACGACTCATTCGACAGGTAACGGCGTGAACGCTTTGTATAACAATAACGATGGGAAGCCCAAGCGACCCATTTGGTTTTTTAAGGGCGGATAGGCGATATAACGGGGGTAAGACGCATGAGTATGCTGGAAAAAGATCTACAGGAAGTAGACCTGAACGCTGTGGAAGAAGCACTTGACGACGGTGAGGATGTCGTTGCCGCCGAGGAGGCCTTCGAAAAAGCGTTAGGGCGCGAGGACCGTCAGCATCAAAGTCTTGATGCCACACAAATTTACCTCAATGAAATTGGCTTTTCGCCACTGCTGACGCCTGAAGAGGAAGTCTATTACGGGCGACTGGCCCGCAAGGGCGATCCGCTGGGGCGTTCGCGGATGATTGAGTCGAACCTTCGCTTGGTGGTGAAGATTGCCCGTCGCTATCTTAATCGTGGTTTGACCCTGCTGGACCTGATTGAGGAAGGTAATCTGGGGCTGATTCGAGCCGTCGAAAAATTCGACCCCGAACGTGGCTTCCGCTTTTCGACCTACGCTACCTGGTGGATCCGGCAAACCATCGAACGGGCGCTGATGAACCAGACACGTACCATTCGCTTGCCGATCCATGTGGTCAAGGAGCTTAACATCTACTTGCGGGCAGCCCGTGAGTTGACGCAAAAGCTCGACCACGAAGCCACGGCGGAAGAAATCGCCGAGCATCTCGACAAGCCGGTAGGCACGGTGAAAAAGATGCTGGGGCTTAACGAAAGGGTCTCGTCGGTTGATTACCCCATGGGCGGCGAAAGCGACAAACCCCTCATCGACACGCTCTCTGATGAGGAAGACCATGGCCCCGAGGCTTCCCTGGTAGATGGTGATGTCAAGGAGCATGTTGACCACTGGCTCGACGAGCTCAATGAGAAACAGCGCGAGGTGGTGGTGCGGCGTTTTGGTTTGCGCGGCCATGAAGCGGCCACTCTCGAGGAAGTGGGTGCCGAGATCGGCTTGACCCGAGAAAGGGTACGTCAGATTCAGGTAGAGGCGCTCAAGAAATTACGTCGGTCGCTGGAGAAACAGGGGCTGTCGCTGTCGTCGATTTTTGAAAGTTAACGGCCTTCCTTCAACTCCCGTTAATTTTCCCAACACCGGGCCATGTGCCCGGTGACTTTATTTAGTCATAATGATGAACCCTGATTAGAAGCAACAAGCGAGAAAGCCCAATGCGCCCGCTGGTGGCCCATATTGATCTAGACGCGTTGCGTCATAACTATCAGCTGGCGTGTCAGTGCGCGCCACATAGCCGATCGGTCGCCGTCATCAAGGCAAACGCCTATGGCCACGGCGCGCTTGAGTGCGCGCGTGCCCTGGCCGCGGATGCTTCCGCGTTCGCCGTGGCGTGCCTGGAAGAAGCAGTGACACTGCGGGAAGGCGGGATCACCACACCCATTATCCTGCTGGAAGGTATCTTCAGCGCCGACGAGTTGGCGTGGGTGGATGAACACCGGCTATGGATGGCGGTGCACAGTGCATGGCAGGTTGAGGCGCTGCTGGCCTTTTCGCCGCGTGAGCCGATTCCTGTCTGGGTCAAGGTAGACTCCGGCATGCACCGGCTGGGGTTTGCCCCGGAGGACGTCAGCAATGTCTGGGCGCAGCTGAGCGAGGCGCCGCAGGCATCGTCGCTGCACTTGATGAGCCACTTTGCCACGGCGGATGCCGCTGACAGTCGCTATTTTCAACAGCAGATGACGCGGTTGCAAGCGCTTGCCACGACACTCGATGCGCCGCTGTGTCTGGCGAATTCCCCCGCGACCCTTGCCTGGCCGGTGTCCCACGGGGCCTGGAATCGCCCCGGTATTATGCTGTATGGCAGCAATCCGTTGGAAACCGCTACGCCTGCCACGGACTCGTTGCGTCCGGTAATGACGCTGCGCTCTGAAATCATTGCCCTGCGTGACGTTGAGGCGGGTGAGCCGGTGGGCTACGGCGGGCGCTGGCGGGCACCGCGACGCTCCCGCATCGCGGTAGTCGCCGGAGGCTATGGCGATGGCTATGACCGCCACGCCCAGGATGGCACACCGGTGCTGGTCAATGGACAGCATTGTCCGCTGGTCGGCAAGGTCTCGATGGATATGTTCACGGTGGATGTCAGCGGGGTGGCGGATGCCGTCATTGGTAGTGAAGTGGTACTGTGGGGGCGCGCAAGCAATGGCGCAGTGCTGTCGATCGATGACGTCGCCCGTCACTGCGATACCATCAGCTATACCCTGCTGACTGGGGTGTTGCCCCGTGTACCGCGCCGTTATCATGGCGCTTTTGGTTAAATGGCGAGGCGCATGTCACGATCAACCTATCCCCGTTCTTTCGCGCACCCGCGCTTTTGGTTCACCTGGATGGCCATTGCTGGCATGCACATTGCGGCATGGCTACCCTGGCGGCTGAACATTGCCCTCGGTTCGGGTATCGGGCGCTTGGCCTGGCGGTTTGCCAAGCGCCGTCGTCATATTACCGATGTCAACATAGCGCTATGTTTTCCCGAAAAAAGCCCTGACGAACAGCGTAGACTGGTAAAGCAAACCTTTATCGCCAATGGCATCGGGCTGATGGAAACCGCCGTTGCGTGGTGCCGCAGCCCCGAGGATTTTCGACATCGAGTCGCGTGCATCGGCGAAGAAAATCTTGCCAGGGCCCAGGCGCAGGGTAAGGGCGTTCTGATTATTGGCGTGCATTTTTCGCCGCTGGATTTGGGGGGCGCGCTGCATTCGCTGTTTTTTCATTCGGACGCGGTCTACCGCCCGCATAATAACCCGCTTTTCGACCGCTTCATGACCCGCGCTCGCCTGAGGGTGTTCGATCAGATGATTCATCGTCATGACCTGCGCAGCGTCATACGGCGGCTGAAAGCCGGGCATTCGGTATGGTATTCACCCGACCAGGACTTTGGTCGTGATGCCAGCGTATTTGCCCCGTTTTTTGGTCAGCAGGCTGCGACGGTGCGGTTAACCGCCAAAATTGCGCGGATGACCGGGGCGCAAGTCGTGCCGTTGATTTTCTACCGCAACCCCGATGACCGTACCTACACCTACGAGTGGCTACCCGCGCTCGAGGGATATCCCAGCAACGATGAAGTGGTCGATGCCACGCGGGTCAATGCGTTTATCGAGCAGGCGATTCGGCAGCACCCCGAGCAGTATCTGTGGTTGCATCGGCGCTTCAAGACCCGGCCTGAGGGTGAGCCGGGACTTTACTAGCAGAGCGCCCTCAGTCGAGGTTGCGCGAGTAGAAGATCTCGAGCATTTCCTTGCGCAGACGGTCTTCTATATCGCGCGCTTCTTCAAAGGTGATATCCCGGCTCGAGGTGCCGAACAGGTAGTTATCCAGTTCGAAGTCTTTGAGCAGCATCTTGGTGTGGAACATGTTTTCCTGATACACGTTCACGTCGATCATTTGATAGGCGTGCTTGGTGTCTTCGGCCAGGTAATCCTGGATCGAGGTGATGTCGTGGTCGATAAACAGCTTTTTGCCATCTACGTCACGGGTAAAGCCGCGAACACGGTAATCCATCGTCACGATATCGGAGTCAAAGCTGTGGATCAGATAGTTCAGCGCCTTGAGGGGACTGATATGGCCACAGGTCGAGACATCGATATCCAGGCGGAAAGTGCTGATGCCGTTATCCGGATGGGACTCAGGGTAGCTGTGCACCGTGACATGGCTTTTATCCAGGTGAGCGACCACGGTTTCGGGGAGCGGCCCCGGCCCGGGTTCTGTTTGCTCGGGATCCGTCTCATCCAGCTCATGTTCAGCAATCAGAATCGTCACGCTGGCGCCGTGGGGCTCATAATCCTGGCGTGAAATGTTCAGCACATGGGCGCCAATGATGTTGGTCACGTCTTTAAGAATCTGTGTCAGCCGTTCGGCATTGTAGAGCTCATCGATGTAATCGATATAAGCCGCACGCTGCTCTTCTGTCTTGGCGTAACAGATGTCGTAAATGTTGAAGCTTAGCGAGCTGGTCAGGTTGTTAAACCCGTGGAGTCGGAGATTGTCTGACACGTCCGAGCCTCCCTTTGGCAGATGAAAACACCCCGACGAGCCAACGCCGGAACCGGTCATGCGTTAGCGACGCATGATGATGAGCACTCAATTCAACACCTGATAATCCCAGGCGCTCAACAAGCGGGCGTATTATGCCCGCCCCAGGCGCGGGATGCATCCAGCAGGGCAAGTTTTTTGGCCTGCTTACCGAAGCTTGAACGCTTTTCAATGCAAAGGCGCTCAGGCGTCGACGATCTCGTAGGAATGGGTGATCTCGACGCCGCCGTTGGTCAGCATGATCGATGCACTGCAGTATTTCTCTGCAGACAGCTCGACGGCACGCTGGACCTGTTTTTCTTTCAGCGCGCGGCCGGTGACCACGAAGTGCACATGAATGCGCGTGAACACCGAAGGCACGCTATCGGCCCGCTCAGCGTCAAGCTCCGCCACGCAGTCGGTGACGTCGGCGCGGGCCTTGTCGAGAATATTCAGAATATCAAACGCCGTGCAACTGCCCATGCCCATTAGCAGCATTTCCATGGGCCTCGGGCCGGTATTGCGGCCGCCATGGTCGGGCGGGCCGTCAATCACCACGCTGTGGCCGCTGCCCGATTCAGCGACGAACTGGCGGCCATCTGTCCATTTTACGCGTGCTTTCACGTTGCTCTCCTTATTCAGGCGGCTGGCTAACAAAAAGTAAGTCGCGCAGCATAACATCTCTTACCTGGTTCGCACTGCACTGTCTTATTGTGGCCTCATTGTGACGGCCAGCCACCTTCGGCAATCATTATGCAACCATCCACGCTAGGGTTATAAATATATACCCAGGCCTTGCCGAAACGGGTCGTGAGCAGCTGGCGCTGATACTCGCCCTGTTCAGGCGCCCCGTGGCGGTGATCTTCCAGCTCGTCGAGCCGGGCGAGCTGGCTGGCCGTCACGCGATAAATCTCAAGGCTAATGCCGCGCGATGTCTGCCATTTTGCGCCGGGGTAGGGTCCTATATCGTAGAGGGTCAGCGCCGTGCAGGTATCCCCACCCAGCCGAGTCGCTGTCGACAGCCAGTGAGCGTTATTCAAGCCTTTCTTAAGCGTACCGTATACCGCTACCAGGGATGTAGTGGTCACTGCGGCTTCCAGGTATCTGGCGGTCATTGCGCACCTCGTCGGTCTTGCAGATGAGTGTCCAGTGCGGTTAATCGCTCGGGAGTCCCCACATCCACCCAATGCTGAGAGGTGTGTTCACCGCTGACGCGCTGGCTGTCGATGGCGTTTTTCAGCAGCGGCGCCAGAGCAAAGGCGCCTGCCGGGTGATTCGCCACCAGCGCCGGGCGGATCAGGCTGATACCCGCGAAGGTGAGGAACGGGGGAGGGCCTTCATGCACCCGACCGTCACGCAAGGCAAAATCCCCGTCGGGGTGATGCCCGGGGTTATCCACCAGCACCAGGTGCGCCAGGTCCTCCTTGGCTAGCGCCTTCGCATCGGGCAGGTGATCGCACCAGACATCGCCATTGATGAGTAAAAACGGGTTCTCGCCGAGTAGAGGCAATGCCTGACGAATACCGCCGCCGGTCTCAAGCGGCGTGGCTTCTCGGCTCCACTGAATCTGGACCCCATGGGCGTGGCCGTCGCCCAACGCCTCGATAATCTGCTCCCCGCGGTAGCTGACGTTGATCACGACCTGGTCAATGCCGACGCGTTTGAGCCGTTCAAGGTGGTGCACAATGAGCGGCTTACCGGCGACGGTCAGTAAGGGTTTGGGGCAGTGGTCGGTGAGTGGACGCATGCGCTTGCCGAGACCGGCGGCCAGAATCATTGCCTTCATTGGCCTACCTCGCTTAAACGTGCAGTGATGGCGGGGCGTAAGGTGTTGGACGCCCATTGGGCGAACTCGGCATGGGCAGGCAGCCCGGCCAGGCTGTCGTCCAGGTGGTCCAGGAAGTGTGGCAGGCGCGCTAGATAACCTGCTTTTTGGTCGCGCAGGGTAAGACGGCAGAAAATGCCAAGCACTTTAAGGGTGCGCTGGGCGGCCATTGCCTGGCTCTGGGCGAGAAAAGTGTCAGCATCAAGGTGCTGTGACAGGCGACCATCCTGTTGAGCCTGTGAGTGAAAGTTGCGAATGAACGTCGTAAATTGCTGTTTGCTGAAACGCTGGTAGCGTCCCCGCAGCAGCGAGATGGCATCGTAGCTGATCGGACCGGCGACGGCGTCCTGGAAGTCGATCATGTAGAGGCGTTGATCCAACACCATCAAATTCATGGCGTCGAAGTCGCGGTGCACGCAGACCACGGGCTGGGCCAGGGACTGTTCAATTAGCTCGGCCCGCAACGCCGTCCAGTTCTCGGGCGTCGGGATGCCCAGCCATGCATTGAGACACCACTCGGGAAACAGGTCGAGTTCCCGGCCCAATAGCGCGGCGTCATAAACGGGCAACGCCTCGGGGGAAACACGATTTTGCAAATCGGCAATCAGCGATAGGGCCTGATTATGATAGCCTCTAATACGCGCATCATCAGTAAACAGCTCTTGTAAGGGTGTGCTACCCAGATCGTCCAGCAGTAAGAAACCCTGCTCCAGGTCGGCCGCGTGTATCCGAGGGACAGGTAATCCTGCGCTGCGCCAGCGTCGGGCGATGGTCACGAACGGTTGACTATCTTCCTGCCGGGGCGGGGCATCCATGACCACCCGGGTCGTACCGTCGGGTAGCATGAGCCGGAAATAGCGCCGAAAACTGGCGTCACCCCCGGCCGGGGCAAGGGAAATAGTGTCTATGGAAAGACCGTGTTGTTGCGCGGCCCATGAAATAAGGGCGTTAATCCGCGATGAAGACATGCAAGCTCCTGGCTGGTCGGGCATGATGCGGACTGTATAATACCGATTCTCGATGCCAAGGATAACGAACATGGGCAAGCGATTTTCGCGCGCGGTGCCAGTGGCGCAAACATTGATGGGCAGTTTGTTGGCAAGCGCCTCTTTTTCCGTTGTCGCGCAGAGCGAGCCGCTCTCGGCGGAGGCGCTGGACTGGCAGCCATGGGGACGAGAAGAAGCCGCAACCCAACTATGCCGTGGGCGTTACGTGATGCCCGGCTACCGCCTGGCGGAACAGGACAACCCCGAAACCCTGGCGGCCGAAGCCACCGAAGCGGATTACGACATCGACGGTCAGACAATTCTGCGTGGTGACGTGGTATTGCGGCGTGCCGACCAGGAGGTGGAAGCGGAGCGTGTCAGCATGCCCGCTGACCGTGAACGGGTGAACGCCGAGGGCAATATTGCGCTGCGAGATGGCACCTCCCTGGTGCGTGGCAATACCGCTGAGATAATGCTTAACGAAGATCGCACTCAGTTGGACGATAGCCAGTTCGTGCTGTACGACCAGCACTTGCGCGGTCAGGCCGTTCAGTTGGAACAGCTGGAGGAAGACCAGTACCGCCTGGTGGATGCCCGCTTTACGACATGCGATCCCGGTGAAAATACCTGGCACCTCGTCAGCAGTGATATCCGTCTGGACCAAGCCAAAGGGTTTGGTACCGCGCGTAATGCACGTCTGGAAATCAAGGACGTGCCTGTTATGTACGTTCCATGGGTGCGCTTTCCGATCGACGACCGTCGCCATACCGGACTGCTGACCCCCGCGATTAGCGTATCTGGCGACGGTATCGACTATACCCAGCCGTTTTACTGGAACATCGCGCCCAACCGTGATGCGACGATCACGCCACGCTGGATGAGTGATCATGGCCTGCTGCTGAACGGTGAGTTTCGCTACTTGCTTGACGATGTTCGGGGAACGGTGGAAGCGGGTTACTTGAACAGCGATAACGGTGGTTCGGGCGGTGCCGAAAACCGCTTTGCGGGCGAGGATCGCTGGTACTTCGAGACGCAAAATGCTGGGCGTATCAACCCGCGTAGCCGCTACCGTTTAAATTATGGCGCTGCCAGCGACGGGCGTTACTTCGACGATTTTGGTGGCGAATTTGGCAGTAGTGACCGCATCAGCATGGAGCGCTTGGCGCAGGTCGATTACCGTGGCGATCGCTGGCAGTTGGATGCTCGGGCGCAGGGCTTCCAGCGCCTGGATGACCCGCTTAACGAACGCAACAAGCCTTTTTATCGCCTGCCAAGCTTAACCGCCAACGCCCGTTGGCAACTGGGTAACGGCTTTTATAGCCAGTGGCGCTCCAATGCGACCTATTTCTGGCGTGATGTGAACGAACAGCGCGTCATTGAACGCGAAGCGGCAACGGGTAGTCGCTTGCATCTAACCCCCGCCGTGGGTTGGCGGTTCGAGCGCCCGTGGGGGTATATCGAACCCCGCACAGAGCTTTGGCATACCGATTATCAGTTGGACTATGGTGACCGTGTGACCGAAAACAGCGAATCGCCGAGCCGTAGCATTGCGGTGACATCCGTGGACAGCGGCCTGGTGTTTGAGCGAGAACTGGCACTGGGGGGGCGCGACTACCGGCAAACCCTGGAGCCCCGTTTAAACTACGCCTTTGTGCCGCGTACCGACCAGAGCGAGCTACCTAGTTTTGACAGTCGCGAGCGGCCCTTTTCCTGGAATCAGCTATGGTCGGCCCAGCGGTTTTCGGGAGCCGACCGGGTGGGAGATCTGAACAGGCTGTCGTTGGGTGTTGAATCACGGCTGCTTGAAGACGAAACCGGCCGCGAACAGCTATCCGTTGGTGTGGGGCAAAGTGTTTACTTCGATGAGCGAAGAATAGATATCGAGGGAGACGCCGATGAGCTGCCACCCATAGGTACGGAAAGCCGCTATAAAGCCACCCGTGATCGCTCGCCGCTGGTGACGCAGGTTGACTGGCAGATTAACGACCGCTGGAGCACCGGCTACGAGTGGCTCTATGACGACAAGCGTGAGCGTACAGAAAGCTCTACCGTCGATGTACGCTATCGTCATCCTCAGGGCCACGTAGTGAACCTCGGCTACCGCTGGGAAATCGAAGATTTTAACCCGGGCGTGGAACCCAGCGACGATAACTTCCGCAACTATGATCGCGAAGAATGGAACCTGTCCTTTGCCTGGAAGGCCAGTCCACAGATTGATCTGATCGGCCGTTACCTTCACGATCAAACCAATGATCGTGTGCTCGAGCAACTGGCGGGCGTTCAGTGGAACGACTGTTGCTATGGCCTGCAGCTGGTGTGGCGTGAATGGGTCGATGATAGCGATACTGCGCGTATCGATGATGACTTTAACGATCGTGGTATTTTCCTTCGTTTCGTGTTCCGCGGCTTAGGCGGCGTGGGCCAGAATGCCGATGGGTTCTTTGAACAAACCATTCCGGGGTATCGACCGACGCCTTTATAAATTAGCCTTCAAAATGGCGACTGATAGAGACTGACGTTATGAAATTGAGAAAGACCTTATTCGCCCGCGCCACCCTGCTTTCGCTGGGAGGTGCGCTGGCTCTTTGCATGGCGGCCGCTGTTTCACTGAGTGCTCAGGCCCAGACGTCGGCACCCACTGAGCGTCAACCGTTGGACAGCGTGGTCGCTGTGGTCAACGACGGCGTTATCATGCGCAGCGAACTGGATAACCGACTGGCGCAGGTCGAGAGGCAGGCGCAGTCCCGGGGGGAATCACTTCCCTCTCGCCAACAGCTGGAATCACAGGTGCTTGAACGCATGGTGGTTGAGGAAATTCAGTTGCAGATGGCCCGCGATGCCAACATCACCATCGATGATACCGAGCTGAACCGGCAAGTTCGCGCCATCGCCGAATCCAACAACATGAGCCTTGACGAGTTTGCCGATGCGGTGGAAGCCGATGGCATGACGCTGGCCAGTGTCCGTGAGGACGTGCGTAGAGAGATGTTGATACGTCGAGTTCAGCAGAGGCAAGTCGGTAGCCGGGTCAATGTCAGCGATAGCGAGGTTGACCGCTATTTGAGCCAGCAGATGGGACAGGTAGGCGAAGAAGCCGTTATTCAGGAGACCCGGGCTCGTCATGTGCTCATCGAGCTAACCCCCACCCGCGGTGAGAATCAGGCGCGGGCACAAGCCGAGGAAGTGCGCGAGCGGCTTACGCAGGGCGAAGATTTCGCCACGGTGGCCCGTGAAATGAGCGATGACGATGGCAGTGCGCTTAATGGGGGTAACCTTGGCTGGTTGCGCCCTGGGCAGACAGTACCCGCGTTTGAAGAAGCCATGAGCGGGCTGTCGATTAACCAGATCTCTGAGCCTGTCCGCTCGCAGTTCGGCTATCACGTTATTGAGGTGCTGGATCGCCGCCAGCAAGATGTGACCCAGGAAGCCCAGCGTGAAGAAGTCCGCCAAGCCATCTTCCAGCGCCGCGCCAATCAGGAGTTGGAAACCTGGCAGCAGCAAATCCGTTCGCAAGCCTTCGTTGATATTCGTCTTTGATGAAAGCTCGTTGCCCAGCGCCATTGGCGATCACCACCGGTGAACCTGCCGGTATCGGGCCTGAACTGACGCTGATGTTGGCAGCCCAGGGGGCCTTGCCCGCCGGTAGTGTCGCGATAGGTGACCCGCAGATGCTACGGCAACGCGCCTCGGCCTTGTCGCTTGAGGTCGATATCTTTGAGGTGTCGCCGTCGCAAACGCTGCCAGCGCAGCGGTCGACAACGCTGCCGGTCTGGCCGGTTGAACTTGCCGAATCTGCGGTGCCCGGCGAGCTCAACACCGCGAATAGTCGCTACGTGCTTGAGACATTGGCGCTTGCCGTGACGGCTTGTCAGGCTGGGCAAGCGGCGGCGATGGTCACCGCGCCGTTGCATAAAGGCGTGATTATCGATGCAGGTTTCTCGGGGTTTACCGGACACACCGAGTGGCTACGCGACGCCTGCGGCGTTGACGAGGTGGTCATGATGTTAGCCACCGATCGAGCCCTGCACGCTCAAGCGCCTGGTTGGCAGGGCAGCGGTGACATGCGCGTGGCGCTCGCTACCACGCACTTACCGCTGCGTGAGGTGGCGGATGCCATTACCTTTGAGCGTATTGTGCGTATCAGTCGTTTGCTGGAAGCCGATCTGCGCCAGCAGTTTGGCTTGGCCGCGCCGCGAATAGCGGTATGTGGCTTGAACCCCCATGCCGGTGAAGGTGGTCACCTGGGGCGCGAGGAATTGGATATTATCATTCCGGCCCTTGATGCGCTGTGTCAGGAAGGCATGGCGATTACCGGCCCTTTCCCCGCCGATACGCTGTTTACGCCGCGCCATCTGGCTGGTGTCGATGCTGTCCTGGCCATGTATCATGATCAGGGGTTGGCGGTGCTTAAATATGCAGGCTTTGGGCAGGCCGCCAATATCACACTGGGCTTGCCCCTGGTGCGTACCTCTGTTGATCATGGCACGGCGTTAACGCTGGCAGGCAAGGGCATTGCCGATCCCGGTAGCCTGCAAGTGGCGCTATCGTTGGCGCGCCGCCTCGCCGACCAGCGCGCCGTCTCGTCGGGCTAGTACCGCGCGACGCAACAATCTAGTTATCCAGGCTTTTTGGCTAACGACCGACCCCCAAGGAATCGTGTTAGATGTCTCACGCGCCCCAGCAGCACCGCGCCCGCAAACGTTTTGGTCAGAACTTTCTCCGTGACCTGGGGATCATTTCGCGCATCGTGCGTGCCATTGGCCCGCGCGAAGGTGATCGACTGATTGAAATTGGCCCTGGTCAGGGCGCGCTCACCGAGCCGCTGATAGAGGCCGCCGGTGCGCTGGAGGTTATCGAGCTCGACCGTGACCTGATTCCAGGCCTGCGCGTACAGTTTTTCAACTATCCAGATTTTGTCATCCATGAAGGCGACGCGCTGAAATTCGATTTTGCCGCCCTCAAAGGCGATGGCCCCGGGCTACGTGTGGTGGGCAACCTGCCCTACAACATCTCGACGCCGTTGATTGTGCATTTGCTGACCATGGGCAGTGCCATTGCCGATATGCATTTCATGCTGCAAAAAGAGGTGGTGGAGCGGCTGGCGGCTGAGCCTGGCGGCCCTGACTGGGGGCGCTTATCGGTCATGGCTCAGTATTACTGTCAGGTCGAGCAGCTTTTTATTGTCCCGCCTGAGGCCTTTGTGCCACGTCCAAGTGTCGACTCAGCTATAGTCCGCCTCACCCCCCACGCGACGCTGCCCCATACGGCTGATGACCCCGAGTTGCTGTTTGAGCTGGTCAAGCTTGCCTTCGGCCAGCGGCGCAAAACCCTGCGCAATAACCTGAAAGGGCGAGTGAGTGCCGATGTTTTGGAGGCGCTCGGTATTGACCCGGTGCGCCGCCCGCAAACGCTGACGGTGGCTGAATTCGTGACGATTGCCAACCGTGTGGCAGCGAATGAAGGGGGTGTCACGCAATGAGCGGCTTGGCGATCGATGTCACGGTGACCCCCGAATACCGCGCTGAAGAGTCGAGCCAGGCAGAATCACGCTTCGTATTCAGTTATACCGTCAGCGTGCACAACGGCAGTCCACACAGTGTTCAACTGATGGCACGCTACTGGAAAATCACGCATGGCAGTGGCGAACACCAGGAAGTGCGCGGCAAGGGCGTGGTGGGGCAGCAACCGCTGATCGGCCCGGGCCAGCAGTTTCGTTATACAAGCCGTGCCATGTTGCAGACGCCCGTAGGGGTCATGGAAGGCGTCTACACCTTGCTGGATACCTCAACCCAGCGGGTCTTTGAAGTGTCGATTCCTACCTTTCGACTTGCGGTACCTTATCAACTGCACTAATGACTCATGACCTGAAAGGCCTTCAACAATGAGCACCTATGCGATTGGCGATCTGCACGGCTGTTATGGCGAATGGATGGCCTTGCTAGACACGCTCGGTTTCAACCCGGAGCAGGATACCCTCTGGCTGGTCGGCGACCTGGTCAACCGGGGGCCTGACTCTCTGGCCTGCCTGCGCGAAGCTGAAAGATTGGGCAGTCGCGTTCGCTGTGTGCTGGGTAATCATGACTTTCACCTGCTGGTAGCCGCGCGCGGCGGCGGCAAGGTCAAGAAGAATGCCAGTCTGGAGGCCGTGTTGAATGCGCCTGACCGCGAGCGTTTGCTCGATTGGCTTCAGGGTCAGCCATTGGCGGTGCGTGAAGGGAGCCGGCTGATGACCCATGCAGGTCTGTTGCCCCAATGGGACCTTGCTCAGGTGACATCACTTTCTGATGAGGTGCAGGCGGCATTAGTCAGCGAGACCTCAGGGCGCTTTTTAAACCAGCTCTACGGTAACCACCCGGCTCGTTGGGACAACGCGCTTGACGGCATGGATCGTCTGCGTTGCATTGTCAATGTGCTCACCCGCATGCGCTTTATCAATGCAGAGGGATGCCTGGATTTCGAAGCCAATCAGGGGCTTGAAACGGCACCCGCAGGGTTTGCGCCGTGGTTCCAATTCCCCCGCGACGACGATCCTCAATTGCTGTTTGGTCACTGGGCGGCACTCGGTGGAGAAACGCCTGGTGCCCGTGTGCGAGTTGACGCCCTGGATACCGGCTGCGCCTGGGGCGGGAAGCTGACCGCCCTTGATCTGGCGACGGGGGAGCGTACCAGTGTACCAAGCCATCAATCACAAGGTTCACCACGATGACGGACGCCAGCGATCCGCGTATCGCCGGTCTGGATGTTTACCGAGTGGGTGGGGCGGTGCGCGACAGGCTATTGGGCTGGCCGGTCTATGACAACGACTGGGTGGTCGTGGGCACTACGCCCGATGAGATGCTCAAGCGAGGGTTCAAGCCAGTGGGGCGCGACTTTCCGGTGTTTCTCCATCCTGAGAGCGCTGAAGAATACGCTCTGGCACGCACTGAGCGAAAAGCGGGGCACGGCTATGCAGGTTTTAAAGTGATCGCCAGCCCTGACGTTAGCCTTGAGGACGACTTGCTGCGTCGCGATCTGACCGTCAATGCGATCGCGGAAGCACCTGATGGTACGATGATCGATCCTTTTGACGGCCAGCAGGACATTGAACAGCGACAGCTACGGCACGTCTCCCCAGCGTTTCGCGAAGATCCGCTGCGTGTGTTACGTACGGCGCGCTTTCTAGCACGCTATAGAACGCTGGGCTTTGCGATTGCGCCGGAGACGATGGCGTTGATGGGGGAGGTCAGCCGCAGCGGTGAGCTGGCCTATTTGGCCGCTGAGCGGGTATGGCGGGAAACCGAAAAAGCCTTGGCCGAAGCGCGGCCGGCGAGCTACTTCACCACACTTGACCAGTGTGGTGCGCTGACTACCTGGTGGCCTGAATTAACGCGGGGCAGCTTGGGTGATTGTCTCAACGCTATGTCGCTGGGGGTGAATGATGATGCGCTGGCCGGTGCCGAATGGCGCTATGCGTTGTTGGTTTCGCCGCTGGACGATGCCGCGCGCGAGTCGCTGGCCAGGCGTTTACGGTTGCCGAATGCGGTAGCGCAGCTAGCGCGGCATGCCGCCCTGAGTCGTCACCTGGTGGGAGGAACGCTGGATGCCGCAGCGGTGTCTCACTGGCTCGAGCGGCTCGATGCCTGGCGGAAGCCCTCTCAGGTATATACCCAGTTGACGCTGGTGGCGGCGTTGGCGCCGGAGCATGTTGACGCATTGAACGCCGCTTGGCAGGCCGCGCAACAGGTAAGTCCTCAGTCGTTGATGGCAGAAGGTTTCCAGGGAGCCGAACTGGGCGCTGCGCTAAAAGAGCGCCGTCACATGGCGATCGACAAGACGCTCAATTGACGTGTGGCCGGGCTTAGCGGGCCAGCGCCTGACGCAGTGGTGTGTCGGCCTGGGAAATCCATGTGCCTTGCCATTCGAAATCAATTGCCCATAAGCGCTGAGCGCCCAGTTCAAAGGCTGCCCAGAGCGTTGCATAAGGGGTGCGACAGTGGGGATGGCAGTGTGTGGGCAGGAGTTCGGCCAAGGGCTGCAAGACAAAGGCATTGTAGTTGATTTCGGCGCGGGGAAGCGTGATTCCGTCAACGATGCCGCAGGCGTCACCCACCGTCAGCAGGTCGATATCAAGCGCGCGGGGGCTGTATTTTGCCGTGTCGGGCGTTCGGCCATGGTTGGCCTCCAGTTGTTTGGCCCAGGCCTGTAGCTCACCGGGTGTCCAGTCGCTATGAAACGCCACCACCAGGTTGAAAAAATTGCGCCGATCACTGAAGCCAACGGGTTCGCTCTCGAACACCCGGGATACCTCAAGCGAACCGAAGGTGTCGGCCAGCGCATCAAGGCATAAGCGAATGTGTCTGGCGGGCTCGATATTGCTGCCCAGGCTCACGGTCACTAAGCTCATTGGGTGGTTGCTCCGGTTTCGTCGGGGAGCGTGCCGCGGGTGATTTCCAGGCCGACACTGCGTGCATTGGGGATGGCGCCGGGTTTGTGGACGGTAAGTCGCAGCCAACTGATCGGGAAATCATTGCGCAGGCAGGCGGCCAGGCGCTCGGCGAAGGTTTCCACCAGAGCAAACTGATGCGTATCAGCAAACTGTTGAATACGCTGGCAAATGGCAGCGTAATCCAGCGTGAGCCGAAGGTCATCGGTGGCCGCCGCCGAGCGAATATCGGTCGCCAGCGTTAAATCCAGACGCAGTGACTGATGAATGGTGCGCTCCCATTCGTAGACGCCAATAATGGTATCTACCTCAAGCGCTTCGATGAAAATGCGGTCCATGAGCCTTCCCCAACACAACGAGCGAGCGATTGTACGTGAGCAGAGCGCTCAGCAACAGTAGCCAACGCGAGCACAATGGCATGATATGGATACTAGTGGGATATGCGAGCGGTAGCTGGCTGGCGGCACTTAGCGTCTGCCGCTGGGCAGGGGTGCCCGACCCCCGGCAGCACGGCTCGCACAACCCAGGCTTTTCCAACGTGCTGCGCCTGTACGGCGCCCGTCTGGCGGCAGCCACGCTGCTGCTCGATGCGCTGAAAGGCATGCCGGCGGTGCTCGCCGCCAAGCTGCTGGGCTTTCCCGTCTGGCTTCAGGGGATGGTGGGGTTGGCCGTCTTGCTGGGCCACAGCTACCCGTTATGGCATGGGTTTCGCGGTGGCAAGGCAGTCGCCAGTGCGTTCGGCGTGCTACTGGTATTGGTGCCCGCTGTGGCGCTAATCAGTGCCCTGGTCTGGGCCCTGCTTGCCTGGCGGCTGAAAACAGCCGCGCTGGCATCGCTTTGGAGCGCTATGCTGGCGCCGCTGGTATGCAGCTGGCTGGCACCATCTTATGTGCTGGTGGTTGGCGGGTTCAGCTTGCTGGTGCTGACCCGTCATGCGTTGAATATTCGTCGGCTGAAGCGCGGTGAGGAGCCGCCATTTGGAGGCTCCTGAGAGGCGGCGGCTAAGGCGTGGTTGGTGTCGCCAGGTCGGCGAGCGGCCAGCGCGGTGTGGCCTGCATGATGCCGCTTGCGTCCTGCTCGCCAGCGACGAGTCGCTGGGCACCCACATAGGCGATCATGGCACCGTTATCAGTACAAAAACGTCCGCGCGGATAGTAGGCCTTTGCCTGGCGTTTTTCACAGGCCTGGGCGAGCCGTTCGCGGAGACGATGATTGGCGCTTACACCGCCCGCCACGACCAGCCGCTTAAGGCCGGTTTGATCCAGCGCCCGACGGCACTTGATGACCAGGGTGTCGACAACTGCTTCTTCAAAGGCGCGGGCAACGTCAGCCCGGGCCTGGTCGTCCAGCTTGTCTGCCGTTTCCAGCTGGCGAATAGCGGTGAGGGTGTGGGTCTTCAGTCCGGAAAAGCTGAAGTCCAGTCCCGGGCGGTCGGTCATTGGGCGGGGAAAGCGAAAACGCTCAGGGTTCCCTTGTTCGGCTAGCGCCGCCACGTGGGGGCCGCCCGGGTAGGCCAGCCCGAGCATTTTGGCGGCTTTGTCGAAGGCTTCGCCAGCGGCATCGTCCACCGACTCGCCGAGAAGCTGGTAGTGGCCTAGCCCCTGCACGTTTACCAGTTGGGTGTGGCCGCCGGACACCAGCAGCGCCACAAACGGGAAGTCGGGGGCGTCGTCCTCGAGCATGGGAGCCAGTAAGTGGCCTTCCATGTGATGCACCCCAAGCACGGGAATGCCCAGTCCGCGGGCCATGCCATGGGCGGTGCTGGCGCCCACCATTAACGCGCCGACCAGGCCAGGTCCAGCGGTATAGGCGATACCATCAAGGTCGTGGCGCTCGAGCCCGGCGTCGGCCAGAACTTGCTCAATAAGTGGTAGCAGTTTGCGGGTATGGTCGCGTGAGGCCAGTTCTGGCACAACGCCACCGTAATCGGTGTGCATGGCAATTTGGCTGTAAAGCGCATCGGCGAGCAGACCTTGGCCGCCGGTCAGCGACGTATCGTAAATGGCGACGCCGGTTTCATCGCAGGACGTTTCAATGCCCAGTACGCGCATAGGACAATAACTCTGTGAAAAAATAGATGGCCTATTCTAGCATTCCTAATGGCGATTGGGTGTTAGCATTTGCAAAGCGTGCCCAGCAGGATTAGAATATTGTGCGCTGTAAAACTGAGTCGTGCACTGTGCTCGCATACATGCGTAACGGTGTGCGTACTATCCGAACTCAAGACTCCTTAAGGTAGGTGAGTGCTTAATGCCTTCTGTAAAAGTACGTGATAACGAGCCGTTTGACGTCGCCCTGCGTCGCTTCAAGCGTTCTTGCGAAAAAGCCGGCGTTCTCTCTGAAGTACGTCGTCGCGAGCACTATGAGAAGCCGACTGCTGAGCGCAAGCGCAAAGCGGCTGCGGCCGTAAAACGTCACGCCAAGAAAGTTCAGCGTGAACAAAAGCGTTTCGAACGGCTCTATTGATCCGTACCGAAACACGCTATGTCACTCATGGTGTGTTTCTAGAGGGATGCCGAGCGGCCGCCATCTAGGTGGCCGCTTGTTTTGCGTTTATCCAAGCGTGTCTAAGGTGATCAGGCATCGTCCCTCATGACGATAGTGTCTGATGACATTAGGTTCGCGAATCAGCGCCCCGCGCGAGGATGCCTGCATCCATGGCTGGCCAAATTCCACAGCGTTTTATCGACGATCTTCTCGGCCGCGTTGATGTGGTGGAAGTGGTTGGTGAGCGTGTACAGCTAAAAAAAGCAGGTCGCAACTACTCGGGCCTATGTCCTTTCCATCAAGAAAAAACCCCTTCGTTTACGGTGAGCGCTGACAAGCAGTTCTATCACTGCTTTGGCTGTGGGGCGCACGGCAATGCGCTGCGTTTTTTGATGGAATACGACAAGTTGCCGTTTCCCGAGGCGGTTGAGCAGTTGGCCGGGCGCTTGGGGGTTGAAGTGCCCCGAGAAGGGGCTGACGATCCGCGCGCCCAGCAACGCGAAAAAAAGCGTAAAGAAGGCGTTAATCTGCTTGAGCTTGCCGCCAGCTTTTACCGCGAGCGGCTGAAAATGCAGGAAGGGCAGGACGCCAAGCAGTATTTGCACGAACGCGGTCTTTCCAGTGATGTCATCAGTGACTACGGCATTGGCTATGCACCAGGGGGCTGGGAAGCGCTCAAGCAACACCTGAGCGAGCGGGGTATCAGTGAGTCGGTGCAGATTGAATATGGTCTGTTGATTCACCGTGAAGACACAGGGCGCACTTACGACCGCTTTCGTGACCGGGTAATGTTCCCGATCCGTGATCTGCGCGGTCGTACAATCGCTTTCGGTGGTCGGGTAATGGGTGACGGTCAGCCCAAGTATCTTAACTCTCCGGAAACGCCTGTGTTTCATAAAGGGCGGGAGCTCTATGGCCTTTATGAAGCCCGCCAAGCCTCCAGCAGGCTTGAGCAACTGGTGATGGTCGAGGGCTACATGGACGTTGTCGCCCTGGCGCAATATGGCATTCATAATGCCGTGGCCACTCTTGGTACGGCCACCACGGAAGATCACCTGAGTCGCCTCTTCCGTCTCGTCGGGCGCGTGGTGTTTTGCTTTGACGGCGACCGGGCTGGCCGCGAGGCGGCAAGTCGGGCACTCGAAACCGCGCTGCCGATGATGATCGACGGCCGAGAGGCGCGGTTCTTGTTTCTGCCGGAAGGCGATGACCCGGATACGCTGGTGCGCCGCGAAGGAACCGAGGCTTTCCAGGACCGTGTCACCTGTGCGATGCCGCTGTCTGAGTTTCTCTTTGAGCAGGCAGCCCAGGACCGTGACCTGAATACCGTGGAAGGGCGCGAGCGGTTTGCCAGTCGGGTGCTTGAGGCATTGAAAAAAGTGCCGGATGGCATGCTCAAATCATTGATGCTCGAGGCGCTTGCCAAGCGTAGTGGTTTGACTCAGGAGCAGTTGAAAGAGTTGCTGGAAAAGCGTGTCGAGGCGGCAGCGCGCCAGCAACAGACTCGCGGGGAGGCAGTTGAATCCTCCAGTGCTGAGAGTTCCAGGCCACAGAGCGCTCCAGCGCGTCCGACAGTTCGGGAGCAAGCGTTGTCGCCGGTTGGGCGTATTGTGCAGCTCCTGCTTCACGAGCCCGGCCTGGTGACGAGCCTGCCAGAGAATGATGCATGGTTGCCGGATAGTGACGGGCCGGAAGTCAGTGATGTGCGTCTATGCCGAGAGCTGCTGGCGCTCTTGCGGGCTGGGCGTTATCGCAGTCCTCAGGTGGTTTTGGCGCATTTTCAAGGCAGTGTAGAGGGCTCGCGGCTGGCTGAATTCGCAAAGCGTGAACTGCTGATTCCCCGGTCGACGCGGGAAACAGAGCTAACGGGATTGGTGGAACATCTTAAACATTTGCAGCGCCAACAATCGCCGCGAGAGGAATATGAAGCATTGCTGGCGCAAGAGCGTCATGGACAAAAGCTCGATAAAACACAGCGCCAGCGTCTGGCAAGCTTGGTAATGGAGCTGTCTCAGCGACCACATTGACGCTACTTGCAAAGAGGCGGGTTGAATTATCACTGTACCGCCTCCAAATCAATTGCCACGGGTTAAAAAGTGGCTAACTAATCAACCTAACACACCTGAATGACAGCGCAAATACACAAACTGGAAAAACTCAAGCCAATCACGCTATAATGTTAGGCTTGTTAGGTTTTATGTCAGCGCTTCAGGTGCTTCATTCTTCTTCGTCGAGATAGGGTTTCTATGGCTGGAAATGCACAGCAGCAGTCGCGTCTGAAGGAGTTGATCGCGCGCGGCAAGGAACAGGGTTACCTGACCTATGCCGAGGTCAACGACCATCTACCCGAGGATATCGCCGACCCGGATCAAGTGGAAGACATCATTGGCATGATCAACGACATGGGTATTAGTGTCGTTGAAGAAGCGCCAGATGAAGACACTTTGATGATGTCGGATCACTCCACGGACGAGTCCGCTGCGGAAGAGGCCGTTGCGGCCCTTGCCGCCGTGGAAAGCGACGTCGGTCGCACCACCGACCCTGTCCGCATGTACATGCGTGAGATGGGCACGGTTGAACTCTTGACCCGTGAAGGCGAGATCGAAATCGCCAAGCGGATTGAAGAGGGGACACGCGAAGTCATGTCGGCGCTGGCCTATTTGCCTGGTGCCGTGGCCTCTATTCTGGACGCCTACGACGCGACCCAGGACGAAGAGGCTCCCGGTCGGTTATCCGACCTCTTCTCTGGGTTTATCGACCCGGATGAAGGTATCCCTGGCGTGGCGGAAGCAGAAGTGCCCGAGCCAGAGCCCGTGACAGAAGTTGATGAAGACGTCGAAGGCGACGACGAAGATGATGACTCCACCGCGAGCGAAGGCGGCCCGGATCCCGAAGAGGCGCGTGCGCGCTTCGAGCAGATTCGTGAGCAGAACGCAGCGGTAGAAGCGGCTTTTGCCCAATACGGTCGTGGTAGTGCCGAGCTGAAAACGGAGCAGGCGCGTCTGGCGGTGCTGTTCTCCCCGATCAAGCTGGTGCCCAAGCATTTCGAGCGGTTGGTGGGGCAGGTACGCATTAGCATTGAGCAGGTGCGTGCTCAGGAAAAAGCTATCATGCAGATGTGCGTGAAGAAAGCCAAGGTGCCGCGCAAAACCTTTATCAAGTCGTTTCCGGGGAGTGAGTCAAACCCGAAATGGCTGGATGCGTTTCAGTCCGAGCAGCCCAAGTACGCTGATCGTCTGGAGCCACTGCGCGCCGATATTGCCCGCTCTCAGCGCAAGATTGCCTTTGAAGAGGACATGGTGCAGCTGAAAGTGTCTGACCTGAAAGAGGTCAACCGCAAGCTGTCGATTGGTGAAGCGAAAGCCCGCCGTGCCAAGAAAGAGATGGTGGAAGCCAACTTGCGCTTGGTGATCTCGATTGCCAAGAAGTATACCAATCGCGGTTTGCAGTTCCTGGATCTGATTCAGGAAGGCAATATTGGCCTGATGAAAGCGGTCGACAAATTCGAATATCGCCGTGGCTACAAGTTTTCGACCTATGCCACCTGGTGGATTCGCCAAGCGATTACCCGGTCGATTGCCGATCAGGCTCGTACTATCCGTATTCCGGTGCACATGATCGAAACGATCAACAAGCTCAACCGCGTATCGCGTCAGATGCTGCAGGAAATGGGCCGCGAGCCGACCCCGGAAGAGCTGGGTGAGCGCTTGGAAATGCCGGAGGATAAAGTCCGCAAGGTGCTCAAGATTGCCAAAGAGCCCATCTCCATGGAGACGCCCATTGGCGATGACGACGACTCGCATCTGGGTGACTTTATCGAAGACGGCACCATGTTGCTGCCAATCGATTTGGCAACTGGCGAAGGTTTGGTCGAAGCCACGCGTAATGTGTTGGGCGGCTTGACGGCGCGTGAAGCCAAAGTACTGCGCATGCGGTTTGGTATCGATATGAACACCGACCATACCCTTGAAGAGGTGGGCAAGCAGTTCGATGTGACCCGTGAGCGAATTCGCCAGATTGAAGCCAAGGCGCTTCGCAAGCTGCGTCACCCGAGTCGTTCTGAGCCACTGCGCTCGTTCCTCGACGAATAACAAGGCGTTTCATACCGCATCAAAAAGCCCGCCGTTCATCGAACGGCGGGCTTTTTTCATGGTGATTTCGTATGGCGAGTGCGGTGGCTCTATAGCGACGACAACTTGCGCGCTTGATAAACGCGGCGAGCAAGCAATAACAACTCCAAAGTAGCGATAAGAATCAAGCTGTAACCGAGCAGCTCAACCACTTCTTCAGCGACGCTCTTGAAAGTTCCTGAGTAGCTATCTTCAAGAATCGCTTTCCAGAATTCCTGTCGCCCATATAACCGCGAGAAAATGTAGGTGGTAAGTACACCGGCCGTGAACAAGCCAAAGGCGAAGGTATTGCTGTAATGGGCGAATTCCTCGAGAAAACATTGACGCTGTTTAACCACCCAAGCGAGAGTCGGGAGGATGATCAGTGCAACAAGCACTTTCCAGGTATTGTCAGCAACATAAGTATCCAAAAAGTGATCTTGTTCGCGCACCAGAGAAGCGGCCACGAACCCAAGAAGCAGCAATGTAACGGTGGGCCACACCTTCAGTACCTGCCGAATGTAGATCAGCATCGCGCAGCATGTAGCCAACACCAATGTCTGCGTAAATTCGGTAAAACCAAGTTCTGAAAAGCGGATATCGGGAAGATACAGCGCTTCTAAGTAGGCACCTTGAGCGATAGCGCCAATAAATAATACGTACAGCACGGCACGTAGAAAGAGGGTTTGAAAGCCGATTGGCCAGGAAGAGGGAGGCGACATACCAACGTCCTTTGTGGGTAAGCAGTTATGCTAAGCAGAAAGAAAAAACATGCCTGGATGGACGTTCATTATATCGTCATCTTTCTGTGACCGCACGTCGAACTAGCATGCCGTTGTCGCGATTCGGATGTCGACCTTGCCTGGGTGAGGGGTTAACGCCATTGAGTGTCAGGTAGCACCTGATCAATATGCTCGACAAGATAATCCACCAGTTGGCGTATCTTGGGTGAAAGATGCCGATGGCGGGGGTAAACCGCCCATACCCCGGTATCATGGTGCTGAAAGGGTTCCAGCACGGCGACCAGCTCTCCACTGGCAAGATAAGGTGCGACGTAGTAGTCAGGTAGTTGCGCAAGGCCAAGGCCCTTCCGTGTGGCGTCGAGCAGGGCTGGTCCTGAGTTGGCCTGCCAGCAACCGTTGACCTTGACTTCACGTCGCTGGCCATTGACCTCAAACAGCCAGTTGGGTCGCGAGCCCACCAGGCAGCGGTGCTGGCTCAGCTCGCCCAGCGTATGCGGCCGGGTCGCCTGGCGAAAGTAGGCTTGCGAGCCGACAATATATTCGCGGCGTTTGCATAGGCGACGCGCAATCATGCTCGAATCCTTGAGCACCCCCATGCGAATCGCTATATCAAAGCCTTCGTCAATCAGCTCGACCGGACGGTTGGTAAAGTGCATCTGCACGTCCAACTGTGGGTGCAGGCACTGGAAGTCGTTGACCAGCGGCGCGATATAGCGCTCTCCAAACGTCGTCGCTGAGGTGAGTTTCAACACGCCGTGAGGTTTGCCCTGTTGTTCGCTCAACACCTGTTCGGCATCACGCAATCCGTCGAACAGGTGCCGACAGTGTTCCACATAGATAGAGCCGGCATCGGTCAAGCGGATCTGGCGGGTAGTGCGGTAAAGCAACTGAACGCCCAACTGATTTTCGAGCTGGCTGACCAGGCGGCTGGTGTGAGAGGTTGATACCTTGAGGTGGCGCGCTGCCGCCGAGAAGCTTTCCAGGCGGACTACCTCAATGAAAGCTTCAATTCGATCCCAGCGCTGCATAAGGAACTTACCTGCTGTTAAATGGATTGTTGCACAGTGGCAATAATCTTATGAGTGTATCCCGGTTTATCCCTGCCGACTAGCTGACCTACACTGTGACTAGTTAGGGCATTGCGTACCAGCGTTGTAAAGTAAATGCGCAATCGCTGCGGGCAGGTTTATCGGCCGTGGCGGATTTTTTCGTAGGCTAAGGAGATGACGAGTGTCTCATCATGTATGGATTCCACGAGTAGGCAAGGCATCACTGTTGCTGGCCATGGGAACCTCGCTAAGCGCGGTGGCGGCCCCTGACCAACGGCCGGAGCAGGTATCAGGCTGGTTCAGGATGATGGTTGATGACCATGAAGTCACGGCGCTGTACGACGGCTATACGGCGATTGAAACACAACTGCTAAAAGGCATGGAGCAAGCGGAGATACGTGAGCACCTGAATGCGTTGTTCATCGACTCCGAAGATGGCGTTCAAACCGCTGTTAATGCTTTTCTGATCAATACTGGGGAGAACCTTGTTCTGGTGGATGCGGGTTCATCTGCGTGTTTTGGCCCGACACTTGGGCATGTCGAAGACAACATGCGTGCGTCCGGTTACCAGCCAGAAGATGTGGATACTATTCTGATGACCCATCTTCACCCCGACCATGTTTGCGGGTTGACCCGTGACGGCGAAGCTGTTTATCCCAACGCCGAGTTGCGGGCCAGCCAGCAGGACGCCGATTTCTGGTTGAGCGAGTCGCGTGCAGAAGCGGCCGATGAAGGCCAGCGTGCCTTTTTCGAGATGGCTCAGGACGCTGTTGCGCCTTATATAGAGGATGACCGGTTCACACCGTTTGAGCCGGGTGATGAGATGCTGATGGGGATCGTGGCCGAGGATACCCATGGGCATACCCCCGGTCACACCAGCTTTATGCTGAGTGGAGACGATGATGCCATGCTGGTGTGGGGCGATGTGGTGCATAGTTACGGCGTACAGTTTGATGATCCCACGGTCGCCATCGAATTTGACTCTGACCCCGAGCAGGCCATTAAAACCCGCCAAGCCGTGCTTGAAGAGGCGGTCGAAGGCAAGCACTGGGTGGCCGGGGCGCATATGCCGTTTCCTGGCATAGGCCATATTATTCAGGATGAAGAGGGTTATCAGTGGCTACCCATTGAGTATCAACCGGTCACGTCCGACGAAGAGTGAACCATGCGCCCGGACTGAGTGGCGTGAACAGATAGGCTGTAGAGGAGCAATAGTAATGAAGTCACGTGCGGCGGTAGCACTGGAAGCGGGCAAGCCTTTAGAGCTTGTCGAGATTGATGTAGAAGGGCCCAAAGCGGGTGAAGTGCTGGTCAAGATGGCGGCGACAAGCGTTTGCCACACGGATGCCTATACGCTTTCAGGCGCTGATCCAGAGGGGAATTTTCCTTCTGTGCTGGGCCACGAAGGTGCCGGTGTGGTGCAGGAGGTTGGCGAGGGTGTCACCAGTCTCAAGCCCGGTGATCACGTCATTCCGCTTTATACGGCCGAGTGCGGACAGTGCAAATTCTGTCTGTCGGGCAAGACGAACCTGTGCGGTAGCGTTCGTGCCACCCAGGGCAAGGGGGTCATGCCCGATGGCACCTCGCGCTTTTCCCTGGATGGCAAGATGCTTCACCATTACATGGGGACGTCCACGTTCAGCGAATATACCGTGCTGCCCGAAGTATCCCTGGCAGCGGTGTCCAAAGAGGCGCCGATGGATAAAATCTGCCTGTTGGGCTGTGGCGTGACCACCGGCATTGGGGCCGTCATGAACACGGCCAAAGTGGAACCTGGCGCGACGATTGCCGTATTTGGCCTGGGCGCGATCGGCCTGGCGGTCATTCAGGGCGCAGCCATGGCCAAGGCGTCGAAAATCATCGCTATCGATGTCAATCCGGACAAGTTCGAATTGGCCAAGCAGTTTGGTGCCACGGACTTCGTGAACCCGAAAGATTACAGCGACCCGATTCAGCAGGTCGTGGTGGACATGACCGATGGCGGGGTGGATTACTCCTTTGAGTGCATCGGCAACGTCAATGTCATGCGTTCCGCGCTGGAGTGCTGCCACAAAGGGTGGGGCGAATCGATCATCATTGGGGTCGCCGGTGCGGGTGAGGAAATCTCCACACGGCCTTTCCAACTGGTGACCGGTCGGGTCTGGAAAGGCTCCGCCTTTGGTGGTGTGAAAGGCCGTACCGAACTGCCGGGCTATGTAGAGCGTTATATGAACGGTGAGATCAATATCGACGACTTTATTACTCATGATATGCCGTTTGAGAAGATCAATGAGGCCTTCGATTTACTGCACGCAGGCCAGAGTATTCGTACCGTCCTGCATTACTGAGTATGATAGTGCCTACAACAAGGGGC
Organism: Halomonas sp. 5021; assembly: GCF_036663435.1. NCBI lineage: Bacteria > Pseudomonadati > Pseudomonadota > Gammaproteobacteria > Oceanospirillales > Halomonadaceae > Halomonas > Halomonas sp. 5021. The sequence continues at coordinate 273,850 of NZ_JAXOVU010000003.1, forward strand.
GCGGCGGGGAGACCCGCCGCGCTTACTGCTTTAAAGGAGCCTGCTCATGAGCATGAGTGAAACCCTGGAATTAGTGTCGGCCAACCGCAGCCACGGTGGCTGGCATAAACGTTATCGGCATTACTCTCGCGCCTTGGACTGCGACATGGTGTTCGCGGTTTATTTGCCACCTCAAGCGGAGGAAGAGCGGGTGCCGCTGTTATGGTGGCTCTCGGGACTAACCTGCACCGACGAAAACTTTATGCAAAAAGCGGGTGCGCATCGCCTGGCGGCAGAACTGGGTATCGCGATCGTCTGTCCCGATACCAGCCCGCGTGGTACTGACCTGCCCGGCGAACACGATAGCTATGACCTGGGTTCCGGCGCGGGCTTTTACGTCAATGCCACCCAGGCACCGTGGAAGCCGCAATACCGTATGTACGATTATGTGATTGAGGAGCTGCCATCGGTCGTTCGTCAGCATTTTCCGGTGAACGGTCGCGAATCCATCAGCGGGCATTCGATGGGCGGCCATGGCGCACTCATCATGGCATTGCGCCATCCAGGGCGCTTTCGTTCCGTATCGGCATTTGCCCCGATCGTTAACCCGATGAATTGTCCGTGGGGAGAAAAGGCGTTTTCCAACTACCTGGGTGACGATCTGGCACAATGGCGCCAGTACGATGCCTGCGAACTGGTGGCTAACGGCGCTTCGCGGCAGCGGCTGTTTATCGACCAGGGAGAAGCCGATCAATTCCTTGAAGAGCAGCTCAAGCCCGAACGCCTTGAGACCGTGTGCGAAGCGCACGACCATCCTCTGACTCTGCGTCGGCAACCTGGCTATGACCATAGCTACTTCTTTATTGCGACCTTTATCGATGACCATCTTCGCTACCATGCCGACCACTTGTTGAAACGGTGAGGAAGCTTTCATGTTGAAACGTACGCTACGTCGCTCATTCAGTTGGCTATGGTGGTGGGTATGGCGTGGCGTATTTCTGTTTGTGGTGCTGTCAGTGAGCCTGGTGATGCTGTTTCGAGTGGTGCACCCACCGGGATCAATGGTCATGGTGGAGCGTAAAATCCAGAGCTGGATTCACAGCGAGCCGATACAGCTGCAGCGGGAATGGCGGAGCTGGCCACAACTTGCCGATTCTGCAAAAGTGGCGGTCATGGCGGCAGAAGACCAGCGGTTTCCTCATCATTACGGTTTCGATATCACTGAGCTACGCCGCGCCTTGCGGGCCAGCATGGAGGGTGGGCGCTTGAGGGGAGCCAGTACCATCAGTCAGCAAACCGCCAAGAACGTTTTTCTATGGACGGGCAGAAGCTGGGCGCGTAAAGGACTCGAAGCCTGGTTTACCGTGCTTATTGAGCTGATCTGGGGCAAACAGCGAATCCTCGAAGTCTACCTTAATGTCGCCGAGTGGGACGCCGGGGTGTTTGGGTTGGAAGCGGCCGCGCAGCACTACTTTGGTGTCCCGGCCGACGCGCTGACAGATCGCCAGGCCAGTCTGCTGGCAGCCATATTACCTAGCCCGCGAACACGCAGTGCCTCGCGTCCAAGCCCTCAGGTGGAGCAGCGTAGCCAATGGGTGCGCCAACAGATGCGTAACCTGGGTGGTGCCGACTATTTACGACACATCGTCGATTGATGACATTGTGGGGTCACCACAGGCGGCGGCAAAGAGTCGCCTGCCTGGACCGCCTGGCTAAATCAGTCGTAAAGGGTGTCGTCGATAACCGCAAGCGCTTCCAGTTGCGGGCGGGCAAAGTAGTAACCTTGCTGTACCGGGATGCCCAACGCCATTAAGCAGCGCGATTCCTCACGGGTTTCCACGCCTTCCGCTACTAATTGAGTGCCCAGCGTATCCGCCAGGGCCACCAGACTGCGCAGAATCGCCTGACGGCGCTTGTTGCTATTGCAGTCCATGACAATCTCACGGTCAACTTTCAAAGTGTCCGGGCGCAGGTCGGTGAGCAGATCCAGGTTTGCGTAGCCGTTGCCGAAGTCATCAAGGGAGGTGGTAAAGCCCATCGCGCGGTAGCTTTCGATAATGTTACGCATGTGCTGCCGGTCCTGAACGCGCTCGGTCTCGGTGATCTCGAAGTTCAGTCGCTCGGTGGGCCATCCCACTCGCTGAGAGGTTTCCAGGGTCGCCTGGATACACGCCTCCGGCTCGTAAACAGCATTAGGCAGGAAGTTGATCGATAAACGTGCCTGCATCCCTAGCGCGCTGGCTAATTCAATCGCTTTAATGCGACAGGCTTGATCAAACCGATAGAGCAAATCGTCGGTGACCTTTCCCAGAATCGATCCCGCCGACTCGCCATCGGGTCCCCGCACTAGCGCTTCGTAATAAATCACCTGCCGCGCAGCGACATCGACAATGGGTTGAAAGGCCATGGTGAAGGCAAAAGGCACCGGGGTATCGCACCGGTTACAGCGGCCATCCACTCGCGCGCAATGGTGATATTCAGACGTCTTCATACTAGCCCTGAGAATTTCTATATCGTTATGTTGGTGACACTTTGGCAGCGGGTTTGCGCACCGTCAGTACGACGCCGACAATGGCAATGAACATCCCGCCAAGCCCTATCCAGGAAAGCCGTTCATCGAATAGCCACCACGCTTGTAGTGCGGTAACGGGTGGCACTAGGTAAAACAGGCTTGCTACCCGAGATGCCTCGCCGCGCTTGATTAACGCCATCAACAGCAGGATAGCGGCTATCGATAGAATCAGTACTAACCAGCCCAGCGTCAAGATAAAAGTGAGTGACCAGGTGACGTCCCGGGTCTCGAATAACAGCGCCCCAATGCCCAATACCCCGCCCGCAGCCAGGTATTGAATGACGGCCCCAGAAAGCAGCGGCATACGCGTGCAAAAGCGTTTCTGGTAAAGCGTACCCAGCGAAATGCCCATTAAAGCGGCCAGGACACTCAACAAGGCACCCAGGCCAAAGCCGCTGAATAGCGATTGCCCCAGATCAAGTTGGCTGCCCAACACGGCACTGATGCCGAGCAAACCCAAACCCAGCCCCAGCCATTGTTGTTTTGCCAGGCGCTCGCCCAACAGCGGGCCGGCGCAGGCCGCCGTCAGCAGGGGTTGCAGGCCGACCAACAGCGAAGCCAGGCCGGCAGGCATGCCAAGGGAAATCCCATAGAAAACGCCACCTAAGTAGGTGCCGTGAACAAGGAGACCTGAAATGGCGATATGCGTCCATAACCTGGGTGATGAAGGCCAGGATATTTTAAGTACCCATACCAGCGGCGTCAGCAGTAGCACCGTCATCACAAAGCGAATAAATAGAAACGTGAAGGGCTCTGCGTAGGGAAGGCCGAACTTGGCGCCAATAAAGCCGGTGCTCCAAAGCAGCACAAACAGTACAGGCATGGCGAGTAATCCGAGTGACGCGGCATCCCGTTGGCGTACGAGCGATATAACACCTTTCATAAGGCTCTCAATGTCCAATATGGTTGAGGGTGAGTGACTTGATATTCTTTTTGTTACATTACTTTACTTAAAAGGTTGAACCTCGACGCTATGTCCGCGTCACATAAACCACATTCATAACGAGTTAACCGAGGTTTTTTATGCAACGTATGACTGCCCTGTTTTCTGCCGCACTGCTCGCCACTGGCCTGATGACGGCAACGGCTCATGCCCAGCAGGATCAAGAGTCCACACAGGACTCAATGGCCACCCAAGAAGCAGCTCCGACTCAAGATTTTTCTGATGAACAGCTGCAACAGTTTGCCGATGCGTCACAAGAAATCGCGGTCATCTCTCAGGAATATACTGAGCGTCTGCAGGAAGCCGATGACGAAGCCGCTCAGCAGGAAGTCCGCACCGAAGCCAATGACCGCATGATCGAAGTCGTCGAAGACAGTGGCCTAGATGTTGATACGTTCAACGCAATTGGTCAAACAATCCAGCAAGATCCTGAAATGATGCAGCGTGTTCAGGAAATGGCGGAATCGTAAGCAGTCTTTGAGCGTTGCACCCGCTTGTAACGTCATTCCATGACATCGCTATGTAGCGGTTGCAAAGCCCGGCGCGAAAGCGCCGGGCTTTTTCATGGTTAGGGTTTACGCGTCTTTTGCTTCGCGCCACACTTGTATAAATGCCCGTATCAACGTGGATACGAGGTCACGTTGAAGTCCGGTTATACGGTCTGGGGAGAGAGCATGGACGTCGAACTACTAGAAATACGTCAGCATATGGGGCAGCACCCCCCTTTCGATAGGCTTTCGGACAGCTTGCTGGATGAAATCGCCAGTAGCGTCGAAGTCAGTTACTTCAAGACCGGCAGCGATATTCTGGCGCTGAACGAGACGATGTCCGACCTGTGCTATATCCGTAGCGGTGCGGTCGAGGTGTATCGAAGGCAGGGTGATCTCTATAACCGGCTGGGGGAAGGCGATATCTTTGGCCACTTCAGCTTATTGCGTAACCAAAAGGTGCGCTTTCCTGCCAAAGCTATTGAAGACACGCTGCTTTACTTTATCCCCAAAACTGTATTTCAGCAGTTGTGCGAAGAAGACGAGGACTTCGCTGACTTTGTTGAAGTGGAACGTCCGCGACTGGAAACCGCCGCAGAGCAGCAAAAGAAATCCAACGACATGATGGTCACGCGTATTCGCAAGCTGGTGGCGCGTTACCCGGTTATGGTGGAAGCATCGACCACAGTGCAGCAAGCGGCTCAGCAGGTCAGCCATGCACAAGCCTCAGCCGTTCTGGTGCTCAAAGAAGGCAGCACCAATCCGCGTTACAGCTTCAAGGACAGCGAAGGGCAAACGTGGCAGGTATGCGGCATCTTGACCGATAGCGACTTTCGCACCCGGGTCGTGGCTGAAGGGCTTTCGCCTCAAACGGAGGTAGGGGAGGTGGTCTCTTCACGGCTTATCACGGTTCAGTCGGACGTTTCGATCTACGAAGCGATGCTTACCATGCTGCGTAACAACGTTCATCACCTGCCGGTGCTTTATCGTCAGCGACCCATGGGGGTGGTGCACCTCTCCGATATCATTCGCTATGAAACCCACAGCGGACTTTACCTGGTGAGCAATATTTTTCACCAGTCGAGCATTGAGGGGCTGGCGCGTCTGGCACCTGACGTGAGTGCCTCCTTTGTCCGGATGGTGCAGGAGGGGGCCAACTCCCACATGGTGGGCAGTGCACTCTCGACCATAGGACGCAGTTTTTCGCGCCGTCTGTTGGAGCTTGCCGAGGAAAAACTGGGTCCGCCGCCGGTGGCCTACTGTTTCATGGTCAACGGATCGATGGCACGCAATGAGCAGAGTATTGTCACCGACCAGGATAATGCGCTGATTCTGTCGGATGACTTTGTTCCCGAAGAGCACGACGACTATTTCAAGGCGCTGGCGGACTTTGTGAGTGAGGGCCTGGATGCCTGTGGTTATACCTACTGCAAGGGCGACGTGATGGCGACCAATTCACAGTGGCGCCAGCCGTTGAGTGTCTGGAAAAGCTACTTTACCGACTGGATCAATAACCCGACCCCGGAAAGGCTGTTGCACAGCTCGATCTTTTTCGATCTTGATAGCCTCTATGGCGAAGATGTTTTTGTAGAAGCGCTCCAGGATCTGATTGCTGAAAAAGCTCCCCAGTCACCGCTCTTCTTAGCCGCCATGGCGCGCAACGCCCTGAATCGAACGCCACCGCTGGGTTTTTTCCGGACCTTTGTGATGGAAAAAGACGGCAAGCATAATAACTCCATCAACTTGAAGCGCCGTGGAACAGCACCGATGGTCGATCTGATTCGCGTACATGCATTGGCCTGTGGCTCAAAAGCCCAGAACACTTTCCAACGGCTGGACGACATTGCCAATACGCAACTCCTGGCCACCGGCATGAGCGACAAGTTGAGCTATGCCTTTGAGTTCATGTGCATGTCGCGCATTCGCCATCAAGTGATCGATCTGCAGGAAGAGCGCGTACCCGACAATAATATCGAGCCGGAGAACGTGGCCGATAGTGAACGGCACAACTTGAAAGATGCCTTCCAGGTGCTCAGCAATGCGCAAAAATTTCTGAAGTTCCGCTATCCCGTGCCATCTAGCCGGGCGGGACGCTAATATGACATTGATTCGCCCGCGTCGGAAAATTACCCAGGCAGACTGGGCGCTATATACGCAAAAACGTGCACCGCTGGCGCAGGATCCGGCCATTCGGCGTTTTTTCGAGACGCCACCTCCGAGCCTCGATACACCCATTGCCGAGGTGCCGATGGTCGCACTGGACATGGAAACGACGGGGCTAGATGAGCGTCGCCATGCCATTGTGAGTATCGGGCTGGTGCCGTTTACGTTAGGGCGCATCAAGCTTGCCGAGCGTCGCTACTGGGTGGTGAAACCGCCGCGCCCGCTTAATGAAGCCTCAATTACCTTCCACCACATCACCCACTCCGAGATAGCCAATGCCCCGGATCTGGATGCGATTATCGATCCCCTGCTGGAAGCCTTGGCAGGGCGGATCGTGGTGGTGCACTTTCGCCATATTGAACGCCCCTTTTTGGATGCGGCGATCAAGTCACGGCGAGGTGAGGGCGTCATGTTTCCGATGATTGATACGATGTCGCTCGAGGCGAGGCTTCACCGCCAGAAGCTATGGGCGCGTTTTCGTCGTTGGTTGGGGCGCCCGCCGGTCTCTATTCGTCTTGATGCCAGCCGCCGTCGCTACGGGTTGCCGAGTTACCAAGGCCATCATGCGCTGATTGATGCCATGGCGACAGCGGAGCTGTTGCAGGCACAGATTGCAACGCACTATGAGCCCAGCACGCCCTTGAGGGCGCTCTGGACTTGATGCCCCAAGCGTCACCAACATCTTTCTGAGCATAAAAAAACGGGCAGCCCAAGGCTGCCCGTTCAAGTTTGATGCAAGGATCTTTTAGACGGCTTTTGGCTCGCTCATCAACCCTTTGATAATGGCATAGCAGGCCACCAGCAGGATGATCGTGAACGGGAAGCCGGTCGAGACGGCCATGGTCTGCAGCGCGGTCAGGCCACCACCCAGTAACAGCGCAATGGCGAGGGCGCCTTCGATAATCGCCCAGAACACGCGTTGCGGTTTGGGAGCATCGACCTTGCCGCCAGCGGTAATTGAGTCAATCACCAGCGAGCCTGAATCCGACGAGGTCACGAAGAACACGATGACCAGCACAATGGCCACGAACGACGTGATCTGCGACAGCGGCAGTTGCTCCAGCATGATGAACAGCTGCAGATCGATACCTGCATCGCGAACGGCGTCAATGCCCTGGCTGAGGTATTGGTTGATCGCCGTACCGCCAAAGGTGGTCATCCACAGGACTGACACGATGGAAGGCACGAGGAGGACTGATACCATGAATTCGCGCACGGTACGGCCCCGCGATACGCGGGCGATGAACATGCCGACGTACGGAGACCAGGAAATCCACCATGCCCAGTAGAAGGCCGTCCAGCCTTGGCTGAAGTTGGCATCTTCGCGGCCAAACGGATTAGACAGCGCAGGCAGGTGCACCACGTAGTTAAGCAGGTTTTCAAAGAAGCCTGTGGCAATCAGCAGCGTCGGTCCGACCGCAATGACGAAGAACAGCAAGGCGGCGGCCATGGCGATGTTGATCTTGGATAGCAGCTGTACACCTTTATCTACACCGGCCAGTATCGAGCCGATCGCGATGATCGTGATGCCGATAATCAGCAGAATCATGGTGATATCGGATTCAGGTGCACCAAACAGGTAGGTCAAACCGGCAGCGGCCTGCGTGGCGCCCAGGCCTAGCGAGGTAGTCAGGCCAAACAGTGTGGCAAACACGGCCAGAATATCGATAAGGTGACCCGGCCAGCCCCATACGCGTTCGCCCAGAAGGGGGTAAAATACCGAGCGCATGGACAGCGGAAGCCCTTTATTGAACGCAAACAGCGCAAGGGACAATGCTACCACGGCGTAGATCGCCCACGGGTGGAGGCCCCAGTGGAAAATCGTCGCTGCCATGCCCAAGGCGGCTGCGCCTGCTTCGTCGCCTTCAGCACCGCCCAGCGGTGCCCAACTGCCACCGTCAAAAGACGTGCCAAAGTGGGTCAATGGCTCATTGACGCCGTAGAACATCAGACCAATGCCCATGCCAGCGGCAAACAGCATCGAGAACCAGCCCATATAAGTAAAATCAGGTTTGGCATTGGCACCGCCAATCCGGATTTTGCCTAATGGGGAAATGATCAGGCCGATACACAGGATGACGAATATGTTGGCCGCCAGGATAAAGAACCAGGCGAGATTGCCTGTCAGGAAGCTGAAGACTGAGTCATAGATTGGCGCGATGGTGTCTTGCAGGGCCAACGTGAGTATGACGAAAAGCAGTACGACGATGGAGGAAATGGTGAAAACCTTGCCATGTAGGTCAAGGTTAACCCCCATCGTTTTGGTGGTGATGTTGTCCTGGCCGATAACGTAATCGGTATCGATCAGGTTGGCTGGCCCCTCCGGAGCAGGAATCCCTTCCGAAGGAGCGTTCTCATCTGGCGATTGGTCTTGCGATTTGTTATCCACAAAGTTGCTCCCTTATTTATTTACAACAATATGTCGCTTTATTTGCTCGGGCGAAGCAGGAAGACGGATGCGTCGGTGTGTGTGGCTACCTTGCCGCCATGAGAGGGCATGACAATATCCAGATGGCGTGGCAAATGGGTCGCCATCATGACCAGATCCGCGCCCGTTTCATCGATCGCTTTCACCAACAAGTCGTCAACATTGGCAACCGGGTCGGTCGAGCTATAGACCTTGATGCTGACGGGCTGCCCATGAACCTTATGGCGGTCCTGAGCGAAGGCGTCCAGCTTTTGTTCGTACTCTTGGGGTGTGCGGGCGATGCTGGTAGGGGTGTTGGCCGTAACGCCGACGTAGGTAATTTTCGCGTCGTACTGTTTGGCCATGTCCGCGACAACGCTTAAAGCGGGCTCCAGCGTTTCCAGGTGGGCAAGATCCACGGGCACCATAATGTTCTTAAACACGGCAATCTCCTCACTATACTTTTGTAATGATCAACATTAGTCAAATATATGCCGGTCATCGCTATGGTTTAGACGAGATGTAAACAACTGAACTGGTGCGCAAGGTACGCACCAGTTCATCTCTTCTATCTACCAGGCAAGGAATTAGTTGTTAATCCATTCCTCTACTACGTCCTGGTTATCTTCAACCCACTGTTTGGCATTTTCGTATGGGTTGCTGTCTTCTTCCTGATTCATGAGCATGACCTCGCCCATCTGTTCAGGTGTCCACTCGAAAGCATCGAGAATGGCATAGGCTTCCGGCATGTCGTCTTTCAGGCCATCGCGCACGACAGTGTGAATCTGCTCGGCGCCACCATAGACGTTTTCCGGGTCTTCCAGGTATTTCACGTCAAAGCGGGCGAACATCCAGTGCGGTGTCCAGCCCGTCACGACGATGTCTTCCTCGTTTTCAATAGCGCTTGCAAGTGCGGCGGTCATGGTGGCACCGCTGCCGCTGCGCAATTGAAGATCAAGATCATAGGTATCCACAACCTCTTCGGTGAGGGACATCAGGCCCGCACCAGGATCAATACCGATAATCTCGCCGTTAAAGTCATCGGCGTTGTCGTTCAGTTCAGCGATGGAATCGACATCGGTGTACTCAGGAACCACCAGGCCCAGCTTGGTGCCATCCAGGTTTTGACCGAGGTCTTCAACGTTGTCGCCAACGCGTTCCATATAGTTCTCATGGGTCGAAGGCAACCAGGCAGCCACAATAGCGTCGGCATCCCCGGTAGACAGTGCCTGGAACATGGCAGCCGCCGAGAGAGATGTCATCTCGACGTCGTAGCCTTCTTGCTCAAGTACAGCGCGTACCACGTTGGTTGACGCGACTTCAGACGACCACTCGACATAAGCCAGGTTGATAGTGCCTTTATCCTGAGCCTGAACCATGCCACCAGCGGCAAGGCCAGCGCCTGAGATGAGTGCCAAAGAGGCGAGACGGATACGGCGATTCAACATACGAGTTTTCATTCACTTGCTCCCTTAGATGGAGAGGTAGTAATTAGCTACCTCAGACAACGTCGTGGTTACTTCGTATCACTCACAGCATGGGCATGTATCCCATGCTGTGCAAGTCCTACCAGCTTAACGCCGGTGTCGTAAAAGGCCAGTAGGCGCTTTTATCGGCGCGCCTTACTGAACGATTGGGTCAAGCGATCAAGCACCATGGCGAGAATAACAACCGCAATACCGGCTTCAAAGCCGTCACCCGGACGTAGGCGCTGGATGGCACGCCATACTTCGCTGCCCAAACCGTCCGCACCGATCATGGCGGCAATGACCACCATGGAGAGCGCCAGCATGATCGTTTGGTTAATACCGGCCATGACGGTTGGAAGTGACAACGGTAGCTGTACTTTGAAAAGCTTCTGGCTGCGAGTTGCCCCGTAGGCGTCGGCGGCCTCAATCAGCTCCACTGGCACCTGGCGAATGCCGAGGGTGGTGAAGCGAATCGCTGGTGGCATCGAGAAAATCACGGTAGCAAAGATGGCCGAGACTGAACCGATCCCGAAAAACGGGATGGCCGGAATCAAGTAAACAAACGCCGGCATTGTCTGCATGAAATCGAGGATTGGCATGATGACACGGTACAGGCGTTGGGATAGCGCGGCGGCAATGCCAACCGGAATCGCCATGACCACGGCCACCAGCGTGGCAATCACCACCAGCGTCAAGGTTTCGATCATTGGATCCCAGAGACCCAGGTTCCATATCAAGGCCATCCCAGCGGCCGCGCCGATGGCGAGGCGAGGTGATGCGGCTTTCCAGCACAGCAGCGCGATAATGGCCAGTAATGCCCATGGTGGGAGCCACATAAGGCCATCATTGAGGCCGCCGATACCGGTTTGCGTAACGCGAGAAATGGCGCGTGTGATCAGCGAGTATTCGCTGGTCAGCCAGGTCAGGCTGCTTTCAATCCAGTAACCTAACGGAATGCTTGGAATATCCATAATTATTCTCCTGCCCGAGCGAGTTCATCGAGTACTGCCCCTTTCACCACGACGCCGAGCAGCCGTTGCTGTTCGTCTATGACGGCGATTGGGAAGCTCTTGTCGTTGAACATGGCGAACAGGTTATGAAGCGGTTCGTCAGTGGTGACTTTTCGAAAGTCCTGGGTCAAGTAATCGGTAATGGTATCGGCACCTGCCTCGATAGCGCGGCTTGCCTCCTCGGCTTCCAGAAGCCCGAGCAGTTTACGGTCCCTGTCGGTCACGTAAATCGAGTCGACGCTGTTTTCACGCATGCGGTGTAATGCGGTGCGAGGTCCATCGCTTTCCCGGGCGGTCGTGCGCACCGGGCGCATGGCACTCTCGGCCGTCAGGATGCGCGAGCGGTCTACACCTTCGATAAAGCGGCGCACATAGTCGTCGGCCGGCTTGGTCAGGATGTCTTCAGGAGTGCCGATCTGCACAACTTCACCGTCCTTCAGCAGCACGATGCGGTCGCCGATATTCAGCGCCTCGTCCAGGTCGTGAGTAATGAAGACGGTGGTTTTTTGCATTCTGGACTGCAACTGCAGGAGTTCCTGCTGCATATCCTTACGAATCAAGGGGTCCAGCGCCGAGAAGGCTTCGTCCATTAACAGGACGCTGGCATCGTTTGCCAGTGCCCGGGCAAGACCAACCCGCTGCTGCATACCGCCGGATAGCTGGTTGGGATACGCATCTTCCCAGCCATCCAGGCCTACCTGGGTGAGTGACTCGCGCGCCTTTTGATCGCGTTCAGCGGGCGCGATGCCGCGGATTTCCAAGCCAAACTGAGCGTTTTGCAACACCGTTTTGTGGGGAAAGAGGGCAAAATTCTGGAACACCATTGAAAAGTGCCGACGACGGCACTCAAGCAACGCTTTCTCGCTCAGCGTAGGGATGTGTTCATCGTCGATGACAATGTCCCCTTCGCTGGTGTCGATGAGCCGGTTAAGGCAGCGAATCAGGGTGGATTTGCCCGACCCTGAAAGCCCCATGATGACCAGTAGCTCGCCTTCATAAACATCGAAAGAGATGTCGGAAAGCCCCAGTGTTTGGCCTGTCTTTTCAAGAATTTCAGGGCGTTTTAAACCCTGATCGCGAAGCTTAAGCGCGCTTTTTGGGTTTTTACCAAAGACCTTGCTTACGCCTCGCACCTGAATTTTGACGTTTCGTGTCTCGTCCATCGGCGATGCCTTTTGTTAACTGGGCTAGGTGTTGATGCCTGTTTGGGCACAAAAAATGACCCATAAGGCCAGCGAACACCCTCACCCATAAGTAGAAATAGGGGATGAAGTACTAAAGGATTACCAATTATTATACATAAGTGCTTTGGGTGTGTCACAACGCCTCGTCTTGAGCGGCTGCATAGTGTCTCATGTGTCATTTTTTACCCACCGCTCAGCGATTAATCAGACTGGAAAAATATATCATTTTAAATATTAAGTAATTGATTTTTATATATTTTGTTTTTATAGGGTAATCTTGGCATAAAATCTGTAATTCATTCTCTAAACTTGATCAATCTAGACATTATTCAAAAACTAAACGAGTGGTAAACGTTTAATTAAACGCAACGTAAACGCATGAGCAGTAAGCAGCCGGCACAGGTGTAGATTTAACATTGCTGTCTGTGAACTTGTTGCTCAATGCCGACGTCGACGTCACAAGGCAGTAACGTCCCAAGCTGAATGGAGTAAGCGCGTGAAATTTTATCGTTTTAATGGCCAGTCAAGTGTCCTGACAGCTTTGCTTTTGAGCGGCGTGTTACTGGCAGGTTGCGGTCAGGAAGAAGAGGCAGATGGCACAGCAGTGCCAGAGGCAACAACCCAGGATCAGCAGAGTAGCGAAGCAGCCGACGGAGCTTCCACCCAGGATGATCAATTCGTTTCTGAGCAGGAAAATGATCCGGCGATGGAAAGCGAAGCAAGCATGCAAGGTGAATCGGGAATGGAAGGCGAATCCGCTGGCACTGAGCCCGCACAAGAAGGCGAGCCATTGGCAGGTGACGCCACTGAAGAGCCAGGCTTTGGCGATGGGACGGATCCCATGCCAGGTGACGGCGAGGATGCAAGCGATCTGTCAGCAAATGACTCGGCCAGCGATGATAGTAACGGTGGCGATCAGTCAGAAAACGCGGATAGCGAGGAAGAGGATAGCAGCAGTCAGTAAACCAGTTTAGTTATCAAGTCCCTACGATGGTAAACCGTCCAACTGTTTGTTCCCTGCGGTTGTCTTCACGGTTTATCATCCTTTCAGCCCCCGCGCCCGCGGGGGTTTTTTTTAGCTGTCTGTTGTTATTCATGACTCTTCGCTATCTTCCAGGCGACGGTAAAGGGTGCGGCGGGCGATGCCCAGCACTTCTGCGGTGCGCCGTTTGTTGCCGCCTGTCGCTTCCAATACCTTGCGGATATAACGCTTCTCCACTTCTTCCAGGCTGGGCCAGGGAGCCGCTGTTGCCGTTGGCATTCTGGGTGTGGGTAGCACTTCACCGGTAACCGTCGCGGTCGTCTGGGCTGCATCCTGAGAGATGTGTTCGCGCAGTCGTTCAGGCAGATGCTGATGGTGTAGCGTGCCATCTTCACTGAGCGTAACGGCGCGCATAATCGCATTTTCAAGCTCGCGCACGTTACCTGGGTAAGGGTAGTGGAGCAGGCAATGGAGCGCATTGGGTTCGATTTGCTCAATCTGTTTTTGCTGCGCATCGGCATGCTTGTCGATCAGCGTGAATACCAGATGTTCAATGTCGGGACCACGTTCCCGCAGAGGGGGAATGCGTAACGAGAAGGTTTCCAACCGGTAGAATAGATCGCTTCGAAAGTTGGCCTGCTCGATTTCCTTTTCCAGATGCCGGTGTGTGGCGGCAATGATCCGTACATCGACCGGTTCTTCGCGCTCGCCGCCAACGGGGCGGACGGTTTTTTCCTGCAGCGCGCGGAGCAGTTTTGCCTGGAGATTGATCGGCATTTCACCGATTTCATCCAGGAAGAGACTGCCTCCCTGAGCACTGTGAAACAGGCCCTGTCGCGCCTCGTTGGCACCGGTAAAGGCCCCTTTAACGTGACCAAAAAACTCACTTTCCATCAGTTCAGCGGGAATGCTGGCGCAATTGACCGCCACAAAAGGCGCATCGTGACGCCAGCTTTCCTGGTGAATCGCCTGGGCCAAAAGTTCCTTGCCGGTGCCGCTTTCTCCCAGCAGTAGGATGGGGGCATCGCTTTTTGCCAAGCGTGAGGCATCATTAAAAAGCGCCCGCATCGCGTCGCTTTGGCCCACAATGCCGTGAAAATGGCTAGTATCAGTGGCGTGGGACACCGCCAGGCGCTGGCGTTCCAGCACGCGAAATACCGATTCACGTACGGCGTCAAGATCCAGCGGCTTGGTCAGGAAATCGTCGGCCCCGAGCTTGAGCGCTTCAACGGCCTGATCGATAGTTCCAAAGGCCGTAATCACAATAATGCCCAGCTCACTGCCCTGGTGACGTAGCTGTTGAAGCAATTGAATGCCGCTCATACCGGGCAGGCGGACATCGGTAATAATCAGAGATACGGCCGTATGGCTTAGCTGGGCGATGGCGTCCTCGGCGCTGGAAACACCATGGGTAGTGTAACCCGCGTCCTGTAGCTCTTCTTCCAGCAGCTCGCGTATAGCGCTGTCATCTTCCACTACCAACAAAGGTAAAAAATGTTCCGGATGCTTCACAGACATGGCCCTCATGCAGGTGTGGTGTCGTAAAGAGGCAGCGTGATTTCAAAACCGGCGCCGCCTAAGGGGCTGTTGAATACGCCGATTGTGCCGCCATGGTCATTAATAATTCGGTGTACCATCGAAAGGCCTAACCCGCTGCCCTGGCCAACGGGTTTAGTGGTAAAGAAAGGATCAAATACCTGCTGATGGTGTGAGGTGGGGATACCAGGGCCGTCATCCTCAACCCATAAATGAAGTTCGTGTTGCTGCTGCTCGGCACGGACACGGATGTGGCGAACGCCTTTGGCCTGGGCCGCATTGCGCAACAGGTTGGTAATTACCTGAATAATTTGCTGCCCGTTGGCCAGCAATGTTGGCGTTGGGCGGGGCAGGTGGGTTTCCAGATGCACCCCACGCGGCTCCAGTTCGTCTTCCACGAGGGCGCTGGCATTGTGCACCAATTCGTCGAGGGGCTGTTGGTCTTTTTCAACGTTATGCTGGCGGCCCAGTTCCATCAACTGACGGACAATCTCAACGATCCGCTCCACCTCGCCACGAATACGGCTCAACCGGGCACGCTCGTCGTCGCCGATGACGTCACGCCGAGCCAGCCGCTGGGCCTGACCGTTGATCACGGTCAGTGGTGCGCCGATTTCATGAGCAACGCCTGCCGCCAGGACGCCCAACTCGGCAAGTTTCTTCGATTTACGCAGTCGTTTTTCGAGCTCGATTTCGCGCTGTTGTCGATCTTCGATGTCGTGATCTTTCTCGGCCATGGCATCCAGCATGCCGTTAAGCCCTGACGCCAGCCGACGGTACTCCGCTGGCCCTTCAATGTTGGCGCGCTGACTACGATCACCTTCCTCGACGCGCTGCATGACCATCAGCAAACGATTCAAGGGCCGTTCGATATACTGACGAAAACCCCACCAGATACTCAGCACAATGCCCGCGGCACCGAACACAAAGACCAGACCGGCCACGATGCTGAGAAACCCGGTATAGTTTTCGATGCCGGTATTTAAACGGTTGACCTGCAGTACGCCACTTATCTCACCATCGGGTGTGCGCAGGGGCTTGAGGGCCGAGTAGTAGGTCCAGCCTTCAAACTGTCGGTAGTCACCGTAAAGTTCGTCGTCCGCGATCACCTGCTGGATCTCCTCGCGGCTAAACAACTCGCGGCCGAGCCCCAGGCCGTAGACTTCCCGTCCATCGGTATCGAACACATAGGCCCCGTAGATGCGATGAAAAGAGAAAGCGGCCTCCAGGGCTTCCTCAAGCGACGCATCACTTTCCCGGGCAACGGCGTAGCCAAGCGTTGTACTTAGCGCATGGGTGATCATGTCGACTTCATTCTGCAGCTTTGAGCGAACGTTATCTTCCATGGATTTGATCGCCACCAGGCTGAATACCACTAAGACAATGAATAGCGGGACGATGACGGTCAGAATGATCAGATTTCGTAAACGCATGCGTTAACCGGGGTTATGAAACGTCAATAGGTGATTGGCCGTTAGTCGGCGGGGCGTAAGCGATAAAGCCCACCATTGGCGGCATCTGTCAGCAGGTAAATAGCCTCGTCAGGCCCCTGATGCACGTCGCGGATGCGACCAATCTCGCCATCAAGAATAATTTCGTGGCTAGCGACTTGATTATCTTCGATATGCAGCCTGACCAGCTGTTCACTGCTCAGACCGCCCGCCAATAGCTGGCCTTGCCAATCGCCAAAGGCACGACTGGTGACTTCTGCCAGCCCCGACGGCGCAAACCGGCCTTCAAATACGTACACCGGGTCAACCATACCGGGTTTGGATGTTTCGCCGATCGGTTCGTTGGTTGCATAGTCATTGCCCCGGCTGACCTCGGGCCAGCCGTAGTTTTCACCCGCCATCAGACGATTCAGCTCATCGCCGGTTCTGGGACCATGTTCCGTGGCCCAGGCCTCGCCATCCTGTCGGACCACCATGCCTTGAATGTTGCGGTTGCCCTGGGTATAGATTTCATCAAGCGTGGACGCATCGCCCACAAAGGGATTGTCGTCGGGTGCGTCGCCGGTGTCGGCCAGGCGCAGTGTAGAGCCTGCGTGATCGTCATCGGCCTGGGCACGGGTCGGCTCTTGACCGCGATCGCCAATGCTCATCAGCAGGGTGCCGTCCGGCAGCCAGGCAATGCGTGAGCCGTAATGGCGCCCTGGTGAGGAAGCGCGATCTTGAGCAAACAGATGTTCGACATCACCGAGCTGATCACCTTGCCACTTGACACGGGAAAGCGCGCTGCGACTGCCGCCCTCTGCGGGTTCGCTCCAGGTGAAGTAGATCCAATCGTGATCGTCATCGCCAAATTGTGGATGCAGAGCAATATCCAGCAGGCCACCCTGGCCGCGCTGGCTTACCTCGGGTAATCCATCGAGGGCACGTGGTTCGCCACCGTCGGCATCAATGACATTAAGTTGTCCCGACCGCTCGCTGACCAGAAAACGACCGTCCGGGAGTACGGCTACCGACCACGGGTTTTCTAGACCACCGGCGACCTTTTCGATCGAAAAAGCCAATTGGTCAGTCTCAACGCGTTCCTCAATCATTTCGGCGGCGCTGACAGGGGCACTGGCGAATAACCCAAAAAGAACAGCGGTCAACCAGCGCTGACGGAATACATAGGCAGATAAGCGGCGCATTGGGGCTCTCCCAAAAGGTGGCAGATATTAGGCGCGTTTAGCAGAGACGCTTTTGGGGCCGAGAGGTTCCCTGTTGACGTCCTCAGCTCACGGCATCAGCCAGATGAGTAACAGCGGGAGATAAATCAATGCCAGCAGGGTGGAACAAAACACCAGGCTTGCCACATAGGCGGGTTCACGCTGAGAACGTTGGGCAAACAGGTAGTTAAATACCGCGACCGGCATGCTCATTTGCAGCACCAAAATCCCCTGGGCCAATGGGGGAAGCCCCATCAGGTCGGCAATCAGCCAGGCTGCCGTTGCGGCGAGCGGAATGCGGACCAGACTGAAACCGAGGCCCGAACGTAGGTTTTTGACCTTAATGCTGGCCAGTGACACGCCAAGGGTGATCAGCATCAGCGGCACGGTAAAGCCCGACATCAAATCCACGCTGTTCGCCAACCAGAGCGGCAGTTCGGAGTCCGTCAGCAATAGCGCCATGGCAATGGCGATCGCGTAGACCGTTGGCGTCTTGGCGAGTGATTTAAGCGGATTCCCCCGGCTGGCCAGCATGGTACCCACGGTAAATTGAAACAGGGACACCGTGACCATCACGGTAATACCGTACACAAAACCGGCACTGCCAAAGGCGTAAAGCACTACCGGTAGCCCCATGTTGCCGGTATTGGGGTACATCATGGGGGACAACAATACACGCCAGTCGCGGCGCAATAATTTGGCGACAAAAAACGTTGCCCCGGCCATGCAGATGATGACCAGCGCGGTTGAGAGCATGGTGCGGCCAAAGGTACTGGCATCTATTTCCGCCCCGGCGAGCGATGCAAGCACCAGCGAGGGGGTCCCAATATTGAAAACCAGTCGGGTCACAAAATCGACCGGATAGGGGTGGCCCAGTCGTACCCAGGTAAACCCCAGGCCAGCGCCCGCCAGCACAGGGGCCATTACCGCAAATAGTTCCGCCAGCATGGCGCGTCCTTGGCAATGAATGGCCGACTATTGTGAATAGGTAGCGGACTAACTGGCAAGTCGTTAAAGCAAAACCTAAGCCGCGGCCTCGTTGTGCTGCCATTGGCGGGGCAGTGTCTGGCGCAAAAATGCCAGCAGCGCCTTTACGCGCCTGGGCTGGTAGCCATAGGCGTAGAGCAGCGTGATAGGCAGCGGCGCTGGCTGCCAATTGGGCAGGCAGGGCGTCAGTTCACCGGGATGGTGGGCCTCGCGTTTGTCGGCCAGCCAGTGAGGCAGCAGGCCGATCCCCTTGCCGTGGGCGATGGCATCCAGGTGAAGTGCTGTCATATCCACCCGCAAACGTGAGCGGGGCGGATAAAAGTGGTAATTGCCGAGGCTTTCATGATGCAACAGCAAGCCATCCGGAGTCGTGCTCAGCAGGTCGATCCAGGGGTGGTCGGCGAGATCGCGAGGGTGTTCAAGCAATGGTTGCTGGCTGAGGTACGAAGGACTGGCATAGAGGCCTCGTGTCAGACGACCCAGGGGCTCCTGGTGGAGGCCATTTTCCGGCACCGGCCCGAGGCAGACGTGGACACAGTGGCTATTGAGCGAACTGGGCGGTGCTTCCCGGGTACGCATCGTTAGCTCGATTTTAGGGTAGCGGGCCATGAAGGTTTCCAGGGCCTGACCCATCCAGCCTCTTGCCAGCGCGCTGTGAACCTCCAGGGTGACCGTCCCGCTGATATCTTCACGCAGCTCTGCCAGTGCTTCATGGCTGCTTGCCGCCAGTTTCAGCATGTCCTGGCAATAGCGATGGAAGACAAGCCCGGCCTCGGTAGGCAGCAGCCGATTGGCCTGGCGACGCAGCAGCGGTTGTTCCAGACGCGCTTCCAGATGGCTGATACGCCGGCTCAGGGTGGATTTGGCCAACCCCAACTTGCGAGCGCTGCGCGTTAGGCTGCCGGATTCCATTACCTCTGCAAAGGCTTTTAGTTCGTCGAAATCATGCATGGGGTACACCGCAGGAACGGGGGGAAACGGACGTATTGTGCCAGCATTCACAGAGAATAAAAATTATTGTGATTTGTGTTGCGGTTATTTGAACATGCTGTTCCAACCCGAGAGGGGCTAAATTGTGCAAGAATTCAGATGCTAATGGTTCTTATTAGTTTTTGTTTTTTGTTAATTGATTACATAGCACGCCACTGGGGACCCCGCATGTCGAAACATTTATACAAAACCTATCTGACCACCGCCATTGCCGGTTTGGTAACACCACCACTACTCGCCCAGGAAGCCGAGTCGTTGGAGAATATGGTCGTTACGGCGTCAGGTTTTGAACAGCAGGTCGTTAATGCGCCAGCTTCTATCAGTGTGTTAAGCCGTGAACAGCTGGAGGACGGCCACTATCAAGACGTCACCGATGCCCTACGCGATGTACCTGGGGTGATCGTGACCGGCGGCGGGGCAGGCGATAACGGAAAAGATATCACCATGCGGGGCATGCCAGCGCAATACACATTGATCCTGGTGGATGGCCGTCCACAGAACTCACGCGAGTCTCGCCCCAACGGCAGCGCCGGGTTCGAGCAGGACTGGCTGCCGCCACTGCAAGCGATCGAGCGCATTGAAGTGGTTCGTGGGCCGATGTCGACGCTGTATGGTTCCGATGCCATTGGCGGGGTCATCAATGTGATTACCCGCAAGGTGGCTGATGCCTGGCACGGCAATGTGCAGCTCGACACGGTGCTACAGGAAGATAACGATTCTGGCGATAGCCGCCAGGCTAACGTCTACCTGAGCGGGCCGCTGATCGAAGACCGTTTGGGCCTGCAACTGTTTGGGCGCACCTCGCAACGCGACGAGGACAATATCGTTAACGGCTACGAGGAGAAAAACCTGCAAAGCGTCACCGCGCGTTTGAGTCTGGCCGCGAGTGACAACCATGACGTCACTGCCGAGGCGGGCATCACCGAGCAGGATCGCACCTCACTGATGGGCAACTCAGCTCCGTCGGATGGCTGCCGCGGTGGCTGTGAAGACAGCTTCAACGATTACACCAATGAGCACGTAGCGTTGACCCATGATGGGCGTTTTGAGTGGGGCACCAGTGAAACCTTTGTGCAGCGTGAACGTAGTGAAAATACGTCGCGAGATATCGAAATCACCAACACCACAGCGAAAACCAGTGCGGTGGTGCCGCTGGGCATGCATATGCTAACGGTGGGGGCGAGCTATGAAGAAGAGTCGCTTGACGATGGCACCACCAATCAGATTTCCGACCGTACGACGATTGAGCAACGTCAGTGGGCGCTGTTTGTCGAAGACGAGTGGATGCTGACCGACGATGTCGCGCTGACCGGCGGTTTGCGCATGGACGACGATGAAAACTACGGCAGTCACCTGAGTCCACGGCTCTACAGTGTGTGGAACATGACCCCGGAGTGGACCCTGAAAGGCGGTGTCTCTACCGGCTTTCGCTCGCCCAACCTGCGTGAAATAACCTCCGATTGGGGGGCGATTAGTCGTGGGGGCACGACCTATGGGAACCCCGATCTTGAGCCGGAAACCTCACTCAACAAAGAGATCGGTCTGCTGTACGCGAGTGAGAATGGCCTTAGCGGCAGCTTCACGGTGTTCCATAATGATTTTGAAGACAAGATTACACGGTTGCCGTGCACATCCGTAGGCTTATCGGCCACAGAGTGCCCGGTAGCGACGCAGTATGATAGAGACGAAAATGGCAACCTAAATACAAATACACGCGTCAATGTCGATGAAGCGGTGACTCAGGGCGTAGAGGCGACTGTGGCGGCGCCGTTAACTGATACCGTTGAGCTAACAGCCAGTTACACTTTTACCGATAGCGAGCAAAAAAGCGGTGAATATGCAGGCGAGCCGTTAACTCAGCTACCGCGTCACCAAGTGTCGGCCACGCTGAATTGGCAAGCCTCGGCTAAGCTCAGCCAGTGGACGAAGGTGACTTATCGCGGTGAGGAGACCCAGCCCAACACCGGGCCGTCACAGGATGCAACGGTGGCCCCGTCCTATACCTTTGTGGACACGGGTATCGGCTACCAGCTGACCGACAATACCAAGGTGAACGCCGGGATCTACAACCTGTTCGACGAAGACATCGACTACGATGAGTACGGCTACGTCGAAGACGGCCGCCGGGTTTGGTTGGGGTTGAACGTGGCCTTCTAACCTTTGGTGAGATAATCACAGTGCTAACGCCATAAGCAAAGCGGGGAGCCACGATATAAAGTGGCTCCCCGCTTTTGTGTATGGAGTCGAGGGTTAACCGGTCATCGCCTGCCAAGCCAGGCGAACGGCCAGCAGTGTCAGAACCCAATTGAAGATATGGGCAAAATGGCGCTCCGGCATGTACTTCAAAATGCGCAGGCCCGTCCAGGTGCCGATGGCACCGCTTGCGATCATGGCGGCCGCTAGCGGCAGCCAGGGGACAAGGGAAAAGCCCGCCTGCTGAAAGACCGCGATTTTAATGACGTGCTGCAAGCTCATGACCGCCGCCAGCGTCGCGACGATCGTGAAGCGTTGATGATAGAGCTGCTTGAGATAGGCACCGATCAACGGGCCAGTCGCCCCGACAAAGAGCGTCAAAAACGTTGTGAGGGTAGCCATCAAGAGGGTTCCTCTCCGGCCCATGACGATTCTGGGGAGTGACGGGCCCCAGCATAAATACACAATAAAGCTGGCAATGCTCAAATAGAGGAGATCAGGGGGCAGGGAAATCAGCACCAGGCTACCAAGCAACGCACCCACCGCGGCACCGGGTAAAAAAGTGACAACCATCTGACGGTCAATATCACGCCAAAGCATCGCCGCCCGGTTGGCGTTGGAGCCTAGTTGCACCATGCCATGCAGCGGGATAATGGCCTGGGGTGGAACGACCTGGGCCATGATGCCCAGCAGCAAGACACCGCCGCCGGCGCCCAGGCAGGCGGTGAGCAGTGAGGTCAGGAAGGATGTCCCTATCAACAGGCTCAATACGAAGGGCGATAAGCCATTAAGTAAATGTTCCAGTGAACTAACTCCTTGATCAGTACCCGCATGCTCCCGTTACCAAGGCCCCATAACCTAGCAGATATTGCCTTATGGCTGCCATGGCGGTTATCTCCAGGCTGAAAATAGTAGCGGCGGGGCGTTGCGTGGAAAGGAACACGCCATTCGCCTGAATCTTGATGAAAGTGCTTTTGATAATCGTTATTATCCATGCCTTTCTAACCAGCGAGGCATAACGTATGCGAGCTAACGTACTGCGCGTCGGCATTGTGGGACTACTGTTGAGTGGCTTATGGGGAGGCGCCGCCCAGGCACGCACCCTGGATACCGCTTTTGGCGATGTGGAAGTCACCGGCACCCCCGAGCGTGTGGTGACCCTGTACGAAGGCGCGCTGGATGCCTCGCTGGCGGCGGGGGTAACCCCACTGGGCGCGGTGACCACCCGGGGTGGCGATAACGTCGCCGAGTATGTGGAAGCGCATTTGGGTGATGAGCGACCCGCCATCATGGGGGTGGTGCGCGAAATCAACATTGAGGCCGTGCTTGAGCAGCGCCCGGATTTGATCCTGGCGCCCGCTCGGCTCACTGAAGAGCAGTATCAGCTGCTTTCGCGCATTGCCCCCACCGTGGTGCCGCCCACTCAGCCGATTGCTCCGGATAACTGGAAAGCCGAAGCGCGCCTGTACGGCAACGCCCTGAATCGCCAGGACGCTATCGAAGACGCCATTAGCGCCGTTGACCAGCGCGCCGCGGAATTAGCGAGCGCTCTGGACGCGGCCGGTGTAGGCGGCACGGCCTTTGTGGTGCGCTGGATGCCGGGCGGGCCGATGGTCATGTCGAAGAACCTGTTCGCCGCCGGGCTGCTTGGTCAAGTGGGCCTGACGGTGGAAGACGCCGGGCTGGTGGGCGAGCTGGGCGTGCACAGCGATGTGCTGAGCCTTGAAAACCTCTCCCGGGTAGATGGCGACTGGCTGTTTTTGGCCACGCTGAATAAAGACGGACGGGAAGCGTTGGAAGCTGCCAAGCAAAGC
Organism: Halomonas sp. 5021; assembly: GCF_036663435.1. Lineage (NCBI taxonomy): Bacteria > Pseudomonadati > Pseudomonadota > Gammaproteobacteria > Oceanospirillales > Halomonadaceae > Halomonas > Halomonas sp. 5021. Next base: position 297,220 of record NZ_JAXOVU010000003.1, read on the forward strand.
AGCGCCTTTACGCGGCTCGATGTGGTACAGCGCGACCAGGTCGTGCCGGTGAATGGCCAGCTATGGTCGAGCGCCAACGGCCCACTGGCGGCCCAGGCGATCCTTGACGACATTGAAGCTGCCCTGTTGCCGTGATGCCGCTTCGCGTCGCCCGTCAACGAACGCAGATGACGTTACTCCTCACCGCCCTTTTGGCGGTGAGTCTCGTGAGCCTTCTGATTGGCGCCGGTGAAATTGGGCCGCTGCGTGCGCTGGCGGTGCTGGCCGGTAGCCAGGATAGCGACGCGAGCTTTGTGGTGTGGCAACTGCGGGCGCCGCGCACCTTGATTGGCATTGTCGTGGGCATGGCGCTGGGTGTCGCGGGGGCGCTGTTGCAGGCGGTGTCGCGTAATCCGCTGGCCGAACCCGGCCTGCTAGGCGTCAGCGCCGGGGCGGCGTTTGCCGTTGCGCTGACGTTGGTGATGGGGGCCAGCGCTGCAACGCTGCGTATTTCGGTTGCCCAGTTGGGGGCTTTGGTGGGCTGTCTGTGTGTGCTCAGCGTGACGCGGGTGCGCGGGGTTGGCAGTGATCCTGTACGGCTGGTGCTGGCGGGGGCGGCGTTTTCGGGGCTGTTGAGCTCGCTGACCTCGCTGATGCTGCTGTATGACCAGCGCGCGGCGGATTAAATCCGCTTTTGGGTCATCGGCAGCCTCTCCGGGCGACGCCTGGACGACCTCGCCGCAATGCTGCCCAGCATGCTGGTCGCCGCCGTCGCGGTGGTGTTAATGGCACGCCCGCTGGCGGCGTTGGCGCTGGGCGAGCGGGCGGCCTCAGGGCTGGGCCATCACCCCGGGCTGATTCGTTGGTGCGTCGTGGCCTGTGTGGCCTTGCTGGTAGGGGGCGCCACGGCAATGGCTGGGCCCATTGCCTTTATCGGCTTGGTGGTGCCGTTTGCCGCCCGGGCGATGGCCGGTCCGGACATTCGCCGTACGCTATGGTTTTGCTTGCCGATTGGGCCGTTGATGGTGCTGGCGGCAGATATGATTGCCCGCGTGGCGGTGGCGCCGTCGGAACTACCGATTGGTGTGCTCACCGCGCTGTGCGGCGCGCCGGTGCTGGTCGCGGTGGTCCGCGCCAGGCGGCTACCGTCTTTATAACCTCTGGCGTTGGCTTGTCATGAACTCGAAAACAAGTGACTTTTCCACATCGACCTTTATGCCTCAGCGCCGTCCACAGGCGGTGACCGCGCCGTCGGGCTACTGGCGTGTTGCATGGCGTTCCCCATGGGGGAGCGTCTGCAGCGTGCTGATTGAGCAACGTGCGCTGGTCGTCAGCACGGGGTTGTGCGTCGCCCTGCTGTGCGCCGGTGTGCTTTATTTGAGCCTGGGGAGCATGGCGCTGCCGGTTAGCGCCGTACTGCCAGCGCTATTCGGCCGGGGCGAAATGATCAGCGTGTTTACCGTCCAGGAACTGCGTCTTCCCCGGTTGGTGGCGGCCTGTTTGACCGGGGCGGCTTTCGCGCTCGCCGGTGTGTTGATGCAAACCCTGGCGCGCAACCGGCTCGCCACGCCGGGGATTATCGGTATCGATAACGGTGCGACCGCTTTTGCTGTGGCCTCGGTGGTGGGCATGGGTGTCTCGCTGGCGCCACCTGCCATGGCGCTGGCGGGGGCCGCCACGGCCGCCGCGTTGACCTTTGGTCTGGTGGCGGGCGGCGGCACCCAGGGCTATCGGTTTATCGTCGCGGGGATTGGCGTGGGCGCGGTGTTTGGTGCGGTGACACAACTGATGCTGGCGCGGGTGGCGATCGATACCGCCAACGCCGCTTACCCCTGGACCGTCGGGTCGCTGAATGCCCGCCCCGGTGACGCGGTTGGCTTGCTTGCCGTTGGGTTGGGAGCGGGCGTGATCGCCGCTTGCGTCGTCGCGCGTCCGCTATCGCTGATGCGCTTTAAGGATGCCACCGCCTATGGGCTGGGCATCAACGTCAAAGCCCGCCGCTTCCAGGTGCTGATGCTCTCGGTCGTATTGACCGCTCTGGCGGTGGCGGTGGCAGGCCCTGTCGGCATGGTCGGGTTGATTGGCCCGGAAATCGCCCGTTCGCTCTCCAGCTCACGCCAGGTGCCCCTACTGGCATCGACGCTTGCGGGGGCGTTGGTGATGGTCCTTGCGGATCTCGCCGGGCGAACCCTGCTTGTCCCGATTGAAATTCCCGTCGGCATTGTCACCGCGGTGATCGGCGGCCCTTGGCTGTTATGGATATTAATGCGCCCGCAACGGAGCCACGCATGACTTCTGCTGAACTATCCCCCACGCTTGCCACCGAGTCGCTCGCCCTGAGCTATGGCGCCCGGCGCGTCATCGAATCGCTCGGCGTCAGCCTGCCCAGCGGCCAGGTCACCGCGATTGTGGGCCCCAATGGGTGCGGCAAGTCCACGCTGCTGTCGGGCCTTGCCCGTTTACATAAACCCGACAATGGCACGGTGTTGTTGAGCGGCGAGGACATTCAGCGCCTGCCCGGCCGCGAACTGGCCAGAAAGCTCGCCTTGCTGCCGCAGGAGGCCGTCGCGCCGGAAGGGCTTACGGTCAGTGAACTGATTCGTTTCGGTCGCCAACCGCACCAGGGCTGGCTGCGCCAGTGGTCGGCGGAAGACCAGCGCGTGGTGGAACACGCCTTGAACGCCGCGGGGCTTGAAGCATTGGCCGAGCGGCCACTGGAAGCGCTTTCCGGCGGGCAGCGCCAACGGGCATGGATCGCCATGACCATCGCCCAGCAAACACCGCTGTTGCTTCTCGATGAGCCAACCTCAGCACTGGACCTGGGCCATCAGATCGAGGTGTTCGAACTGGTACGCCATCTCGCCAGCCAAGGACGTACGGTGGTCATGGTACTTCACGATCTGGCAAGCGCCTGCCGCTACGCTGATCATCTCATCGCCCTGAATGACGGGCAGATTGTCGCCCAGGGAGCTCCGGCAGAGGTCGTTACACCAGAACTGGTACGTGCGCTTTACCAGGTGGACTGCACGCTGATTATCGACCCCGATACCGGTAGCCCCTTGCTTGCCAATGTGCGCCGCGCCTGTTCCTGAGCCCGATTTCCAAGCGTTGTCTACAAGCCCCAGCCCCATGACAATGATTGGAAAATGCTACGATAGGTCGCATACCTCGACCCCTAACCGCTCAGTAAGGAATACTTGTGGCTTCTTCCACGCCTCGATCTCAAGCTAATGGTTCGCCGAATCAGAGCTTTCAGGCGCTAATGCGCCTTTTGCGCTACGCCAAGGGCTACCGGCGGCGGATTATCGCCGCCACCGTTTGCTCCATCATCAACAAGCTGTTCGACATCGCCCCCGAGATCCTCATCGGCGTGGCGATCGACGTGGTGGTCAACCAGGAACAGAGCTTTGTGGCGCGGTTAGGCTTTGAGACGCCCCAAGAGCAGATCACCATTCTCGCCGTGCTGACGTTCTTTATCTGGGCGGGTGAGTCGCTGTTCGAGTACCTGTTCCAGATTCTGTGGCGCAACCTGGCCCAACGGCTGCAGGCGGATATGCGCCAGGATACCTACGAGCACGCCCAGCGGCTGGATATGGCGTTTTTTGAGTCGAAAAGCTCCGGCCAGCTCGTCGCCACCATGAACGATGACGTCAACCAGCTCGAACGGTTTCTCGACGGCGGTGCCAACGCGCTGATTCAGGTGGGCGTCACGGTGGTCGCTGTGGGGGCTGTCTTTTTCGTGCTCTCGCCGTTGATTGCATTGCTGGCGTTTACGCCCATCCCGCTGATTATCTGGGGCGCGTTCTATTTCCAGCGCAAGGCAGGACCGCTGTACAGCGACGTGCGTGAAAAGGTCGGCGATCTGGCCAGCCGTCTCTCCAATAATCTGAGCGGTATTGCCACCATCAAGAGCTTTACCAGTGAAGCGCGGGAGGCCGAGCGCCTGCGCGATGCCAGCGAGGCCTACGTGAATGCCAACCGCCGGGCGATTCAGGTCAGTTCGGCGTTTATTCCGGTCATCCGCATGGCGATTCTGGCGGGCTTTTTGGCCACCTTTACCGTCGGCGGGATGATGGCGCTCAACGGTGATTTGAACGTGGGTGCTTACGGCGTGCTGGTGTTCTTGACCCAGCGACTGCTGTGGCCACTGACCGGCCTGGCTCAGGTGATTGACCTGTTCGAGCGCGCCATGGCCAGCACCAAGCGCATCCTCGACCTGCTGGAAGAGCCCATCACGGTGAAAGACGACATCGCCACGCCGCTGGCCCAACCCGTCCAGGGCGAAGTGCGCTTCGAATCGGTGAGCTTTCATTACTCGGCAAGCGAAGTCGGTGTTGACGGCATTGACCTTCACGCGCCTGCCGGGCATACCCTGGCGCTGGTCGGCGCCACCGGTTCCGGCAAGTCGACGCTGGTGAAGCTGTTACTCCGCTTTTACGACCCCGAAAGCGGGCGGGTGCTTATTGATGGCCAGCCGGTCATGGACGTGAGTATGCACTCACTGCGCCAGGCGATTGGCCTGGTCAGCCAGGACGTTTACCTGTTTGAAGGCAGTATTCGCGACAATATCGCTTACGGCAAGCCGGACGCTGATGAAGAGGCGATTATCGATGCGGCCAAAACCGCCGAGGCGTGGAGTTTTATCGAAACGCTTCCCCAGGGGCTGGACACGCCGGTAGGCGAGCGGGGCGTGCGGCTTTCCGGCGGCCAGCGTCAGCGGCTTTCGCTGGCCCGGGCGCTGCTCAAGGATCCGCCGATTCTGGTGCTGGACGAGGCCACCAGCGCCGTCGATAACGAGACTGAGGCGGCCATTCAGCGCTCGCTGAAACGCATTGCCCACGGGCGCACGGTGATCATGATCGCCCACCGGCTATCCACCATCGTGCACGCCGATGAAATCGTGGTGATCGAAAAGGGTCGGGTGGCCGAACGCGGCACCCATCAAAGCCTGCTGGCGGCCAACGGCCACTACGCCGCCCAGTGGCGGGTGCAAACCGGCGAGGCCGAGATGGGAGACGCCGACACTATAAGCGCTTAACGGTTAACTAGCCGCGCATCGAGCGTGACCGGCACGTGCTCGTCGATCTCCTGGTAGCCCAGCAGCGAGAGCACGCTGCGCAGCGTCGCGTTGGCCATCAGTGCGCGGCCATCCAAGACCATGGGTTCGGCGTGGGTGACGCGTACTTCATTCAAGCCCTCGCGGGTGAAGCGCAGCGGGACGGCTTCTTCCTGGTTGACCATGTCGCTTTGCAACCGGAATGTCAGCGTTTCAACCAGCGACTCGCCAATGTCCAGCGCGTCCAAGCGTTCCGGTGGCATCTGCGCCACCAGCGTGACCAGGGTGGTATTGGCCAGCATCTCGGCCCAGGTGGGCAGCTCGCCAAACCGCGTCAGCATATCCGTTTGACTGAGCTTGAGCGGCAGGCGCAGCGTGCCATCCTCGGAAATATCGCCCTGCAGGTCGCGTACCTGATGGTGATGGGTTTGCGGTTCATCGCCATTCAGTTGGGTAATGGAGGCCTGCACGTTCGAGCGGTCAGGGTCCAACTGCCAGTCCGCCTGCGCTGGCACCGCCAGCAGCAGCGAAAAAAGCGCCATCAATGCTTTCAAAGCGTATCTCCTAATCAAGGGCCTTTATTGAAAGGGCTTCCCTCAAGACCCGCTAAGCGTCAAAAAGTGCCGCCTAAATGACAAGATAGCTCCAACGGGGGCTGGCCTCGCTCCACCACATTCGCTATGATATGCACGCCTTTCGGGCCCATAGCTCAGTTGGTTAGAGCAGGGGACTCATAATCCCTTGGTCGTCCGTTCAAGTCGGACTGGGCCCACCATTCTCCCTCTTTTTGTCAGTAAGATATTAGGCTGTTGCCGCCTTTTATTTTCGCTGCCGCGGTCAATCCCCAGCGCTATTCTCCCCTTTTATTTTTTACTCTCCTGTCTATTAGTGTCGCTACCATCGCGTTATCTTGTTGAAAATTCGTGTGCGTTAATGGATTTCACAAAGCTTTCGTGCATGCTCCTGTTGAACACATTAGGAATGTCTGGCCGATGCTGGTTTATAGCTCCACCAAACAGCAATTCATCGATGCAGTACGTGCAAACGCCATTAGCGACATCATAGAAAATGAAGTTTCACGCAAGCTGAGCCGCAACTCGCCCCGCAGTGAGGTGACGTCCTGGGAGAACTCCCTTCGCTTCATGATGAGCGTTCTGCTTGATGAGGGCATTCCCGCATCGGCGGGGGTGGCTATCGAATACAATATTCCGCTGACCAATCGCCGTGTGGATTTCATCCTAACCGGCAAGAATCATCAGCGAGACGATGCTGCGATAATTGTGGAACTGAAACAGTGGCAGTCCGTCGAGGTGACCAAAAAGGATGCCATCGTGCGTACCCAGCTGGGTGGTGGAGTGCGCGAGACTAACCATCCGTCGTATCAGGCTTGGTCCTATGGAGCGTTGATCGAAGATTATAATGAGACGGTACGCTCCGAGTCGATCCGTTTGGTGCCTTGCGCCTACCTGCACAACATGAAGCACGCAGACGCCATCAATGACCCCTTCTACGAACACCACACCAGCCGTGCACCGGTCTTTATTTCTCGCGATGCAATGCGGCTTTCAGAGTTCCTCAGCAAGCACATCAAGTACGGTGATAGTAACGGCATCATGTATCGCATCGAACACGGTGTGATCAAACCAAGCAAAAACCTGGCAGATGCGCTGGCGTCGATGATGAATGGTAACGCCGAGTTCCTGATGATTGACGAGCAGAAACTGGTCTACGAAACCGCGCTTGATTTAGCCCACCGGGCAGATAGTGGCAACAAGCAGTGCTTGATCGTCAAAGGTGGGCCGGGCACCGGCAAGTCGGTGGTGGCTATTAACCTGCTGGTGGAGCTGACTAACCGCGAGATGATGACGCAGTACGTGTCGCGCAACTCGGCCCCTCGAGAGGTCTTCAAGAAAAAACTGACTGGGACACGCAAGAAGACCCACATCGATAACCTGTTCAAGGGCTCGGGTAGCTACGTCAACGCTGAGCCAGACATCTTCCATGCCTTGATTGTGGACGAAGCGCATCGCTTGAACGAAAAGTCCGGCATGTATCAGAACTTGGGCGAGAGTCAGATCAGGGAGGTAATCGCCGCGTCACGGTTCTCCATCTTCTTCATTGATGAGGCTCAGCGCGTGACGCTGAAGGATGTGGGGACGGTTGAAGAGATTAGGCGGCGAGCAGCGGAGTGCGGAGCCGACGTCCACGAGCTAGAATTGGCGTCGCAATTTCGCTGCAACGGTTCGGATGGCTACCTAGCCTGGCTTGATCATGCGCTTCAGATTCGCACTACGGCCAACACCGATCTGGATGACATCGACTACGAGTTCCAAGTGTTCGATGACCCGAGCGAGATGCGTCAGGCTATTCTTGAGAAGAACCACAAGGCTAACAAAGCGCGCATGGTGGCGGGGTATTGTTGGCCTTGGGCGAGCAAGAAGGACAAACAGGCCATGGACATTGTCTTGCCTGAGTATGACTTTGCCGCCCAGTGGAACCTGGATGACGACGGTATGCTGTGGGCTATCGCCGATGATTCTGTCGATCAAGTAGGCTGTATACATACCTGCCAGGGACTCGAGTTCGACTACGTCGGAGTCATCATCGGCGACGACTTCGTAATTCGTGATGGCCGTGTGGTGACGGATGCGAAGGAACGGGCAGGGCAGGATCGCTCAGTGCATGGATACAAGAAAATGCTTAAGGAACAGCCCGAGCATGCACGCGCACTGGCTGACCAGATCGTCAAGAACACCTATCGCACGCTAATGACGCGGGGTCAGAAGGGTTGTTACGTCTTTGCCACCGACCCTGAGACTCGTGAGTACTTCGCGGCCTTTGCTCAAGCAGCGACCGAGCGACTGAACGTGTCTGAGGATGACGAGATGCTGGACGGCTTGCATCTTCCCATCGTGACGCGTGACGAGGCCGCTCCGTTCGAGCGCCATGTGCCCGTCTACGACTTGAGCATTGCCGCCGGAGAGTTCAGCGATATGCAGATCGCAGAAGCTGAGCACTGGGTCGAGCTGCCTGACTTCATGCGAGCAAGCCCTGATCTGTTCGTCAGTCGAGTGATGGGTGAGTCGATGAACCGGCGTATCCCCAATGGCGCTTGGTGTCTTTTCCGGGCCAACCCCGGCGGCACGCGGCATGGGAAGGTTGTCGTAGTACAGCATAGATCTATCGAAGACCCGGACCATGGTGGCAGTTTTACGGTCAAGCTGTATCAGAGCGAAAAAATCGAAGAATACGGTGAATTCGTGAACCAGCGTATCGTACTGAAACCCCAGACCAACGCCTTTGGCTATAAAGACATTGTGCTCGAAGACGAGCTTGAAGACCTGAAGGTTATTGGTGAATTTCTTTCTGTGTTGTGAGGGGATAGGCTGCATTATGGTCGCCCATATCGATGCTTGGTAGCGAGCCTGGTTCTAGGCATGCACACATCAATCCAATACCCAAGAATTAGGTGAAACGCACATGTCCGACCCGTTCAAGCAGCTCCACGATGCCATGGAACAGTTCGCCACAGAGCGCGACTGGGACCAGTTCCACTCGCCCAAGAACCTGGCAATGGCGCTAACAGTGGAGGCGGCAGAGCTGCAGGAGTGCTTCCAGTGGCTCACCGAAGCGCAGTCTAAGGAACTGGACGAGCAGCAATTAGGTGCAGTACGTGACGAAATTGCCGATGTTCAGCTCTATCTGATTCGGCTGTCGGGCAAGCTTGGCGTGGATATCGAAGCGGCATGCTGGGCGAAGATGGAGAAGAATGCGGAGAAATATCCCGCCGACCAAGTGACGGGAAGTGCGAAAAAGTACACGCACTATCAGGATTGACGTTATGTGTGGCCGCTTTGGCCCTGCAGCGGCCTTCTTGGCCTAGCTTCGTCCCTCAAGCTACCTCCTGCTGAATTCGGGCTCAAACAGGGTCGGAGACTTGGCTTTCGGTTTAAAATATCCGCCAAAACGGCCGTGAATGGCGATTTTGTGCTTGAAGATAAACCAATGTGGTTTATTCTTCACTCTGAAGACGGAATTTAAGGCCGCTTTTTAACGTGAAAATAAACCAGCTGCTGCACAAGATCCCGTATGGCGCTGTCGTGACGACCGCCTGGCTGGCGTCGCACGGCGTCACATCTGATCAGGCGCGTAAGCTGGCCAGCAGTGGCTGGCTGCAACGCGTGGGGCACGGCGCCTACTGCCAAGCGGGAGATCCTCTTACTTGGGAGAGCGCTGTTTTCGCTCTGCAGGCGAGTGACAACACGGATTCACCAACGATTTGGCCTGGTGGCCAGACGGCCCTGGCGCTGCATGGTTTTGTTCATTATCTGCCCATGGGGGAGCGCACAACGCACCTGTATGGCAAGGAGGCCGCTCGGCTGCCCCGTTGGTTGAGTGACGCCGAGTGGGCAGGGCGGATGGTGCTCCACTCTGAAAAGGGTCTGCCAGTGCAGCTTCCCGGTAGCTTCACGGGCTACGCGCCGGCCGGCAGGGCCTTCAGCTTGCAGGTATCGACCCCCGAGCGGGCGGTCCTGGAGTGGATCGCCGTGACGCCGAATGAGCTGCTGTTCAGCAGTGAGCTGGTGGACACCTTCGGCGGGCTCAATACGCTGCGCCCGCGCCGACTTCAGGTATTGCTGGAGGGGTGCCGCTCGGTGAGAATCAAACGTGCCTTCCTTGTGTTGGCCCGCCACGCCGGGCATACCTGGTACGGTCGACTGGAACCGGGTCGACTGGACCTCGGCAAAGGTAAGCGGCAACTCTGCCAGGGGGGCAGGTTGGACAGGGAATATCACGTGACGGTGCCGGAGGCGTTCCTGCATGCCGATTGAAGCTCGCTACCACGAACAGGTCAGGCTGCTGGTCTCGCTGCTGCCGTTTCTCAATGACGAGCCTTGCTTCGCCCTGAAGGGCGGCACGGCCATTAACCTTTTTGTGCAGCCATTACCCCGCGATCGGTCGATATCGACCTAGCTTACCTACCGCTGGAACCCCGCGACGAGGCACTGCGAAGCTGTCGCGAGGCGTTGCAGCGTCTGGCACAGGCCTTCAGTACCCGACTGCCAGGCGTGCGGGCCGAGCTTCAAGATAACCGACGAGATGAACTAAGGATCCTGGTGCACAAAGGGCGTAGACAAGTGAAGGTGGAGGTATCGCCGGTACTGCGCGGCACCCTGCACCCGCCTCAGGAGCTCGATGTCGTAGAAGCCGTAGAGGATGAGTACGGCTTTGCTGCGGTGCAGGTGGTGTCACTGCCGGATCTTTATGGCGGCAAGATTTGTGCAGCGCTGGATCGCCAGCACCCCAGAGATCTCTTCGATGTGAAGCTGCTTCTGGACCAGTGCGGCCTGGATCGAAGTGTATTTGAAGGCTTCCTGGTCTATCTGCTGGGGCATCCCAGACCCATGAACGAGGTGGTCAACCCGCGATTGAAACCGTTGGACGATGTCTATAGACAGGAGTTTATCGGGATGGCCAGGGTGGACCTGCCATTGCAGGATCTGGAGGAGACCCGTATTGAACTGTTGTCGCGCTTAGGTCAGCTGATGAAGGATGAGGACGTTCGCTTTCTTTTGTCTTTCAAGCAAGGGAGCCCCGACTGGGCGCTGTTTGCTCATTCTTGCGTTGCGCAACTGCCTGCAGTGCGCTGGAAGCTCGCCAACATTCGGAAGATGCACCCAGTCAAGCATCGTCAGTCACTGGAGCTGTTGGAGCAGGCATTGGGCAAGCTTCGCAAATAACTGCTGGTGCCCTAGTGGTATAACGGCCTAAGTAGACTTCTTCTTCTAAGCTACTGAGAGTCGCATACTTTAACCTTTACTAGGTTACAGTGGATTTTGAAAGGGTTTAATTATCTTATTGATTTAAAGGCGAAATAATTCTCCCTTGGTCGTCCGATCAAGTCAGCCTGGTCCCACCACTAAGTCAGTGACTTAAATATCAAAAGCCTCCCTGTCTTAAATACACAATGCAGAAAACCTCCACCGCTATCTCCCCTTATCAGGGTGTCAGCATTGTGGCATACAGCGCTCGGTCGCCGGTATAGCACTCGCAGGCGGCGGCGATCAGGCCTGGCCGGTCAAGCACCTTGATTTCGCCGCGGTGATACCCTATCAGTCCGCGCTTCTGCAGGGCGATCGCTGCCGTGGTGATACCCGCGCGTCTAACGCCGAGCATCATGGCGAGAAACTCATGGGTCAGTCTCAGTTGATCGGAGCCCGCGCGATCCTGCGTCATCAGCAGCCAGCGTGCGAGGCGGGCCTCTATCTGATGAAAATGAATGCAGGCGGTGGATTGGGCCAGCTGCTTCATGACGACGTAAAGGTAATGCTTCAGCCGCTGATGCAAGACCGGGCTGTCGAATAGCTGGCGTTGGAAGTTGGCGGCGCTCATGCGGAGCGCCGAGCCCGCGCCTTGTACCAGGGCGAGCAACGGTGCCTCGGGGATGCCCAGCACCAGGGAGCTTCCTAACATGCCTTCGCAGCCCGCCATGGCCACTTCCAGTCGGCTGTCGCTATCGAGCACCACAATCAATGAAATGAAGCTGTCGATCGGGAAATAGACGTGGGTAATGGCCTCGGTGGGCTGCAGCAGCACGTCGCCAAAGGTGAGCTTGACGGTCTCGCAGTCGGCCATAAAGGCCTTTCGCTCGACGTCCGGGAGCCCCGCAAGCAGTTGATTGAAAGCTGGAGTTTGCAAAACAGACGTCATGTGCCTCTCCGGTTACAAAACCTGGCAAACGGCACAATGAGGAACCTATCATTTCGATGTCGGCTGCAGATCGAGACGCCGTCATCAGATTATCTGACGGTACGCCTGAATATTAACATCCGGTAAATCACGCGTCGGCACGCTACCGTACATAACGCCGTCCTAATAGCGTTGGTTAAGACGGCGGTGGCGGGGAGGTTATTCACACCACCTCGGGGTGCTTGAGCAGGCGGTCGTACTCGCGCTTGACGACCGCGTAGCATTCGCAGACGCGGGCTTCGAGCCCGGGCCGGTCGGTCACGGTGATATGCCCACGGTTGTAGGAGATCAAGCCAGCTTTTTGCAGTTTACCCGCCGACTCGGTGACCCCTTCCCGGCGCACGCCCAACATGTTGGCAATCAATTCCTGGGTCATGATCAGTTTGTCGCCCGGGAGGCGGTCGAGGCTGAGCAGCAGCCAGCGACATAGCTGCTGGTCGACGCTGTGGTGGCGGTTGCATACCGCTGTCTGTGCCATTTGCGTCAGCAAGGCTTGGGTATAGCGCAACAGCAATCGTTGCATGGAGCCGGCGCGGTAGAATTCGTTCTTGAGCAGTTGACCCTTGAGGCGATAGGCCGTGCCTGCACTCTGGACGATCGCGCGGCTGGGGGTGGTTTCGCCGCCCATGAACAGCGATACGCCGACGACACCTTCGTTTCCCACCACGGCAATCTCCGTCGAGGCGCCATCCTCCATCACGCACAGCAGCGAGACGATGGCATCAATGGGAAAGTAGACATGGCTCATCTGCTGGCCGGATTCGCTCAGCGACTGGCCCAGGGTCAGCGTCACCTTTTCGAAAGAGGGTAACAGCCTTTCAAGCTCTTCTTCCGGTAGCAGGCCAAGCAGCGCGTTTTGCTGTAAAACTGTCGGTTCTAGCATTGAAAATCGATCCTTGTCCCTGTGTGACGCACAATGTCTGAGCGCAATGCTCACAGTTGACTTATGTTGTCAGGCGCTTGTATCGGGTATTCCAAGGCGTGGCGGTAGACGTTTCTAGTATAGAACGCCGCAAGGCAAGCTCTGTACGCTAGCGCACATAGGCGTGGTCGACCTGATTAAAAAAGCCATCCGTACAGTCATCGGCCTTATGGATAATACGAAAAATAGTCGCCTTGCATGTGTGCTAACGCACAGTCGGCGGCGGGCTTACCGTCTAGTGTTCGTATGAGTGTGGCAACGGAGTTGCCTGGACAGGATGTCACACTTTGCGCTGCAGGGAACGCAGCGCCACCCCTCAACGTTTCATTATCACAACGGCCTGGCAGTCGTTACCTCCCCCTGGTTTTGCTCCCATTCTTAGTCCGTCCTGATTGCCACATTGAAAATAGCGTTTGTTTTGTTCGGTAGCGCACAGAAGCGTATCGCTTGACTGCTTTATGGTCGAAATAAAACGCTGATATTGCCCAAGCCAACGTACCGGTTTTGGGGTCGAGGCGTAAGGGGATGGGGAAAAAGGAGCGTGTCTCATGGATGTTTATGTCATCTTTGAAACGGTCACGAAAGGCGCTGTTGCCTTAACTGCGTTCGGTTATGCAGGAAAAAGGCACGACGATGCAGCGCGTTAAACGTCGTCTCGCCCGAAAGCGGGGGGGAGAGCGTGTCGCGGAAAAGAAGCAGCACATGGACGCACGCTTGCGCGAGGCTGAAACCGCTTTGCAGGCGGCAAGGGAATGGGCCCAGGTAACCTTGAATTCGATCGGCGATGCGGTGATCACCACGGATCTGGCATCGCAGGTTACCTATCTGAATCGCGTCGCGGAAGCGCTGACGGGCTGGTCAAGCGAAGATGCTTCCGGCAAGCCTCTGGATCAGGTACTGATGCTCATCGACGGTCAGACCCTGGAGCCTGCCGCTAACCCGGCGAGGCGGGCCATGGAAGAGAATCGCACCGTCGGTCTGGCCATAAATTGTGTGTTGGTCCGCAAGGATGGCAGCCAGTTGCTGATTGAAGATTCAGCGGCACCGATCCATGACCATGCGGGCCTACTTCAAGGCGCGGTCATCGTCTTTCACGATGCCTGTCATTCGCCTGCTCATTCGTCCAGGCTGGCTTATCAGGCTCAGCATGATGCCCTCACGGAATTACCCAATCGTGCGCTCTTTAATGAACGCCTGACGCGCGCTATCGGCCTGGCAAAACGCCACCAGCATCAGGCCGCGCTGTTGTTTATGGATCTTGATGCGTTCAAGGCCATCAATGACTCACTTGGGCACGCAATCGGTGACTGTCTGTTGCAGTCGGTGGCGGGGCGTCTTACACATTGTGTTCGAAGCACGGACACGATATGCCGTCAGGGCGGCGATGAATTCGTGGTGCTCTTGAGCGAGATCGACAAGCCCCAGGATGCGGTGAGGATTGCGGAGAAAATCCTCGCAACGCTCGCTGAGGCGCACGCGATAAACCAGCATGAACTGCACGTGACCGCCAGTATCGGTGTCAGTATCTACCCTGACCACGGCAGTGATGAGTTCACTCTGCTCAATAATGCCGATACGGCCATGTATCACGCCAAGAAAAGTGGGCGCAACAAGTACCAGTTGTTCAATGCCGATATGAACGCTGTGAAGATACAAAACAATAACCTGGAGTCTCAACTGCATCTGGCGCTCGAAGCGGATGCGCTGTTTCTCGATTTTCAGCCCCGGATTGATCTTGCCACCGGCTATATGGTGAGTGCTGAAGCGTTGGTACGGTGGCGCAACCCGACGCTGGGCCTCATGCAGCCTTCAGCGTTTCTGCCCGTGGCGGAAGCCCGTGGTTTAATGGTGCCCATCGGTTACTGGGTGCTGGGAGAGGCTTGCCGCCGGTTGCAGGCGTGGCGGCGTGAAGGGGGCGATATCGTGCCCATCGCGGTGAACATGTCGGCGATGCAGCTGCGCGACACATCACTGCCTGCAAGGGTGGCGGAGATATTGGCCAGAACGGGGCTGGAGGCTCATTTTCTGGAGCTGGAGATAAGTGAGGAAGACCTGATACAGCTTCACACTGACGCCTCAATTTCGACGCTGCGCGAGCTGAGCCGTATGGGAATACGCATCGCTATCGATGACTTCGGAAACGGGCGGGCCAGCTTGAATCAGCTGCAGCATTTTCCCATCGACACCGTCAACCTCGCGCCCTGTTTTGCCAGCGGCATGTGCTACAACCCGCAAAGTAACGTTTTCACCAAGGCGCTGATCGGGTTTCTGAAGGATCTATCTCTGCGCGTCAACGCCAAGGGTGTCGAGACCCTGGCGCAGCGCAACTACCTCGCCTTGCAGGGGTGCAATGGTGCCCAGGGGTTCTGGCTCAGCAGGCCGTTATCGGCTACCCACTTCCGCTTGTTGCTCGACCCTGAGCAGGCTAATCCAAGGTTATGCCCCTTGTCGCCTCGGCGTAGCTAGCCGCTGCCGTTAAAACTTAAACTTTTCCGTTCTAAACACGATTCAATGAAACGTTGAAAACATGAACAGCGGTGTGGGCTGATCGACATTGTGAAGCGTAATAAAAATTCGTATCATTCGCTTTACTATAATTATACGCTTCCTCCACATCCCAAGGCCCTCTTCATGTTCCAGAACACTACCCCTTTCACGCGACGTCCGCTTGCTGTTGCTATGCGACGTTCTCTTACCCTATCGCTCGGCAGCGTGCTGAGTTTTGCGCCGCTTGCTGCCCTGGCTCAGGAAGAGTCAGTGGATACTGGCACCACGGTGGTTACCGCCACGGCACTGAAGGTGGATACGCCCGAAGTCGAGACGCCGCGAGCGATGTCGACGGTTGGTGCCGAAGAACTGGAAACCCGCGCGGTTAACAAATACGACGAAACCTTTCAGTACCGCTCCGGCGTGGTGTCACAACCTTACGGCGACGACAACAACACTGATTGGTTCTTCCTGCGGGGTTTTAGCGCTGAAAACTCAACCTACCAGGATGGCCTTCGTCTGTTTCGCACCGGCGGTTATTTTTGGTGGATGACAGAACCCTTCGGGGTCGAGCGCGTTGACCTACTTAAAGGTCCAGCCTCAATTCTTTACGGCGAGGCGCCTCCCGGTGGCGTTATCAATGCCATCAGCAAACGTCCTACTGATGAAGCACGGGGCACGCTTGAAATTGAAGCGGGCAATCAGGATCACCGACAGGTGGGGATTGATGTCTCCGGCCCCGTAGGCGAGCGTGATGACATGCGCTACCGCATGGTCGGGCTTTACCGCGATGGCGAAGGCGAGCTGGAGGGTAGCGAGAAAGAGCGTTACTACTTCGCACCTAGTTTGGCGGTAGATTTCTCTGAAGATACAACTGTGACGTTCCTTGCCAGTGTTCAGAAAGACGAAGGCGTTCCGACGACGGGCTTTTTCCCAGCCTATGGCACTTTAAACGATACGGCCTTTGGAAAAATTGACCGCGATACCAACCTGGGCCAGCCGGATTACGACAGACTGGATCAGCAGCAGACCTCGTTGGGTTATGAGCTGGAACACCAGATCAACGATACGTGGGAGTTCCAGCAGAACGCCCGCTATAGTCACCTGGATCTGGAGTTGCGTACTGTTTATCCCTTTCCAGCCAGTACACGCACGGCCTCGCGTGGCGTGATCGATCGTGATGGTGATTATGACGCCTTTAACATCGATAATCGTTTCATTGCGCGTACCTATACAGACAGCACCGAAAATACACTATTGCTAGGCGCTGGTTATCAGGAGCTAAACCTGAACTATGCTGATAAAGATCTTTTCGGCATAGACACCGTTGATATCTTTGAGCCAGATTACAGTTCGTTTTCTGCACCTGCTCAAACGGAGGCTACTGACCACGATCTGAAGAGTCAGCAGTTCGGTGTGTATGTTCAGGATCAGCTACGCGTGGCGGATAAATGGATATTCCTGGCGGGCGCGCGTTACGACAGCATTGATGGCAGTGATGATGCCAGTAATAGCAGCGGTCGTTCGAGCGAAGGGTATGATGAAGGACAACTCTCGCTTACTGCTGGAGCAATGTACTTGGGTGACAATGGCGTTTCACCTTATCTGAGCTACAGCGAATCGTTCACGCCTGTAGCAGGCGTTGGGCCAAACGGGGCTTATGAGCCACAGGAAGGGCGTCAAATGGAGGCGGGGATAAAATTTACCCCTCTAAACTTTGATGGTTACTTGACTGTTGCGGCGTTTGATTTGGAAGAAGACAAGACACTGATCTCCACCGGTAGTGGAGCCCAGGAACAAGTAGGCGAGCGTCGTTCGCAGGGCGTGGAAGTTGAAGGCGTTGGTTATCTGACGGATACCCTGAAGCTGACAGCGTCGTACACTTATACTGATGCACGCTACGATGCGAGCGAGTCGCAGCAGGATGAGCGTGCGCCGTTTGCGCCTTATCACATGGCGTCAGCGTGGCTGGATTACGACTTTGACGGTGATCTATCCGGATTGTCGGTTGGCAGCGGCGTGCGCTATATGGGGGAGACCTCGCCTAGCCCCGGAAGTGGCATTGATCGCGACGTGCCGTCGGCTACTTTGGTCGATGCCATGGCCAGCTACGACATTAACGATAGCTGGACAGCGCAACTGAACGTCAACAACCTCACCGATGAAAAGTACGTTAGCGGTTGTGATTTCTACTGTTACTACGGGGCCTCGCGCAGCGTCGTGGGCAGCTTGAAGTACAATTGGTAATCTCATACGTGCTACTAGAAACCCGGCTTAACCGCTGGGTTTTTTTATGGTGCGCGAGCGGAAACGGACCGGTAAGTATCATCTCAGCCCGATCCTGATCGTTGAGATCCCCAAGCCCAAGGATGGGGCCGACGGGTGGCCATCCGAAGATCGCTATCCCCAGTCACTGACCGGCTGATCCAGCAGGCGCTGTCACTAGTGCTTATCCAGTTATTCGACCTGATCTTCTCCGAGTCGAGTTACGTCTACCCCCCGCGCGTAGCGCTAATCCAAGCAGGCCGTATCGGCCATGAAGACCCATGTCACCGTAGGAGGACGCCTTCCCGAAGTTGAGACACCTGGAATAAATTTTTCCTTGAATTTGGAAATGTTTTAATCCAAAATTTGGATGCCTGCATACAGATTGGACAGGGAGCTTGGTCTAACATATAAGCAGCAGCTTACGATACGCTGAGAAAGGGACTGATGAGTATTCCCAGTCGCGCTTGATGCAGGCTCATGTGGCGCAAGAACGGGGTTGCTTGATTTGGATTGATCCATATCCTAATGTGAAAAAATGACTACATCCAATAAGACGCCACATAACGTTTCCAGGGAGAGGGGGCGCCCGCGGGAGTTCGATATCGATACAGCCTTGGATCGCGCCATCCTGTACTTTCGGGAGCACGGTTACAACGGCGTATCCATCTCAGATCTCTCGCAGGCGCTTAAGTTGTCGGCTGGAAGCATTTACAAGGCCTTTCACAGTAAGCATGGCCTGTTTACTGCGGCCTTGGACAGATATATGGCCCTGCGCGGCCAACAGCTTGTTGAAATGACAGCAAGCGCTGAATCGGGACGCGAGAAACTGCACCGACTGCTGATCTTCTACGCAGAGTCGTCGCATGCGACTGAGGGAATGTTCGGCTGTCTAGTCGTTGTGGGAGCCGTCGAGCTGTCGAGTACGGACGAGGCAGTTGCCGCCAAAGTTTCTTTTGCTATGAGTGCGAACGAACGGCGTCTCAAGGGCATTATCGAGCAGGGCCAGCAAGATGGTTCGATTTCCAAAGACGTCGATCCTGGTACAACGGCGAAACTGATGCTGGCCCTGCTTCAGGGAATGCGTGTCATTGGCAAGGTTGGACAAAACCGAGAGGACATGATGGCCGTTGTGGAGAACGCGATGAAACTGCTTGATTGACTAGCTTCTCAAGAACTGTCCGAAACACCGCCGCATACGTGCGGCTTTAATTTGCACATATAGGAAACGGTTTAATCCAAAATGGCGAGTTCATCTACAACTGGCACAGCGGCCAGCTCACAGAATCCAACCATATCCCGATGGCTGACAGTGCTGCTCGCATTTGCGTGTGGCCTGATTGCGGCCAACATTTACTATGCTCAGCCCCTGGTTGGCCCAATAAGCACCCAGTTGAATCTATCAGAGCAGGCATCTGGTCTGATCGTTACAATGACGCAGCTTGGTTACGGGCTGGGGCTGCTACTGGTCGTTCCGCTTGGTGACCTGTTCGAGAACCGCCGGTTGGCTGTCTCCATTCTGGCGGTCGGTGCCTTTGGTCTCTTGATCTCGGGATTTGCAGGCTCAGTGGAGCCATTTCTAGCGGCGTCCTTTTTGGTTGGCCTGGGTTCTGTCACCGTTCAGATCCTTGTGCCTTATGCCGCTCATCTGGCTCCAGATGCTATACGTGGGCGGGTTGTCGGCAATGTCATGAGCGGTTTGATGCTCGGGATCATGCTCGCGCGGCCAGTCGCCAGCATGATTACATATTTCGCGAGCTGGCGAGCTGTGTTCTACCTCTCGTTCATTGGCATGGTGCTGCTGTCCGCTATTTTACGTTTCACATTGCCGCCGAGACCGGTGGTAGCTCGGCTGAAATATCACCAGATGCTGGCCTCAATGGTGCATTTGGTAAAAACCACTCCGGCGCTACGCCGAAGGGCGCTTTACCACGCCAGCATGTTTGGCGCCTTTAGTCTATTCTGGACAACAACACCACTTCTGCTGGCCGGCCCCCGGTTTGGATTAAGCCAGAAAGGCATCGCTTTGTTTGCCCTAGCCGGTGTTGCTGGAGCAATTGCAGCGCCTATCGCAGGGCGGATCGCCGATCGGGGATGGATCAGGTCGGCGACCGCGGCAGCAATGTTGCTGGCTATAGGCGCTTTCGCTATCACCTACATCGGTGATATCGGATCGCGTCTATCTTTAGCGATGTTTGTAATTGCAGGTATTGCGCTCGACTTTGCGGTATCGGCCAACCTAGTTCTCGGACAGCGAGTGATCTTCGCGCTGGCACCGGAAATCCGTGGACGTCTAAATGGCTTATACATGACAACTTTCTTCTGCGGAGGCGCTATAGGGTCTGCGTTCGGAGGATGGCTGTTTGCTCACTATGGATGGCGCGGTGCCTCTGTTGGCGGAATAGCCTTTGTTCTCGTCTCTGTCTTGTACTTTATGACTGAGCGCGCACGTTGATGCTCTGGGAATGCATATGACACAAAAGAGCGCCGACAACGCCACTCTATTGATTTCCTGCCTCTTTGTGCTGCTTTGGTCCACAGGGTTCATTGTTGGAAGGTTGATTGTAGGTTCTGCATCGCCAAACATTTTTCTGGCAATCAGGTTTTTTCTTTCATCTCTGCTTTTCGCGGCTATCGCGATAGCACTCAAAAAGAATTTCCCCCCTGTCATCGAATGGCACAGACATGCCCTGGCGGGGCTGTTCATCAATGGCATTTATCTCGGTGGAAGCTATTGGGCTATATCACAAGGGTTTCCTGCTGCACTTATGGCATTGCTAGGGGCTTTGCACCCTGTATTCACTATGGTGATAGGCCTGACATTCATGCGAGAGAGCGTCAGGCCTGCCCAAGCAACGGGCATTTTTGTCGGTCTGTTCGGTGTTGCGATGGTGCTTTTCCCTACTATCGCCCTGCAAGCAAAGCAGAGCTACACCATCGTAGTTCCGCTCATCGCATTGACCTCTGTGTTATCCATAACGTGGGGAACCATCCTGCAGAAAATGTCTATTGCGAAATCCGAATTGTTGCCATCTCTGGCCATTCAGAATGCGTCTGCCACTATTACTGCCATTACGTTGGCATTCGTGCTGGGCGAGTCCCAGCTGTCGTTTAATGGGGAGCTCTTATTTGCGCTCTCGTGGGCAGTTCTCATTTTGTCGGGGTTAGGAACTTATCTTCTGATCTTTCTGGTTCGCAGCGGAAGCGCGACGAAAGCGACATCGTTGATGTTACTCGCTCCACCTCTGGCTGCACTAGAGGCTTGGTTGTTGTTTGGCGACAAGCTCATGCCACTTCAAATGCTCGGCTTCGCGTTTGCACTCTTGGGCGTGGGGCTTTGTAGGAAATAATGATTTAAAAATGGAGAGGTTTTATATGCCAAAATTCAATATCCATGATGCATTGTTTGAAATCAAAGAAAAATATATTAACGAAAAGTTTATATTCATCACTGGCGAGTTGATGGAAAAGATTCTACGAGAGATGGGGGCAACAGATGCGGATTTTGACTGACTGAAGGGTGTCAGCAGCAACTTAGGCTCTGATCCGACGCTTCCCTTCAGAGAATCGAAAAATGGGCGTTTTGAGTTCAACTTTCTTAACTCCACAATCAACAGGATCGAGTTCCAGCCTTTCGTTCTGTCAGCCCAAGAGGATTTTGTACGCCATGACTCTGGCAAAGTCAGAGAGTTCAGGGGGATAGGAGACGATCTCCAGTTGAACCGAGCATTTCAAGCCCTATTGATTTTCAAGGCGTTTATCGTATGGGGCATCAATGTTAGGCATCGGTTCGGGCTTGACTACGATTCCCAAAAATGTGTGTCTACGGTTTTCAATCTTAGAACCATCACTACGCCGGATTTGGTAGGGGAGCCCGCGCTGGAAGGAGTGCATGCTGATGGAGTCGACCATACTATGACGACTTTGCTTGGGATAGAGAACACGACAGATGATAGCGCCATCACATTCATTCATGACAACAGGGAGGCAAACGGCACTCGATGGGATGCGTTTGACCAGGATCTGCGACTAGGGCAAGCACAGCATAAACGATTCCTCGATACCATGCTCATCGTGGATCACGAAAGGAAGCACAGCCTCTCCCCTGTACGCGCTGCCAAGAAAGAGTTCCGCGCCACCCGAGATATGCTGATTTTCTTTACCAGGCATCCAGCTTTACCAGAGCATGTGTCACACTCCTATGACTCTTTCGAACCACACAGAGAGATTCCACTTTATATAGAGTTCCCTGAATCACTTCGGGAATCTAATGTTTGATTGGAAGTTTTCAAATAAATGGCAAGTATACTTATCGTTGCTTGTACCCCGCTGATGTAGGGCTTTTTTGGTAGTAAGGATAAATCGCTCGTGTTTTGATAACGCTTGAAAGCTTTGGCCTAGAAATTCCACTGCCAACATTTAAGTACCTCCAAATAACGGGTCTTTCTGCTGTTAGCTTAAGTCTGC
This sequence comes from Halomonas sp. 5021, assembly GCF_036663435.1. Taxonomy (NCBI): domain Bacteria; kingdom Pseudomonadati; phylum Pseudomonadota; class Gammaproteobacteria; order Oceanospirillales; family Halomonadaceae; genus Halomonas; species Halomonas sp. 5021. The sequence goes on from NZ_JAXOVU010000003.1 coordinate 319,146, forward strand.
ACAAATAAATGATTCATGGCACGCTATGTTCTTGAGCAAAGAGGCAAGGCTCGGTGGGGGGAGTGGTGCCGTTTACGCGGTACGCAAACCGGGCGCCCAGTTTCCGGGTCCTGGATCACCTGGGCGTCCAGATCAAAAACACGCTTGAGGTTAGCGGCGGTAAAGACCTCGTCAGGCGCGCCGCTGGTGACGATCTGGCCGTCTCGCATCATCACCAGGTGGTCGGCGTAGGCCGCTGCCAGGTTCAGGTCGTGGAGGACCAGTAGCAGGGTGCGGCCTTTTTCATGGGCCAGACGTGACAGTAGCTCCAACAGGTCAACCTGTACTTTCAGGTCAAGAAAGGTGGTGGGCTCATCAAGTAGCAAGAGGTCGGTCTGTTGCGCCAGTACCATGGCGATCCAGCAACGCTGGCGTTGGCCGCCGGAAAGCGCATCAACGTTACGCTCGGCAAATTCCGTTACGTGGGTATACGCCATGGCTTCGTTAACCGCGCGGGCATCCTGCTGGGCGTCTTTTTGCCATAGGCCTTGATGCGGAAAACGCCCCATGGCAACCAGTTGCCTCACGCTCAGCCCTTCCGGGGCAATGGGGCCTTGAGGAAGGATGCCCAGTTGCCTTGCTACGTCGCGGGTCTTGCGGCGATGAATGTCTTTTCCATCCAGATAAACTTGCCCGGCACTGGGTGTCAGCGTTCGGGCGAGTGTCTTCAGCAGGGTTGATTTACCGCTTCCGTTGGGTCCTAGCAGGGCGGTCAGTTTTCCTTCTGCCACGGCGATGTCCACGCCATTGAGTACGCGTTTGGTGTCATAGCCAGCGTAAAGGGTTTCGCCTGTTAATCGAGCATGCGGGGCTGATGCGATTGGCATGGGCATTCACGGGTTATCAAAACAGCCTGCACCGTAAGGCAAAACATTCTCATTTTCAACATTGTAAGTTAGCGATTACTCCTTTTTGGCTGCCCTCTTGACCGGGTTGATAGTCAAAAGCGCTGGCTAACACCGTTGCAAGCAGCCTAACTGCTTATGGCTGTTTGGTAGACCTCATGCTTTCTTATATGCATAATATAACTATTCTCATTTAATTATGAGTTGTATTAGCAAGGGTTCTTCAAGGCAAAAAGGGGATAAAAAGAAGATGTACGTCAACAAGCATCACGTGCTTTGGCCTACCGTTTCGTTGATCGGTTTACTGGCTGCCAGCAATGTTTACGCGCAGCAGGATTCCTCCAACGGCGAAACGAGCAGTGCTACCGGTGAAAGCCAAACCATGGTTGTCACCGCAACCCGGAGCAAGAGCGAGGCGGGCCAAACGCCGCAAAAAGTCACGGTGATTAGCCGGGAACAGATTGAGCAGCAGATGGCCATCAGCAGTGACCCTGGCCAGGTGCTTAGCAACCTGATTCCGTCTTACTCCCCCAGCCGCCAGAAACTATCAAATGCGGGTGAGACATTTCGTGGCCGGGATGCGGCTTTTCTGGTCGACGGTGTGCCGCAGTCCAACCCGTTGCGCGACAGCTCGCGTGATAGTTACACCATTGACTTGTCGATGGTCGAGCGCATTGAGGTGATTCACGGTGCCAGCGCGGAACACGGCCTGGGTGCCACTGGCGGGCTGATTAACTTTGTCACCCGGCGCGCCGAAGGTGGAGGAATAAATCAGCATGCGGGCGTTAGCCTCACCACTGATGACGACTTCGAGTCTGACGGCTTTGGTCATAAGCTGGACTACCGCATAAGCGGCCAACAGGGTGACTGGGATTTCGTCGCTGCTGCCACCCGCCAGGAGCGTGGTGTCTTTTACGATGGCAACGACGATGTTGTCGGTATCGCCTATCCCGGTGAGCTGCAGAACTCTGAAAGCTACGATCTATTCGGCAAACTGGGGTACTGGATAGACGACAACCAGAACCTTGAGCTGTCGCTCAACCATTTTGATCTGGAAGAAAGCAACGATTACGTGCCGGTACCGGGTGATCGCGATGCGGGCATTCCCACCACGGCGCGCAAGGGCACGCGTGATGGTGAGCCTGGCTTCAATGAGGTCACCACGGCGCGGCTTTCCTACGCCCACGCGGACTGGTTTGGCAACGAGGTCGATGCACAGATTTATCATCAGCGCTTCCGCGCCCGCTTTGCCACCACCCCTTACTTCCCTTACCTGGATAGCGCCGGTGATACCCAGTATGACCAAACGCGCAATGAATCCGACAAGGTAGGTGCCAAGTTCACCGTCAACCGCGATGGCTTGCTGGGGGATCGGCTTGGACTGACCGCGGGGTTGGATATTCTTCGCGATGAGACGCGTCAGATGCTGGTGGAAACCGGGCGTACCTACGTGCCGGAAAGTCAATTCGATAATATTGCGCCTTTCCTCCAGGGCGAGTTTGAGCTGGCCAAGCCGCTCACCCTGCACGCGGGGGTTCGCCACGAGCATGCCGATCTTGAGGTGGATACCTATCAAAGTATCGACCGCGACAATGTCACCCAGGATAACGTGACCGTTGAGGGCGGTAAGCCCAGCTTTGACGAAACGCTGTTTAACGCCGGCCTGGTTTATCAGGCCACCGACTGGGCGCAGCTTTACGCCAACTACTCCGAAGGGTTTGGTATGCCCGATGTGGGCAGGGTGCTTCGCGGCATCAGCACGCCGGGGCAGAACGTCGATGATCTGATCCAGCTTCAGCCTATCGTGACCGATAACCGCGAGGTGGGCGCACGATTCGACTGGGATCGCTACGGTTTGGAGGTCAGTTACTACCAGTCGAACGCGGACTTTGGCCAGCGTCTTACGGAGGAAAACGGCACCTGGGTAGGCAACCGCGAGAAGACCGAGATCCAGGGTGTCGAGATTACTGGCGATATGCAGGTAACGGACAATCATGACCTGTCGCTTTCCTACACCCACGCCGAAGGTGAGTCGGATCAGGACGGTGATGGCCGTGTGGAGACCGAACTGACCGGTATCAATATCGCACCGGATACGCTCAAGCTGGGCTGGAGCGCTACCTGGAACGATAAGGTGTCGACCCGCTTGCAGAGCCGTTATTACTTCGATCGAAGCGTCGATGACCCGAAACTTGATTTTGACGGCTATGGGTTGGTGGATGCCTCACTGACGTATCGACTGCCTGCGGGACGTATGTCCGTCGGCGTTGAAAATGTTACCGACGAAGACTACCTCACCTATTACTCCCAGTCGGCACGTGTCAGCGACGAGTATTACTTCACCGGCCGTGGGCGCACCTTCACCTTGGGCTACCAGTTGGATTTCTGAACTGAAATGTGTTCTTAACTAGCAAGCTGATTGGCGGCACCCCATGGGTGCCGTTTTTTTATTCACGAATGGTTTTCTTAATAACGGCGTTGGCGAGTTCTATACAGCAAGTAAACGAAAAAGGGCGCACCAATACCGGAAACGAAAATGCCTGCTGGCAGGTCACGGGGTAAAAAGGCCACCCGTCCTAGCAGGTCGGCGTTGAGCACGATCAATGCCCCGATCAAGCCGGATGCCGGTACCAACCTGACAAAGTGACGGCCCACCAACTTGGCGGCTATATGTGGGGCCATCAAGCCAACAAAGCTCAAGCCACCCGCAAAGGCAACGGCAGCCCCTGCCAGCGCCACGCTGCAGGCCATCAGTACCAGGCGGCTTCTGAGCAGGTTTATCCCGAGTCCTTGGGCGACTAAATCACCCAGCGCCATGGTATCGAGCTGCCGTGCGTAGCCAAGGCATAGCGGAACCGCAACCAGCAACCAGGGCAGCATGCCCGCTACATCCGGCCACTGGGTGGCATAAAGGCTACCGGTGAGCCATACGTAGGCCACCATGGCGGCCGCGTCATCGCTGATCACGATCAACAGCGTCGTTGCCGCGCCCATGGCGGCGGAAAGCCCGATGCCCACCAGCACCATCCGCGAAGGGCTGACGCCGCCTTTCCAGGCCAGAAAAAATACCAGCAACGCGGCAAAAAACGCGCCGCTCAAGGCAGCGAGCGGGAGCCATTGGCTGCCTAGATAGGTGCTTAACAGGCTCAGAAACACGACCGCTGCCAGCGAGGCACCACTCGTTATGCTGATAACATCAGGCGAGGCGAGCGGGTTGCGCACAATGCCCTGAAGAATCGCGCCAGCAATCGCCAGGGCAGCACCCACCAAAACGGCGAGCACGATACGTGGCAAACGCAGCTCCCAGATAATAAACGTAATATCGCTTTTTTGTGGTGAAACGAGTGCATGCAGTACGTTTGCAAACGGTGTGGGAAAACTGCCCAGGCTTAGCGATACCCCCATATTGGCGATCAGAAGCAGCGAAAGCAGCCCGATGGTGGCCCAAAAACGCGTCGGCAACACGTCACTTGTCAGATTGTGTTGCTGTTTCAAAAGGGGAGAAGAGGTCATCATTGGGCCTGCTGTCGCCGCGCCAGATAGATAAAGAAGGGCGTGCCAATCAGCGCGGTCATCACGCCGACGGGAACCTCCTGAGGTGGCATCAAAACCCGCGATGCGATATCGGCCAACAGCAGCAGACTCGCCCCCAGTAGTGCGCAGGCTGGCAGTAGCCAACGGTGGTCGACGCCAAACAGGCCGCGCGCCATGTGCGGCACGATCAACCCCACGAAGCCGATCATGCCTGCTAGCGCAACTGAACTCCCCGCCAGCAGAATCACTACCAGGCCAAGTAACAGCTTGATGGTACCTGCGCGCATCCCGAGCCCCGCGACCATGTCGTCTCCCAGCATGAGGGCGTTGGCGTGCCTTACCAGAAAACCACACAACAGCAGGGCAAGACCGAATAGCGGGAGCAGGGGCGCTACCAGTGAAAGCTCCCGACCCGCAACGGAACCGGCCAACCAATACAAGACACTTTCGAAGCTTTGCTGGTCGAGTATCAATAGCCCTTGGCTGAACGACACAAACATGGCGGTGACGGCTACACCGGCAAGCAATACGCGTAGCGGGGGAAGTTCCCCCTGACGGCCGCGGCTGAGGGTGACCACCAATCCGGCAGCGACCAGCGCGCCTAATAATGCTGCCCAAACATAGCTCGCAGGCGTATGCAGCGGCAGTAACGAGACGGCGATGACGACAAAAAACATCGCCCCGGCGTTAATCCCCAGAATGCCGGGGGAGGCCAGTGGATTGCGTGTCAGGGTCTGCATCAGTGCCCCGGCAATGGCCAAGCTAGCCCCCACCAGGGCGGCAATCACCGCCCGGGGCAAGCGTTCGGTGCGTAGAACGATGTGGGCCACCTGGGTTGGGTCGTAGTCACTCAGAGAGGTCAACAAGGCGGCTGGCGGTATATCGGTAGGGCCCGACATGAGGCTGGCGATAAAGGCGGTCAGCATGAGTATGCCGCCCGTGCATAGCCCCGCGCCTTTGGCAGCTTGCCCGCTCAGCATTGAGCGGGCTCCATGTCGCCCGTTGGACGTTCCTGGCATGGGAGCGGCGATTGAGATGATGAAGGCGTGAGGTCGTAATGGGTATAGAGGTCATCCAGCATCGCATTGGCGGCCAGAATGCCGCCGCCCATGATCCAGTTCACCGTATCGACTTCAAAAACACGGTCGTTTTGTACCGCGTCCAGTCGCTGCCATAAGGGATGTGACCTCCAGTGGCGGTAGTTCTCCATGATGGCCGGGTCGTCGGGCTCCAGTATCACAAAAATGACGTCGGCGTTGATGACGGGAATGTTTTCCTCGCTGGTTAGCTTCATTCCCCAACCCTGGGCCGTGAGTGAGTCAGGCTGTTGAAACCCCAGCTCGCTTAAAATCGAGCCAGCAAAGCCCGACGAATAAAGGCGCAGGTGGTCACTCTTGAAACGTGCCACGGCGGCTTTTTGAGGCCAGGCTAAGCCCGAAAGACGCATTTCTTGGCGAAAATCCGCCACACGCTGATCCCATTCGTCGAGTAAGCGGCGGGCACGGTTTTCCCGGCCGGTCGCCTCAGCGATCAGTGAAAGGCTTGCTTTGAAATCGAACACCGGGCCAGCCACGGCCGTGGGTGCCGTTTTCTCGAGTATTGGAAGCACCCGCTCATGACGAAAACGGGTGGCGACGATAAGGTCCGGATCAAGCCAGGCAATCTTCTCCAGATTAGGCTGGGTTTCCAGGCCCACGTATTCGACATCGGAAAGAGCGTCGCGCAGGTAGCGGTACATGGGTTTTTCCAGCCAGGATTCAACAACGCCGACCGGTGTGACGCCGAGCGCCACGGCGCTGTCAGTGGCGCCTTGGTAAAGCGTGACAATGCGTTGTGGCGCAGAAGGGCCAGTATCATCAACGGTTAGTTGGACGTCTTGAATACCCTGTGCGGCGCAGATATTAACGCTGAGCAATAGCATGCCTAGCAGCCATAGTGGCATGCAGTGGTTTGATCGATGGCGCGTCATTCCAGCTTCCTGATGGCCGCGGTTTTCAAGGAGTCCGAACGGAGAGAGCAAGCCATGGATGATGGCATGATGCAGAGTTTAATACAAATCGTTATCACTTGAGGGTTTCTGGTTCACGGTCCGCTATCTTTCTTTTAACGATGCGGTACCATGCTGCGCCTGGTTCGCTTTCTTTCTATAGGCATTATTGGCATGAACACTTCTCCTTTTCAGGCGCTGGCCTGCCCGTTAGACGGTAAGCCACTAACGCCATCGGATAGCGCATGGCGCTGCTCGGCGGGGCATAGCTTCGACATTGCCAAGCAAGGTCATGTGAACCTGCTGCCGGTTCAGCAAAAGCGCTCCAGCGATCCTGGCGATAGCAAGGCGATGGTGGCGGCGCGGCGTCGGTTTCTGGAGGCCGGTCACTATCAGCCGATTGCCGAGACGGTGAGTCGGGCAGTATCCGACCACGCAAAACAGAGGGTATCCCGCGATACGTTGTTCAGTTGCCTGGATGCCGGCTGCGGTGAGGGCTACTACCTTCGGGAGCTTGCCAAGGCGGCGACGAACCAGGCGTCGTTGGCGTTAATGGGGCTGGATATTTCCAAATGGGCCGTGCAGGCGGCGGCCAAGCAGGATAATAGACAGCAACCGCAAAGCCGCTGGGTGGTGGGCAGCAATGCCAACCTGCCGGTTCAGAGTGGGGCGCTCGATGGTGTGCTTTGCATGTTTGGTTTTCCGGTCGTTGACGAGTTCGCGCGGGTACTCAAACCAGGCGGCCTGCTGATACAGGTGGAGGCGGGGCCGGATCATCTGCGTGAATTACGCGATATTATCTACCCGACGTTAAAACCGGAACGGGCAAGTGATGATGAGCCGCCAGCGGGGTTTGCGTCACTGGGTTCAGAGACGGTGCGCTACACTCTTGCGCTTGACGATGCAGGAGCCATTTCCGATTTGCTGGTGATGACGCCGCATTTTTACCGTGCGACTACTGAAGGTCGTGAGAAAGCGGCGGCCCTAGGGGAGATAACCTTGACGGTTGACGTGCGCCTGGTGCGGTGGGAGCGTATTTAAAGGCAATTTTCATCGATGCCAAACGCAACAAGGCCCGCTTAAGCGGGCCTTGTGGTTCGAACCTTGGAAGGTTCGAGCAAACTGCTAACGGATGTTAGGAAGTTTGCTTGATGTTTGAAGCTTGTAGGCCTTTCTTGCCTTGGGTAACGTCAAAAGAGACGCTAGCGCCTTCTTGCAAAGATTTGAAGCCGTCGGCTTGAATCTCAGAGAAGTGAGCAAAAAGGTCGTCGCCGCCGTCAGAAGGAGCGATGAAACCGAAGCCTTTAGTGTCGTTAAACCATTTAACTGTGCCAGTTGCCATGATGTAGATCCTTTCGCGCAATTGCGCCTTAATTAAGTTCCTGGTATTACCCAGATTTAAGTAGCGGGTGAAACAAGGAATACAATGTCAGGCTGCCGAAATAGATCGTACACTTCTGAAACCATGCTGCTTGCTAACCACTGACTACACAGTGCCATGGATCGTTTGGGGTGTCAAAACCTTTCAGGTTTTATTTTTCTAAACCCCATGGCGCTCATCGGTTATTGCCAGCCCATTTTCCACACGCTGTCATCTTTCAAGTGCTGCCACGGCATGAGCGTTTCCCGGTGGGAATAGATAGCCTCGACGACAACGTCCACCACGTTCTCATCCTCATCCCGGATCAGTTGGGTAACCATGAAGTGCTTTTCTTTGTTGCGCGGGTGAACCGCCGTCCATTTGCTATGGTGCAGCTTGCTCGGATTGATCGTGTTCATTGGTGCTCCTTGTTACCGACGTATTCAGGGCAAATATCGCTATGCCACACTGATATAATAATGAGCGTGCTTATAATGTTAGCATTGCGAGCATATTCAATCCTGTAAAGGACACCCAATGAAACGCATGTGGAAAGCCTATTTTCAGGCGTCGTTGATTTTACGCGTCACCATCGCGCTGGTGCTGGGCGTTGTAGTCGGGCTTGTCGGTGGTGAAACAGTGGCTTCCTGGTTGGCGCCACTGGGCGATCTGCTCCTGCGGCTACTGACATTTCTGATTGTGCCCATTGTGCTGTTTACCCTGATGGTGGGCGTTAACCAATCCCGGGAGGGCAGCGCGGGCCGCATCGGTGGCAAGGTGCTCGGCTATTATCTGGCGTCTTCGGCACTGGCGATTATGGTGGGGTTAACCGTCGCGACGCTGTTCAGCCCAGGCAGCGGCATGACGCTGGATGACGATGCCAGTTTCTCGGTGCCGGACAATCCGGGCGTTGTCGATACGCTGCTCAATATCGTGCCGAACAATATTATTGGTGCCTTTTCCGAGCTCAATATGCTGGGGATTATTTTTACTGCCCTGGTATTCGGCATTGCACTGCTGAAAATGCGCCAGTCAGCGCGCCAGCAAGCCATGGGCGAGCGGCTTTATGGAGTCATTGAATCGCTGAACGAGGTCACGCTGAAAGTGATGGCGGGCGTATTGCATTACGTCCCCATCGGTGTATTTGCGATTGTCGCCGAAACGGTGAGCCGCCAAGGCCTGGAGACGCTGCTGTCATTGGGCGATATGGTCGTTGTGCTGTACATCGCGCTGGCGGCGCATCTGTTGATTTACTGCGGCATCATGCGGCTGTTCGGGGTAAAGCTGCGTAGTTTCTTCCGCGAAGCGCGCACACCGATGCTCACAGCGTTTGCCACCCAAAGTAGTTCCGGTACCTTGCCCATCACGGTCAATGCCGCCAGTCGCTTGGGAATCCCCAAAAGTATTTATGGTTTCAGCCTGCCATTGGGGGCTACCTTGAATATGGATGGCGCGGCGATTCGTATCGCCATCTCGGCGGTCTTTGCCGCCAATGTGATCGGCGCGCCGCTGGACTTTGTCAGCATGGTGCAGATTGTGCTGATAGGCACTTTGGTGTCGATTGGCACGGCCGGGGTGCCGGGGGCTGGCATCATCATGATTGCCACCGTCTTCGCTCAGGTTGGCCTGCCGATTGAAACCGTTGCGCTTTTGACCGCTATCGATGCGTTGGTCGGCATGGGGTGTACGGCGCTCAACGTCACGGGCGATCTGGTGGGCACCTCTGTTATTGCGCGTAGCGAGGGCGAGTCGTTAAGTGAAGAACCCGCCGACGAAGCGACCGTAGCGGCGGCAAAGGGATAGATTGGAAAACCACGCTATATGAGGAGAGCCCATGTTGGACGAGCGAGAGCAGCGCTACCTGGCACGCGCCGTGGCGCTTGCCGAAGAGGCCCTGAAAGCGGGGGATGAGCCCTTTGGCAGTGTGCTGGTCGGAGGCGATGGCGAGGTGCTGGCTGAAGATCGCAACCGGATTGCCGGCGGCGATGCTACCCAGCACCCTGAGTTTGCGCTGGCACGTTGGGCGGCCCAGCACATGACGCCAGAAGCGCGAGCACAGGCCACGGTGTTTACCTCCGGCGAGCATTGCCCGATGTGCGCGGCCGCTCACGGCTGGGTTGGACTCGGGCGTATCGTCTACGCCAGCTCTTCGGCGCAGTTGGGTGCTTGGTTAGCCGAGCTAGGCGTGGCACCGCCACCGGTGGCAACCCTGCCTATTCAACAGGTGGTGCCAGGCCTTCCAGTGGAAGGGCCGGTCGATGGGTGGGATGAAAAAGTACACGCCTTGCATCTGCGGCGACATGACACTGTTCGCTAGGCATAAAAAAACCGCCTGAGCGCATGCTCAGGCGGTTTTGAGTTACCTGGGAAAAGCTAGTGCTTCAATATCACATAAAACGCATGGATGATGCCGGGCACGAAACCAAACAGCGTTAAAATGATGTTAAGCCAGAAATGTCCTTTAAATCCCACCTCAAAGAATACGCCGAGGGGCGGTAAAATGACGGCAAATATCATCTTGATCGGGTCAGTCGCGGTAAACGCCATGAAGCCTCCTTTGCTTTCAAGGTAATAGCTCTATCAAGCACTTTTACACAAGTGCGGTTACGGAAATGTAACGAGAGCTTTTTCAACTGTAGACATCACCAGCATTTCTAGCGAGTCCAACGGCCGGTTATGACGCGTGCCATCAGAAATCGTTCCATCCAGTCATGCAGCATTGTTATACACACTCTTTTGATGTCCCGGGAGGGATCCCTGTGAAAAGACTCACCACCACCTCGGTTTGCTTGGCCAGCTGCTTGCTAACCCCTTCAGTCTGGGCACAGCCCAATGACACAGAAATGGCAACGATTGAGGTCACTGCGCCACGGTTGGCCCGCGAGCTTTATGCAACCCCCGCGGCCGTCTCAACGCTTGAATCGGACGCCATTGCCCGAGGCCAGCAACGCGTTCGGCTGGATGAGTCGCTGGTGCGGGTGCCCGGTGTATTCCTGCAAAACCGCGATAATTTCGCCCAGGGTCAACGTATCTCGATTCGTGGCTTTGGCGCCCGCGCGCCGTTTGGCGTGCGCGGCATCACGGTCATGGTCGATGGTATCCCTTATACGCTGCCGGACGGCCAGGCCCAGCTCGATGCGATTGACCTGGACAGCGCCGAGCGCATCGAAGTGATTCGCGGCCCGTCGTCGGTGCTCTATGGCAACGCGGCAGGTGGGGTAATCGATGTGACCACCGCCGACGGCCGCTATAACCCCGGTACGAGTGTGCGCGCCGAGGCAGGCAGCGATGGCTACCGTAAAACGTCCCTGCAAACCGGGGGGAGCCAAGGCGATTGGTCGCACCACGTTAGCGTCTCGGCGCTCAATGTTGATGGCTATCGCGAGCAAAGCTCGACGGAAAAGTACCTGTTGAATGCCAAGCTTCGTCGGGAGCTGGGCAGTGAGCGGGCGTTAACCGCCATCGTCAATTTATTGGATAACCCGCGTTCAGAGGATCCCGGTGCGTTGAACGCAGACGAAGTGGCGCAAGGTCGTGATCAGGCCGCGCCGAATTCGCTGGCCTTGGATGCAGGGCAAAACGTGGATCAGCAACTGCTGGGACTACAGTACGAGGACCTGGCCGCTGGCCCTGGCGAGTTATACCTTAAAGGGTTTATCTCCCAGCGGGATTTTGAGCAGCAGCTGCCGTACGTCGGCGATAGCCGCATCGGCTATCAGCGGGATTACCTGGGGGCGAGCGCCGAGTACCACCACGAGGTGACCTTGGGGAATCTGCCGCTGAGTTATATCGCAGGCGTCGAGGTAGCCCGGCAGGATGACGAGCGCTTCCGCAACGACGTGAATCCCCAGGGCGTCGTCGGTGAGCAGTTGGCCGAAGAAACCCAGACGGCCACCTCGACCGGCGTTTTCGCTCAGGGCGACCTGGCGCTGACCGAGCAACTGACCCTTTCCCTCGGCGCGCGCTTTGACCGCGTTGAATTAGAGGTAGACGATCGTTATCAGGACGACGGTGACCAGAGCGGCGACCGCCGCTTTGATGAGTGGAGTGGCTCGGCGGGGCTAAGCTATCGCTACCGCCCCCAGCATCAGGTTTACGTGAATACCGGCACCGCCTTTGAAACACCAACGTTTTCGGAGTTTGCCAACCCGGCGGGCGGCGGCTTTAATCCATCGGTGTCGCCACAAAAAGCCTGGAATCGGGAAGTAGGCGCTCGTGGCTATGTGGGGCCGTTGGCGCTGGATTATGACCTGACGCTGTTTTCGGTGCGCGTACGCGATGAGATATTGCCTAAAGAAGAGGAAGGCGGCCGAACTTTCTACCAAAACGCCGGTGACACAGACCGTGAGGGCATCGAACTGGCGCTGGGCTGGCAGTTTGCCGACCAATGGCGACTGGATAGCGCCTTGACGCTGGCGCGCTACGAGTTTGATCGCTTCTCTACCCCCACAGAGCGCTTTGGGGGCAATCGTATCCCCGGTTTGCCGGAGCAGACCTGGGTCAACCAGCTAACCTGGGAAAGTCGTGATGATCGCTTTGCCACGCTGGAAACCCAGTACATAGGCGACATGGTGGCCGATAACGCCAACGAGGTAGAGGTGGATGACTACTGGCTGTTGAACCTGCGCGCGGGCAACGGCTGGCGCCTGGGGGACGATACCCGGCTCAACGCTTATGTTGGCGTACGCAACCTGCTTGACGAAGACCACTACGCCAACGTGCGTTTAAACGCGGGGTTCGGCCGCTATTACGAGCCCGCGCCGGGGCGCAGTGTTTACGGCGGGGTAGAAGTCAGCTTTTAAAGCGTCAGCCATTGAGGCAAAAAACGGGCGGTCCTCGGTCATCGAGGCCGCCCGTTTTCGTTGGTGGATGCGCGATATTACTCTGGTAGCGCGTAGCCAATCACGTAGTCACCCATTTGGGTACCAAAGGTGCCGTGGCCACCGGCCGTTACCACCACGTACTGGCGGCCGTCTTCCCCGGTGTAGGTCATGGGGGTTGCCTGGCCACCTGCCGGTAGACGAGCCTTGAACAGCTCTTCACCCGTGGTGATATCGTAACCGCGCAGGTACTGATCCAGCGTGCCGCTCAGGAACGACACCCCGCCACCGGTGGTCAGCGGGCCGCCAAGGGCTGGCACGCCTACCTCAAAGCCAATCGGCAGGTCGAAGGGCATGCTGTCTCGAGTAGTGCCATTACGATGCTTCCAGGCTACCTCGGCTTCCTGCAGGTTGATACCCGCCACATCACCCCAGGAGGGCGCTTGGCAGGGCAGGCCGAGGACTGACAGTAGCGGCCCCAGCTTGACGGCGTAGGGCGCGCCGGCATTGACTTGCAGCCCCTGTTCGCTGGCCGAGCCCTGGCCGTCTTCGACCTCTTCACGGGGAACCAGCGTCGAGACAAAGGCCAGGTACTTGGCGCCGGTGAACAGCGCCTGGCGTTCGGGATCGACCGCGACACCACCCCAGTTCATCACACCGACGTTGCCCGGATAGACAATGCTGCCTTCAAGCGACGGCGGCGTGTACTGGCCTTCGTAGCGCAAGGCGTTGAACTGAATGCGACACATCATCTGGTCAAACGGTGTGGCACCCCACATGTCGCTTTCAGTGAGCGGCGGTGGCAGCAGGTTAAGGTCAGAACGCGGCTGCGTCTCGGCGGTCCAGTCACCTTCAACGGCGCCCAGTGGGGCCGGGACTTCCTCAATGGGCACAATCGGCTCGCCGGTTTCGCGGTTCAACACGTAAAGGCTGCCCTGCTTGGTCGGCTGAATGACGGCTGGCTGGGTGCCATCATCGGTGGCGAGATCAATCAGCACCGGCTGGGCGGGGGTGTCCATATCCCAGAGGTCGTGGTGGACAAACTGGTAGACCCATTCGACCTGACCTGATGCAAGGTCGAGGGCTACCAGCCCTGCGCTGTAGGTCTCGTCGTTGACGCTGCGATTGGCACCGTACTGGTCGGGCGTGGCATTGCCCATGGGCAGATAGACCATGCCCAGGTCTTCATCGACGCTGATCGGTGCCCAGACATTGGGCGAGTTGCGGGTGTAGGTTTCACCATCGCCCAGCGGCTCGGTATCGTGAGGGCTGCCGCTGTCCCAGTTCCAGACAAGCTCGCCGGTGTGCACATCAAAGGCGCGAATGACGCCGGAGGGCTGATCGGTGGAGCTGTTATCGGTGACGTGGCCGCCAAGGATAATCAGGTTCTCGGTTACCGTGGGGGGCGAAGTGGAATAGTAGCCGCCGGGATCAAAGTCGCCGATATTACGTGTCAGGTCGATTTCGCCGTCATCGCCAAACGCTGCGCAGCGCTCGCCGGTATCCGCATTTAGCGCAATCAGGCGGGCATCAGCGGTAGGCAGGTAGAGCCTGCGCGGGCACATCACGTCAGCGGCACTTGGCATACGGGGCGTGACGTCATCCCCGGCGTCGCTGCCTGGGTTCATGAAGAGTAGAAACGCCAGGTCAATATCAAAGGTATCGCGATCGAAGAGTTCAGGCGACTGGCGGGTGCCATCCGTCTTATTGGTGTTAGCCTCGCGGGTGTCGTCGCTATCGGCATAGCGACCGGCATCGTAATAGGCGAGGCCGCGGCAGGTCATATGCGCCCAGCCGGAGAAGTTCTCTGCGCCCATGGTGCTGATCTCCGGATCGAAGGACCAGTTGGTCTCGCCGGTTTCCGGGTCCAGCGACATCGCGCGGCTGTGCGAGGTGCAGATATACAGGCTGTCGTTGACCTTGAGCGGTGTGTTTTGGTTGGTGATTTCCGGCGGCGCGTTGGGGCCTGCCTCGTCGCCGGTCTGAATGCGCCAGACTTCTTCCAGTTCGCCGATGTTGTCCGGCGTGATCTGATCAAGGCTGGAGTAGTGCGTGCCCGCGTTGGTGCCGCCATAGGCGGGCCAGTCGTCACCGGCCACCTGAGCCGTGTTGACGGTCTCCTGGTGGTCGCTTCGCTGGGTATCGAGGGTGCCTTCAACGGTGGCCGGGTCGTCAAGCTGACTGGCCAGGGCGACACCAATCGAAGCGATGACGGCCAGGCCAAGCGCCACGCTGCCGCCCCGCGAGTCGAGGGATTTTCGCCACCACGGCAGCAGCAATACAATGCCGATCAAACAGGGGATGGCCACCCGGGGAACAAGCTGCCACCAGTCCAGGCCGACTTCCCACAGCGCCCATCCCAGGGTGGCGAATAAAACCAGCGCGTAGAGCCACAAAGCAGCTCCCTTGCGTAGGGCGAGCAATACCCCGCTGGTGATAATGGCAACGCCCGCTACCAGATAATACGCGCTGCCCCCCAGGCTAAGTAACTTCCCTCCGCCAATCGCCAGGGCGAGGCCCGCGATGATAAGCAGTAGGCCAAGTAAAACAGCGGGCCATTTTGCCCGCTTGCGGTCTTCCATGAAGTTCCCCTTTTATGAACTCTGGATCGCTTGGCGATCCTCTCGAACCATCATCAGGCGTCATATGCTTAACGCGCTAACTATTTTAAGAGTCAATACATCAATGGTCTAACGATTTTATGTGTTTCTCAATGATATGAAGGGTCACGTAAAAGAAAAAGCCGCGCTGGAAGACCAGGCGCGGCTTAAATACACAACAGTGAGTGGCGTTCAGTGCGGCATCAATTCAACTTGACCAGCATCTTGCCGGTATTGCCGCCATCAAACAGCGCCAGAAAAGCATCGGGGGTGTTTTCCAGCCCTTCTTTGACGGTTTCTTTATAGTCGAGCTTACCGGCGACGACCTGAGGAGCGACTTCCTTGAGGAAGTCCGGGTAATGTTGCCAATGATCCGCCACGATGAAGCCCTGCATTCTCGCTTTGCGTACCACAAGCTGGGCGAGATTGCTGGGGCCAGGGACCGGTGTTTTGGCGTTGTAGCTGTCAATCATGCCGCATACCGCAATCCGTGCGCCCTCGTTTAACTGGCTTAGAGCCGCTTCCAGGCAGGTGCCACCGACGTTTTCAAACACCACATCAATACCTTTGGGGCTTGCCAACTGGATGGCATCGCCAAGCTCTTGGGCGTTTCGGTCGCGGTAGCTTACGGGTTCGATATGCAGTGATTCCAGCCAGGCCAGTTTGTTGGCCGCGCCCGCGATACCTACCACATGGCAGCCTTTTGCTTTCGCCAACTGGACCGCCAGTGAACCGACGGCCCCGCTGGCGGCACTAACCAGGACGTTATCGCCAGGCTGGCAGTTGGCTATCCGGTTGAGTCCAGTCCAGGCGGTCATGCCCGGCATTCCCAGCACGCCCAGGTAGGCCTGTTCGGCCACCCCAAAATCCGGCAGCACTTGAACACCCTCAGAGGAAATCTGTGCAATATCGCGCCAGCCGCCCATATGGCCGACCAGGTCGCCTTCTTTAAGGCGCTCGTCGCGCGAGGCAATGACTTCGCCAACAGCGCCGCCTTCCATGGGCTTGCCCAGCTCAAACGGGGGGACATAGGTGTGCAGGCCGGTCATGCGGCCACGCATATAGGGATCTACTGAAAGCCAATGGTTGCGGATGCGGACGTCGCCGGGAGCGAGATCCGGGAGCGTTTGGGTTTCCAGTTGAAAAAGTTCGCGTTCGGGGCGGCCTTCCGGATAACGGCTTAGCGTAAAAAAGCGAGACTGCATGTTGCCTCCAGCGACGATGTTCTTCAAAGCGATGTTCTTAAAAGTGGTGTTCTTGAAACGATGTTTTGAATAACGTTCCGTGTTATCCAGAGACCGTTAGCGTGCTTGATAGTTTCGTCGCGAATCCTGGCAAAGGACGCACAAAAAAACAACGGGCGCTTGAGCGCCCGTTGATGCGAATGCAGTAGGTCGTGGTTAGGTGTTGCTAGTTCAGCAGCGTTACCATAACCGGCGCAACGCCGCGCTTCAGCATGCCCAGTTCACGCGCTGCGCTTTTGGACAGATCAATGATACGCCCTTGCACGTAAGGACCGCGGTCATTGATCAGGACTTCGACTTCTTGTCCGGTATCCGGGCGTTTTACCAGCACCTTGCTTCCAAAGGGAAGGCTTGGGTGCGCGGCGGTCAGTGCCTGTTGATCAAAGGCATCACCACTGGCAGTGGTTGCTCCTTGAAAGCGGTCGCTGTAGAAGGACGCAACGCCGCGCTGAGTATCGGCGGGTGTACCGTGTGCCAGAGCGCTATTCACTGCCGTGGTGAATACGGCTATGGCAAAGCAAAAATTCAATAACGTATGTTTGATAGCTCCCATGGGAGTACCTCAGTGTGTCATGTCGCGGGTTTCGCATCCATCGATGAGGTGCCAATTTGGCTACTCGATAGTAACGCTGGACCGTACCCTGGGCAAGCTTTTAGACGATCGGCGCTTATGGCCTCATATTGGTCTCTCTTGTCTGTGATATTTGGCGCCTTTTAATTCAGCGGCTTATCCAAGGCTGTTGTAAACATCGAGGCTGTAAAAAAAAGCGAAACCAGATGAGGCTGTCAACCCAATGGCGGCCATTATGCGTTTATAATGCCGTTTTCAACTCGACTATATCTATCTGCCACAAGATCAAGGATTGCTCATGGCTAAATCTTCTCCGCTTGGTTATCTGCTTGTCGCCGTTGGCGGCGGTGTTATCGGCTTTTTGGCGGCACAGGCCATTACGCTCAATATACCGTCCGAGCTAACACCTGATTCCCAAAACGGCCAGGACACTGCTGAATCGAGTCGTTTGGCAGGTCTTGAGCGCGCTACCCTGGGGGAGCGCATGAGAGGGGAGGTGACCTCTGAAAGTGAGCTCAACGGCAATGATGGCAGCCGTTTCGAGCGCTATGTCATCGCGCTGGATGAAGACGACTTGGTAGAGGTATCGCTTGCGGGAGCACTCCAAGGCGTGGTGGCGCTCTATGATGACCAGCTACAACTGTTGGATAGCGCCGAGGTATTGCGCCAGCGCATCGATCAAAGCGGTGACTACATGCTGGTGGTCAGTGGGGCTGACGCTCAAAGCTATGGACCTTTTACCCTTGAAAGCCGTCGTCTTGAACTCAGCGACACGGATACCCTGGCGTTGGATACGCCTCTAGATAGCTGGCTTCAGAGCGATGAGCGTGACTATACGTTCACGGTCGAAGAGGCGGGCATGTACGACATTGACATGCGCTCCGATGAATTCGACACCTATCTGGTGCTGGAAGGGCCCAATGGCTACTACCGCGAAGACGACGACAGCGCAGGTAACCTGAATGCGCGTATCGCCGATTTTCTTGCGCCCGGCGAATACCAGGTGACAGCGCGTTCAGCCTACGGTGACGGCGAAGGTGTCTTTACGCTGGCGCTGACGCCCCGTGAGTTGCCCAGCGACACCCAACTGCGTAATGCAGGTGAGTTGACGCCGGGTGAGTCACTCAATGGCTGGTACAGCGGTGAGTCGTTGACCTATGAGCTGACACTCGACGAGACATCCAGCGTCACGCTCGACATGCGTTCAAGTGATTTCGATACGTACCTTGAGCTTGAGGGCAACGGCGTTTCGTTAAGCGATGATGACGGCGCAGGCGGCACGGATTCGCGAATCACCGAACAACTGCTACCGGGTACCTACACGGTCACCGCCCGGGGCTATAGCCATACCGCCAGTGGTTTATTTGAGCTTGCTACTCGCGCCGAGCCAAGCGAGGGAGAGCCTCAGCTGTAAGCGGGATGTCGACAGTATTAATAGCTTAAAAGCCGCCCCTCCAGGCGGCTTTTAAGTTCAAGGCGTTAACCATGGCGCCTGGCAATCCAGATGCCTGACATTAACGGCCAGCTTTCAGACAGCCCACGACCACCAGGGCGCCTGCGACCGGCAGGCGCCAGTCCAGCGTGCTCATTCCCGCTAATACCAACAGCAGCGCCGCTAAAATGGGCACGCCATAGGCGAGGCTGCCGACCAGGCTGGTATGCCCCCAGCGCAACGCTTTATCCCATGCCACCATGGCGATGCCGTAAGGCCCAAGGCCCAGCGCCATGCCGGTCAGCACCGCTTCGCTGCTGGGTAATGCGATCTGCCCTTCTAGAATCGCACTCGCGCCCGCCGCTATAACACAGGCAATCAGCAATAAACGCGGCAGCAGCGGTGTTAGCGGTACCGGTGCCACCTGGCTAAGCCAGGAATAAAGTGCCCAGCAGCAGGCCGCTAAAAGCGCCAGCGCGTAACCGGTGAGTGCATTGTCGCCACCGCCGCCGGATGCCTGAGGGATCAGCAGCAGGGCGGCACCGGAAAAGGCGATCAGCGCACCGACCAGTCCGCCCATCCGCAGACGGCCAAACCGGCTCCACTGGCTGAGCAGCACGAACAGTACCGGCCAGGTATAGGTGATCAATGCCGCCTCAGCTGCGGGGGCCAGCCGCATGCCGATAAAATACGTGCTGACGGCGCCAATGATCAGCAACGGAATGCCCAGCCAAATGCTTAGCTGCCAAGCGTGGCCGCAGGTGGCGACGTTAACCCGTCGACTGAGCGGTAGCGTTGCTAATGCGCCTGCTAACAGCGTCAGTGCCGTGAGCTGGAGAGGCGGCGTGGCCCGGGCATAATCGGCCAGAAGGGGGGCGGCACTCCAAAGCATCACGGCCACCAGCGCCGCCCCAACACTGTAGCTACGTGGAAACACAACGAGTGGATTGACATGATGCATAGCGATCTCCTGACCTTGCCTTGAGGTGACCTGCACAGCATACTCATCGGCAACACATCACAATATCGATCTTTTTTGATCGTTTTTATCAAGGAATATGATGTATGAGGGCGCCAACGCTGGACCTGACGTTACTACGCACGCTCGTGGCAATCGCCGACACCGGCAGCGTGACGGCGGCTGCAAAACGCCTAGCCTATACCCAGTCGACCGTCAGCATGCAGCTTCAGCGTCTGGAAACCCAACTGGCGCTGACCCTTCACGAGCGCGAAGGGCGCAAACTCCGCTTTACCCCGGATGGGGAGCGGTTGCTTAACCACGCCCGCCGCCTGTTGATACTCAATGACGAGGCCTGGAGTGACATGCAGGCGCGTCAGGTGGGCGGCGAACTGACCCTGGGCATCCCGGAAGATTACGCCTCCCTATTGCCTTCCGTGTTCGCCTACTTTCACCAGTTATACCCAGGCGTGGGGCTTCAGGTCAGGTGTGGTACCAGTGGTGACCTGGTGGAACGCGTAAAACGTGCCGAGCTGGATCTGGCGCTGGTGACCCGGCAGCGTAACTCACCAGGCGGCGAGATCATTCGGCGCGAGCCTTTAATATGGGCGGTAGGCGTTAACCAGCAGCCATCGTTAACCGACCCGCTGCCGTTAGCGTTGTATTCACCCGGCGCGGATGTGTTTCGTGAGATAGCCGAACAGGCGCTGAAAAACGCCGGGCGTGACTGGCGCGTCGCCTATACCAGCCAATCCATGGCAGGGCTGGCACCGATCGTGACGGCCGGGTTGGCTGTGGTAGTGGTAACGCGGAGCATGCTGACGCCGCTTTTAAGGCCACTTGACGAAGCCAGTGGCCTGCCATCGCTACCGATGATCGAACTGGCACTCCACCGCGCACCGCATCGCCCGTCAGAACCCGCCCGCCGACTGGGCGAGCTGATCCGCGAGCAGTTGGCCGCACCGGTTGATGCCTGGGCACCATGACAGCAAGCGTTGACGGTGACCGTTGGCTTTAGCAGCGAAGTTGCCAAGAACTCGCTAAACTAAGCACACATAAGCGAATTCTGGGCGGTTGCAGAGGAGCACAGCATGCATGAGTTAGACCACTATATTTACCCTCACCGGGTGCTCCACTGGCTGGTGGCGGGGGCGGCACTACTCTCGCTGGCGAGCGGTTTGACGCTGGGTTTTTTGGGCTTTGAGCGGACGGTAGAGTTGATCGGCACGGGGGTTACCAACCTGCTGTATACCAGCCATAAAACGCTGGGCGTGACCATACTGCTGCTGATGACGCTACGCATCATCACCCGGATCGCGTTCGTGGTACCCGACCACGACCCACCCTTGAATGGCTTCGAGCGTGTCGTCAGTACCAGCGTGCATCATTTGCTCTATGCGGCCTTGGTCGTGATGCCGCTATTGGGTTGGGCGGCCACCGCCAGCGGGGGGTTCCCAGTCGAGTTCTTTCATTGGCACCTGCCAGGACTCATTGGCGAGCATCCGGCGCTTTCCGAGCGGCTCTTTACCTGGCATGGTTGGCTCGGCTGGGCCATTGTGGTGCTGGTAACCCTGCATGTATTGGGCGCGCTTTATCACTGGCGTATCAAGCGTGACAACGTTATGAAGCGTATGAGCCTGTTTGACTAAGCTATTCGTCTTACGGCTTTGCTGAGTAGTAACGTATATCGCTGTCGGCTCGGCTGGCTTTAACGTCGTACATTTTTCCATCGGCTTCGTAGATAAGTTTCTTCAGGCAATAGTGATCACCTTGGCTGACGCTCATGCCGATGCTGACGTCAATGCTGACCAGCTCACCACAAGGGAGCTTGATGGGCTTGCGTATGGCGGCATTGAGGCGTTGGCGAATATCGTTGAGGACGGTGGCATCGTCAATGCCCTCAATCAATAAAATGAATTCGTCTCCCCCGAAGCGTGCACAGTGGTCGTGCGTGCGGGCCAGGTGTTCGATACGCTTGGCGACTTGCTGAAGTACAAAATCGCCGGCTTCATGCCCATATTGATCGTTAACGGGCTTGAAACGGTCCAGGTCGAGCATGAATAGCGCCACTGGTTGCCCGATATGCTGACTGCGCTGGAGGGCCTTTTCGGCGCAGTCAGTGAGGCCTTTACGGTTCAGTAGCCCGGTCAGCATGTCGCGGGTGGCTAGGTACTCAAGCGCTTTTGTGCGATCGGCAACCTTTTGTTCCAGAACCGCTTCCTGGCGTTTCAGCGTCGTCAGCATGTCGTTCTGAGCGCGTTCTTTTTGTCGCTTCAGCTTGTTGAAGCGCGCGGCCAGCGCAAACGATAACAAGAGCATTTCCATCGCGGAGCCAATCTGAATGCCGTGCAAGGTAATAAAATTGGCCGGCAAAATGCCTAAATTGCGCAGTGCAAACACACAGGCGCCAACCAGAAACAATGACCAGGCCAAGACAAATATCCGCGCGCTGGGCACGCGTTGCGTGACGCAGTAAATACCGCATATCAGGATCGTCAGTGCGGCCATGAACCCGGTCACGTCCATCAGTCGCAGGGCTGGCTGAATAGGTAGCAGCATAGTTGCCACGAGGGCGAGCAAGCAGTAGACGCGGAAATAGCTCAACAGGCGATGCCAGCGGGGCGTGAATTTTTTCGTTTCAAGAAAGCTTTGGGCAAAAAACGTACCCATGGTAGAGGCAAAGATGAAGCCGATCGCGACCAACCGTGACGTGTTTTCGCCCAGGAAGCTCCAGAACATCAGGGTGCCGATGCCGTTGAAGGTTAAAATCGCGACGGTAAACCCCAGCGTAAATAGCGAGTAATATAAAAAGACGCGCTCTTTGAGACCAAAAAATAACAATAGGTTATAAAGGCCAAGGCCCAAAAGTATGCCGAAATAGGTCGCGAGCCAGAAATTGTGCCGATCATTCTGCTGGTAGAACGCCTGCTCAGAAAGAAGGTTGTAGTTCAGCATCTTGCTGCCCGCCGCGTTGACCCTGGCATATAGAGTGACCGTTTCGCCTGGCGCCAGATTGAGCGGAAATACAGCCTGGCGATGGGCAAGTTCTCGTTGCTCTATGGGAACGGCGCTGCCGCTTATTTTTTGTTCATTATAACGCTCATGCATTACATGCAGCATGACGCGATCCAGAAAGGGATATTCAAACTCAACGATCCAACGCTGGGAATGTTCCGTGGGGTTCTCGACCTGGGTGCGCAGCCACACCTCGTCGGGTGTATAGCCAAAATTCAAGTCGCTTTTGTGCTGAGCCTGGGTGAATGATGGGTTGCGTTCAAGCAGCTCCTTAAGCGTAAGAGACTCATTGCTCTGCCAGAACTGGGTGTGGTCGGTAAGTGAATAGCGAGACTGATCAGGAGAGGTGACCAGCGAAGCGACAGCTGGTTGCCAGCAGGTTATCCAGATCAGCAGCAGCAAGCCCACGCAAACCTTGCGGTGCAAAAAACATGAATACATAAGAGGTCGCTTTGGTTATGTTCTTCTGCTCCCCGCGCTGATGTCCCTTTAAGCTGTTACCGATGCCGGGGTATTGTCTTCGTTATCGCCAAACCTCTATGTATGGCGTCAGTACGATGCTGTACATACAAGTACAAAGGAAGCTTAAGATACTCTGGCCGTTACGTCGTTTTGATGACATGGATTGCGTCAACGATAATTCAGCCTTTCACCGTGGGACTGCCGAACTCGAATGGGCTAACGCCATTGTAGAACGGTTTTGTGGTGGCATAGGAAAAATGGATGATCTAGGTCAACGCAACTTGCGAAAGTCGGTCGGTGAGACGCTGCACCAGGTTGCCGCTATGCCGCCAGTAGTGCCAATGGAGTGGGACGCTAAGTGTTTGACCTGGCGCAATGCTGACCAGCTGGCCGCTTTCGATCAATGTATGGGTTTGTAGCTCGGGCATCATGCCGTAGCCAATGCCTGCCGCTGCCAAACGAATAAACCCCTCCGACGAAGGGCATAGGTGGTAGGGAAAGCGGCCATGGTAGCCGCACTGGGCGAGAAATTGGTGCTGCAACTGATCATGTGGGCCGAAGACGATGGCCGGGGCCTCTTGAAAAGCCTCATCGCTGGGTCCATCAGGGAAGTGCCGCGCCGCATAGGCGGGGGAGGCAAGCGGGTGGTAATGCATCTCGCCCAGCGCCAGGCTGCGTGCCCCGGCAATCGGCTGCGGTGTTGCGCAAAGGCAGGCCGCGACATCGCCATCGCGCAAGCGCTTCAGGCCGACGTCCTGGTCTTCGATAACAAGATCCAGCAAAAGCCCTTCGGTCTGACAGATGTCGGCAATCGCCTCGGCCCACCAGGTCACGACGCTATCCGCGTTAATCGCAATACGAAGGCGAGGAGCGGGATCATCCAGCGTGGGCAATGAGCCACGCAGGTCGCGTTCTAACAGCTGGACCTGTTGGTAATGCGTTAACAGCCGCTGGCCGGCGGGGGTCGGCGCCAGGTGGGGGTGGCGGATCAACACGGGCTGTCCTAAACGCACTTCCAAGGCTTTCAATCGTTGTGACACGGCCGACTGCGAGAGCCCCAGTACGTCCCCTGCGCGTTCAAAACCGCCACATTCCACCACGGTCGCCAGGGCATGGAGCAGTTTGTAATCGAGCATAGTGGTGTTCCCAGGGCTGAAGAAAATGACGTAAGGCAAACAAGCGGGATTATATTCAGCAATACGCGTTATAGGCCTGCAAATGGGATTGAATCCCATGAGCCAATGGATTACATTTCACATTGAGGCTCAATAACAACCCTAGCATTTTACTTTAGCCGTTTCTGTAGTGCCTTAACCTAAAAGGATACCGTCATGCCCGCCACCATGCTCCGTCGCCCTCTTGCAGGCATCGTTGCGCTTAGCGCGCTACTGCCTTTTGCCTCAGTTTTTGCCGACACCACCGCTGGCGATACCGTCAGCGCCGATGCGGTGGTGACTCACTATGCCGACCTGGCGCATGCCAATTACGCCGATGCGCTCAACGCCGCCGAGGTGTTGAACGAGCGTATCGACGAATTGCTGGCCAACCCTACCGACGAAAACCTGAAGGCCGCCAAGCAAGCCTGGCTGCAAGCGCGTATTCCCTATCAGCAGAGTGAAGTGTTTCGCTTCGGCAATGCCGTCGTGGACGACTGGGAAGGACAGTTGAATGCCTGGCCTCTCGATGAGGGCATGATCGATTACGTCGAAGGCGATGACTACCAGCACGAACTGGGTAACGAAGGTGCCACCGCCAATATCATTGCCAACGAGCAAATCAATGTGGGGGGCGAAAGCCTGGACGTTAGCGAGATCACCCCGGAATTACTCGCCGATCTGAATGAAATTGGCGGTTCGGAAGCCAACGTCGCCAGCGGCTACCACGCCATCGAGTTTCTGCTCTGGGGCCAGGATCTGCATGGCTTTGAGGCAGGCAACGGCGAGCGCCCGGTGAGCGATTATCAAACCGGCGACGACTGCACCCACGGTCACTGCGACCGCCGCCGGGACTATCTGGACGCGGTATCCGATCTGCTCGTCGACGATCTTGAGTGGATGGTCGCCCAGTGGGCGCCGGACAGCGAGGACAACTATCGCCAGGAACTGCTGGCGGAAAGCGATCAGGAAGGCCTGCGGCGCATGCTGTTCGGCATGGGCTCGCTGTCGCTGGGCGAGCTGGCCGGTGAGCGCTTGAAGGTGGCGCTGGAAGCCAACTCGTTCGAGGATGAGCACGACTGCTTCAGCGACAATACCCATAATTCCCACTACTACAACGGTCAGGGTATTCAGAATATCTACACCGGCACCTATCAGCGCCTTGACGGCAGCGTGGTCGAGGGGCCGTCCCTCGAAGACCTGCTGGCGCAGGAAGACAGCGAGTTGGCCGGTGAGCTTCGTCAGCAGCTCGACGCCACGATGGCGCGCCTTGATGCGATCAAACAGGCGGCGGAAGCGGAAAGCTCGCCAATGGCCTTCGATATGATGATCGCCCCCGGCAATGAGCAGGGCAGCGAATTGATCAACGACGCGATTCTCACCCTGGTGGCGCAAACGGGCTCCATCGAGCAGGCCGCCGGCGAACTGGGCGTGACGTCCCTGCAGCCGGATGACGCTGGCCATCAGTTTTAATTCAACCTGTTGATGCCCATGAGCCGCCGGTGGCTTCGTCACCGTGCGGCTTTTGCGCTTCGTGTCACGCGACATCCGCCTCAAGGTATTCCCATGTACCGCTTATTCCGTGTCTCGCCAAGCCGGTGTTCGCTATCCGGTCTTCTGCTGGTGCTGATGACCATGTCCGCGCAGGCAGCCGAATCACCTGACCAGGATTATCCCCTTCAGACCACGCCCATGAGCGGCGGTGATGGGTCGGTGGAGCAGTTCGACCACAACGCCTACTCGCTGCCGCTGGGCAACATGTCCATGACCAAGCGGCTGGATTTCAGCGTCGGCAACAGTTTCTTCCGTAACCCCTGGGTGGCGGCCCCCGCCAGCACTGAGGCCCGCGATGGCCTGGGGCCGCTCTTCAATACCAATAGCTGCCAGGGCTGTCACATAAAAGATGGACGCGGCCACCCGCCGACCGGAGACGAAAACCCTATCGCGCTGTTTCTGCGCCTCTCGCTGCCTCCTCAGCAAGCGGAGCCGGAGGTTCTGGAGCAGCG
The DNA here is from genome assembly GCF_036663435.1 of Halomonas sp. 5021. Taxonomy (NCBI): domain Bacteria; kingdom Pseudomonadati; phylum Pseudomonadota; class Gammaproteobacteria; order Oceanospirillales; family Halomonadaceae; genus Halomonas; species Halomonas sp. 5021. The sequence goes on from NZ_JAXOVU010000003.1 coordinate 345,173, forward strand.
CGGCGCGCTCCCCGTACCCAACTACGGTCTACAGCTACAAACGGCGGCGATATCAGGCGCGCAGCCAGAGGCCAAAATGCTGATCGACTATCGCCCTCGGGAAGTGACGTTTGCCGATGGCACCAGCGTTACCCTGCAGGAACCGGTCTACACGATTGCCGAGCCCGCCTACGGCGAGCTGCCCGGGGATTTGCAGACTTCGCCGCGGCTGGCACCGCCGATGATTGGCCTGGGGCTGCTGGCGGCGATTCCCGACGCCGATCTGCTGGCCGCCGCGGACCCTGACGACGCCGATGGCGACGGCATTTCCGGCCGTGCCAACCGGGTGTGGGACGTGCGCCGGGGCACCACGGTGGTCGGGCGTTTTGGCTGGAAAGCCGGCGAGCCCAGCATCGAGCAGCAAGGCATGCACGCCTTTGCCGGCGATATGGGGCTGACGTCCAGCCTGGTACCGCAAACCGACTGCATGCCAAGCCAGGGCTGCGATAACTTCCCTAACGGCGGTAACCCCGAAGTCAGCGACGACGTGGCCGACTTCGTGACCTTCTACGCCTCCAGTCTGGCAGTGCCCATGCGCCGCCATATGGATGACCCGGCGGTTCAGCGAGGGGCTGAACGGTTCAGCGCGCTGGGCTGCGCCAGTTGCCATACGCCCCGTCATCGTACCGCAGCGGATGCCGACCGCCCGGCGTTAGCGGATCAGATAATATGGCCTTATAGCGACCTGTTGCTCCACGACATGGGCGATGCCCTGGCGGACAAGCGCAGCGAGTTCAAGGCCGATGGTCGTGAGTGGCGCACCCCGCCGTTATGGGGCATCGGGCTGGCGCAAACGGTCAATCCCAGGGCGGGGTTTCTTCACGATGGCCGCGCCCGCACCCTGGAAGAAGCGATTCTCTGGCACGGGGGCGAAGCTGACGAGGCCACCCAGGGCTACCTTGAGTTGCCCGAAGACCAGCGCGCTGACCTCATTCGTTTTCTTGAATCCCTGTAAAGGGCGTTGAATGGTTGAAAGGCTTGATTGCCAAGGAGTTTAGATGATGGCTGCGTTTCGACGACTGGGGTTGCTGGCCTGTGCGTTTCTGGCGGCACCGCTTTCTTTTGCTACGGAGAACACCACCCCGAGGGAAATGTGGCACAGCGCCGTGGAGATGCAGTACGCCGAGTTGAGCGCCGCCTCCGAGCGTCTGGAGACTAGCGCCGCGCGTTTCTGTCAGGGCCCCGACGAAGCACTCAGGCAGCGGCTGGAAGATGACTGGCTGAGCGCTTATCAGGCCTGGCAGGCGGTGCGCTTTATCCAGTTTGGCCCGGTGGAGCAGAACAGCCGGGGCTGGCAGTTGCAGTTCTGGCCGGATCGCAAGAACCTGGTTGGCCGCAAGGTGAACGGCTGGCTGAAAGCGCCCGACGCACCGGATGCTCAGGCGATTGCCCGCGACAGCGTGGCGATCCAGGGCTTTCCCGCTCTGGAGTACCTGCTTTATGACGACGCCATGGATCAGCAGGCCCTTGGCGAGCCGAATGCCTGTGCGCTCATGCAGGCCATCACGACCCATCTTGCGGATACCACCAGTGCCCTGCAGCGCGACTGGCAGGCCTTCGGTGAACACTATCTTGCGACCGCTGACTACACCGAAACCACCCTAGCCAGCGCTATCCAGGCCCTTGAACTGCTCGAAGATAAACGCCTGGGTGAACCCATGGGCCTCAAAGGGGCTCCCGCCAACGGCTATCTGGCGGAAGCTTGGCGCAGCGACAACTCGATCCGCTTGGTAGAAAGCAGCCTGGAGGGCCTGCGTACCGGCTTCTTGCCCGGCCTTACCGCGTTGTTGCGTGAGGTTGATGCGCTGCCGCTCGCCGAGGCGTTTCGTGATCAGTTGGATAAGACGCTCGCCCAGGCTAGCGAACAGCCGTCGGGCTTGGTGTCTGCTCTGGACGACGAAGCGGTGTTTCGCGGTCTGCAGTCGCTCTATCTGGATATCAGCCAGTTACGCCATCTGCTGGGTAACGAGGTCGCTGGCGAACTTGGCCTGGTACGCGGCTTCAATTCAAGCGACGGGGATTGAGCCATGCAGCGACGCCAGGTACTCAAGGTAGGGTTGGGCAGCGTCGCCATGGCGCTGACCCCGTTGAGCTGGGCACTGCCCGCTCGTGAGGAAGTGGATTGGCTGTTTAGCGCGGTGGATGACCCCGGCGGTGGGCATTTTATCGCCGGAGTGGCGCTGGATGGCCAGGCCCGGTTTATGATCGAGGTGCCCGAGCGCTGTCATGGAGGCTGTTTACGGCCAGATTCCCGCCAGGCGGTGCTGTTCGCCCGGCGCCCCGGTACGCGGATGCATGTGATCGACGGCGACAGCCGCCAACTCGCCCATACCATCAACGCCGGGGAGGGTTACCACTTCTACGGGCATGGCGTGTTCGATCTGAGTGGGCGATATCTGTATGTCACCGCCAATCGCCTGGCGGATAGCGCTGGGCTGGTGCGGGTTTACGACGCTGCCAACGGCTACGCCCATGTGCGTGATATGCCGCTGGAGGGCATTGGCCCTCACGAGCTTCGGTTGATGCCGGATGGTGACACCCTGGTCATTGGCTTGGGCGGCATTCAGACCCACCCCGACTACGGCCGGGTAAAGCTCAACCTGGACACCATGGCCCCGGCACTGGTGCTGATGGATCGCCATAGCGGCGAAATTCTGGCCCATCACGAGCCCTCGCACCACCAGTTAAGCTGCCGTCATCTGGACGTGGCAGCGGACGGCACGGTGATTGCGGGTTATCAGTTCGAAGGCCCCGAGTGGGAGACCCATCCGCTGATTTGCCGCCTGGATGCCGCCGGGCATTTTTCAGAACTGGCGCTGCCCGATGAGGTCACCGCCAGCCTGCACCAATACACCGCCAGCGTCGCGTTTAGCCGCGTCTCGACCAATGTTCTGGTGACTGCCCCGCGCGGCAATCGGGTGCTGCTGCTGGATGCTGAACAAGGCCGTCTGACCACCAGCCTGGAACTGCCCGACGCCGCCGGCGCCCGCTGTGATGGCAACGGCGGCTTTCTGGTCTCCTCCGGCCAGGGCGGGCTTTACCGGGTAATCCCTGGCTCGGCAACGCCCGAGCTGCTGGCCAGCCTGGAAATCCGCTGGGATAACCACCTGACCTGATTAGCGCTGACCTGTTTAGTGCTGACCTAGGTAGCGCACGCCTTGCATGGCGATCGTCGAGAGCAGGAAAAACCCAGCGGCCAGGGTGACAATGGTCGGGCCAGTCGGGGTATCGAAGAGGTAAGCCGCTTTAAGCCCCGAGGTGACCGCCAATGACGCAATGCCTGCCGCTACCAGGGCCATTATTTCGGGGGTTCGGCAGAAAGGCCGGGCCGTTGCGGCGGGGATAATCAGCAGGGCGGCAATCAGTAAGGCACCCACAACCTTGAGCGCCACCGCCACGACCATAGCGAGAGAGAGCGTGAGAACTAATTGCTCCCGGCGTGGCTGAATGCCGCTGGCGTGGGCGAGTTCATCGCTGAGCGTGGCGGTCAGCAGTGCCGACCAGCGCCAGCCGAGTAACGCCAACACCATCAGCGTGCCGCCCCCGATGACCCATAAGTCGTCTTTGCCAACGGCCAGAATATCGCCAAATAGATAGGCATTGAGGTTGACACGTACGCCCGATATAAACGAAACGGCAACCAAGCCAATCGCCAGGGCCGAGTGCGCCATGACCCCGAGCAGGGTATCCATGGCATAGCCACGTCCGCTGAGCAACGTCACGCAGGCGGCCATGGTCAGGGCAATCATTAACACGCCTGCAAAAATAGAGATATTAAGCAGTAACGCCAATGCAACGCCGAGAATGGCAGCGTGAGAGGTTGCATCGCCGAAGTACGCCATGCGTCGCCAGACCACAAAGCAACCGAGCGGCGCGGCGGCAAGGGCGACGAAAAGGCCCGCCAGGGTCGCGCGCCACATGAAATCATCCAGCATGGGCAGCTTCCTCGTGTTGGTGGCGATAAACGGCGAGCATTTGGGCTGTCTGCTCGCCGAATAACGCCTGATAGTCGGGGGAGGAGGCAACCCGCTCGGGTTTGCCCTCGCAGCAGATGTGGCCGTTCAGGCACAACACATGATCAGCGGTGCGCATCACCACATGCAGGTCATGGCTCACCATCAAAATCCCGCAGCGATAGGATTGGCGGACCTCTTCGATCTTTTGGTAGAAGTCAGCGACGCCACGATAATCAAGCCCCTGTGTGGCTTCGTCGAGAATCAGGATGTCGGGCCTGTTGATGAGCGCACGAGCCAGCAACACGCGTTGCAACTGCCCGCCGGACAGCTGGCTCATCGCCGTATTGTGTAACCCTTCAACCCCGGCATTTGTCAGCGCCTGGTGCACATCGTCCCGGGGGTGGCGGTGGGGAAGGTTAATAAAGCGCGAGACGGTGATGGGGAGCGTCGGGTCTAGATGCAGCCGCTGGGGCACGTAACCGATATTCAGGCCTGCGTCGATTTCCACACGGCCTGACGTTGGCTTGATGGCGCCCACCAGCGTTTTGACCAGCGTGGATTTTCCCGACCCGTTGGGGCCAATTAACGTGACGATTTCTTCTCGATGCAGCGCCAGGTGGATGTCTTCAAGAATCGGTTTTCCCCCGATGCGTACGTTGAGTTGGCAGGCGCGCAAAAGGGGAGCGCTAGGGGTAATAGATTGGAGCATCAGCAGGCAAACTCTGGCTTACGTATTAATTGTTATGTTATAACATATATAGTGTGGGCGGCCAAGACAAAGTGCGGCCAAAAGCGCCTGACCATAAGACGACGATTATTTACCTGCTGTTGACCATTAGGAGAGAGCCATGACGTATCGCTTGGCACATTACGCCTTACCGCTGTTGGTGGGCCTTCCCTTGACGGCCTTGGCCGATGTTCCCCGTGTGGCGGTGGATATCCCGCCCGTGCATTCACTGGTGGCCAAGGTGATGGGTGATCGTGGGTCACCCGAGCTTTTCATCCAGCCCGGCGCATCCCCCCACGGTTATTCACTACGGCCCTCGGAAGCAGACGCCTTGGATAATGCCGATCTGGTTGTATGGGTAAGCAACGATCTAACGCCATGGCTATCAGGCCCGGTGGAGAATCTGGCCGGCGATGCCAGGCATCTGGAGTTGATGCGCGTCTCCGACATCAACACCTTTGCCTATCGCGAAGGCGCGACGTTCGATGTCGCTGACCACGACCACGACCACGACCATGGTCATGATCATGCCCATCATCACGACGGACAAGACCCGCATGGTTGGATGGATCCTGACAACGCACGGCGTTGGCTCGACGCCATTGCCCAGCAGCTTGGTGAACTGGACCCGGAAAACGCAGATTATTACCGTGACAATGCGGCGAAAGGTCGACAAGCGCTTGAATCACTTGAGCAAGACATCGAAGAGCGCTTGGCTACCAGCGAGAGTACTCGCTTTATCGTGTTCCACGACGCCTATCAGTATTTTGAGAAGGCGTTTGATGTAACGGCAGCGGGCGCGATTTCCATCGGCGATGCCTCCTCACCCAGCCCTGCACGCATTGAAGCTATTCAAACAATGGTCAACGAAGAGGACATTCACTGCGTCTTCAGCGAGCCGCAGTTTAACCCGCAAATTGTCGATGCCGTCTTTGGCGATACCGATACCTATATCGGCGTCATGGACCCCCTGGGCGTTGACCTAACGCCTGGCCCCGAGCTTTACGACGCGCTGCTCAACCAGATGGGGGATGAAATCCAGCATTGCACAAACGCCATGTGACTGGCTGGAAAGGCTGGCGCGTCACTGCGCCACGGCGATATTGTGCTCCCCGTTCGGGTGCTTCATGACCTGCATGGGGAGCCCGTAAATCGCTTCCAAGGTGCTGTCGCACATCATGTCATTGGGGGAGCCGCAGGCCAGTAGGCGGCCGCTGTGCAGCGCCATCAACTCATCGCAGTAGCGCGAGGCCATGTTGATATCGTGCAGCACGATAATCACCCCGAGGTTTAGCTCATCGCACAGCTTGCGAATCAGCGCCAGGACTTCGATCTGGTGGGCGATATCCAGCGCTGCAAGTGGCTCATCCAGGAGTAGAAAACGGCTGCCCTGTGCCAACAGCATGGCAAGCCAGACCCGCTGGCGCTCGCCGCCGGAAAGCGTATCGACCAGACGGTCGGCGAAGTCCTCGGTGTGGGTGAGGGCAATGGCGCGGTCAATAGCGTCCTTGTCTTTTTGGGTGTGGCGCCCCAGCAGGCCGTGCCAAGGGTAGCGGCCAAAGGCCACCAGCTCGCGCCCGGTCAGGCTCTCGGCGCTGGGCAGGTGCTGAGGCAGGTAGGCGACTTGGCGCGCGAACTCGCGGTTGCCCCAATCACTCAGCGGGCGCTGGTCAAAGTAGATCTCTCCCTGGCTGGTAGGCTGCTGCTGGGCCATGAGCTTTATCAAGGTCGACTTGCCCGAGCCATTATGGCCAATAAGGCCGTAAATCCTGCCTTCCTGAAAGCTATGTTCAATGGGCGTTAGAATCGGTTTTCCATTGATTTCGAAGGTGGCCCCTTTGACCTCGAACATGAATCCCTCCTAGCGATGCGTTAATGACCATGGCTCCATTCTAGTGCTAATAGTTCTCATTTTTAACAAAGAAATGGAAAAAAATCACGCGGGAGCGACTGCGCTCTGCGCAAGCGCGCTATCGGTAGTCAGAAGGAGAGGTGCCGATCAGGGGCATGGCAATGCGGTTTAGTCGTTTTTCATCAACGTCAACAGTTGTCCATGCCGCTCGGAGTGGGCTGCAAGTAGGCTATTCCATTCGCCGGGATGCGCCTCACCAGCGAGGTCGGTAACGCTGCAGCCTGCTTCTCGGGCAATCACAATGCCCGCGGCAATATCCCAGAACTCAAGCTTGGCGCCCTGGGACCAAAAGGCATCAAAACGGCCCAGACTGACGTAAGCGATCTCGAGCGCCGCCGAGCCAGGGGTGCGGATGCCAGCCACTTGTGGCATCAGCGCGGTAAGCTGGTTCAGGGCCGTGGCGCAATCGCCTTTGGCATGGTAGGGCAGGCAAGTGCTCACCAGCATTTCGGTCATTGGGCGAGGCGAAGGTGTGGTGAGCTTTCGATCATTGAGAAAAGCCCCCATGCCCTGGGCCGCCCAAAGCATTTCATCAAGCAGCGGTTGATAGACAACGCCCATGACGAGCTCATTACCTTTGGTGACCGCGATCGACACCGAAAAATGTGGCACGCCGTGCAGGAAGTTATTGGTGCCATCCAGCGGATCAATCACCACGGTATAGTCGCTATCGGAACTGGGCGTCAGGCCGCTTTCCTCACCAAGAAAGGCAATATCGGGAAAAGCGCTGCCGATACAGTCGATAATGATATTTTCAGCCGTTGTATCGTAGTAAGTCACGAAATCAGACGCGCCCTTTTGCTCAAAGGCAATCCGCCCCTTTTGCGAATACCCCTCGCGCAACAAGGTGCCAGCTTCATAAGCGGCTTGCTTGAGCGTTTCGAGCAGGTCATCGAGGCTATCAAGCATCTTGTTTTCCTTTGGATATTCGTCGTTCTGGGTGCGTTTATGGTGGTTAGTAAATCGTTTGATAAAGGTAACTAGCCATTCGTTACATGGTGATGACAGTGGCGTGTTTGCTTAGGCTCACTGTTTTAAACTTCTAGTGCCGCCGCCCTCACTAAGATAGCTGGCAAGACTATCGGCAAAGCGCCGGGCGGCAGGGAGGCCTCCCCAGGACCAATAATTAACGGGAATAATCGTATAGTTGCCCTGTTTAACGTTTGGCAAGTGTCGCCATTGGCCATCCGAGATGAGTTGTTCTACACCCCCGTCGGGGCCGTAGGGACTGTCGAGAAACACCAGCTTGGCATCGATATCAAACAGAGGCGTTGCGCTGACGGTTGTCATTCCCCATTGGCCTAGGTCTTTCTGCCATGCGTTCTCGAGACCCAGGCGATTCAACATCATGCCTTCCACACTGCCTGCGCCATACACCCGGGCATGGCGCTCATCCATCAGGCGCACCACCAACAAAGGCGAGTCGATATCCGCAAGCGCTTGTTTAAGAGATGTGAAGTGGCGACGGGACTGCTTGATATAACGTTCCGCCGCGTCAGGATCTTCCACCAAATCGCCAAGCTGAAGCGTCAATTCCTCGATGGTTTCCCAGCCGTTATGCTCGCCCTCGCCATCGGCATGTTGATAAAGCGGGTACTCCTTGACATCCGCAATGTTCCTGAGCCGCGGAAGTAAGCTGGCATGAGCAGGTGGAGAAATCAGGATATGGCTTGGAGGATCGCTTGCCAGTAGCTCAAGGTTAGGGAGATGGCGGTAACCCAGGTTGGTCGTATCGGGAAGAATGCCATCCTGGCGGGAGTAGGTTTCATAACCTCTCAGACCCGACAGAAATCTGGGCGGATGATCAATCGCATTGAGGGTTTCCGCGATGGCGAAGTCAAAGGTCGCCAAGGGCGCGACGCTGTTTTCGTCGCTGGCCATAGAGGCATTGCTCATCCATAAACTGATGAACAATGCGATCGACCAGGCCATGCATGGGTGACGTACAGAGCGATAAAACGTCTTTTGTTGATATGTCACGATTATTCCTGTGTATTGAACCGGAGTCCCTGATCGGTTCGTCCCCCGAATTTCTCGGGTGTTGCTGCGCATTTCGCCCATCTGTGTCAGGAAGTTGGTGTTGAGTGGGTCATCGACCACGATTCGCGCTGTTCGGCATTCTGAGCAAACACCACTGTTGGCGTACTGCAGGCAGCCATGGCAACAGCAGCCGTCAGCGGCTGCTTGTAGAAAGTGGTTTTGTCACCGGTGTGCCCCTGCAATGGAGTTCATTTAAAATTTAATGTGAATCATTACTGTTTATGGTATCGGCGCGTTTGGCGCGGTGTCAATGTTGCTTTATGGCTGGAGGAAAACCTGCCCAAGCGGGTGAAAATCACGTTTTTAAAATAACGCCAACAAGCATATCGTTATAAAAAGCGGGTTAGTGTTCAGCATTTGACTTACTGCGTTTTAACGCAAATAATAATTATTGCTTTTTATTCCGTAGTGTCAATCAAGGCAGGAGGCCAGGCTATGGATGTCCACCCCTGGAGCGCTGAATTAGAGGATATTTTCGTCAATCAGCGCCCCCGGCTCCGCTGTGTCGCTTCAAGGGTGCTGGGCAATACTGATCAAGCCGATGATGTATTGCAGGATGCCTACCTGAAAATTTCAGAGGCCACCACGCTGTTTGAGATGAAGCAGCCCATATCCTACGTGTCGCGTGTGGTGCGCAACCTTGCCATTGACCGCTGCCGCCGCTCGGCCTTTGAGTCAACGCTGTTTGCAAAAGAGGAGGAGGGGGATAACGCTTCCTGCGCCTCACACTCCCCAGAAGTGATTGCCATTGATCGCCAGTCTCTGGCCCAGGTGGTGGACGCACTGGATGAGCTGCCCGAGCGAACGCGGCGCGCCTTTGAGCTCTACCGTTCGGGAAGCCATACGCAACGGGAAGTGGCTCAGTTGCTGGGGGTTTCCACCACGTCAGTCAACTTCATGATTCGTGATGCGCTAACTCATTGCCGTCAGTCGCTGCGAGGCACGTCGTTGCCAGGCAGATAAGCAGACGTTCGCTGTGCCGCTTTTGTTGTCGCTTTGTTACACTGTCAGCACATAGTGAAAGCGTTGTTAGTAGCAGGCGCTTTCCGGTCCAATGATTGATCGGGCAGCAGTAGCGAGGCTAGACGGTAACGATGAATAACGACAGCGGCGATGAAGCCGTGTGGCAAACAGCCCTGGACTGGCTGATGCGCGAGCATGAAGAAACGTTGAGTGATGCGGATCGCGAGGCGCTCAATGCATGGCTAGCGGCGTCTTCCCAGCATCGCCGGGTATTCCGTGAAGCCGAACAGCTATGGTTGCTGACGGGGATGGTCCCGCGCAGTGATGAGCGTCGCTGACAAACGGTGGTTTTCTCTCCTTCCTATTTCCTTTTCCATGCCTGCTCTCCCCTCTACGACGGTTTAGCGCCTTGTGCGCACCCGGACAGCCTTAAGTCCGACAGGCTGCTGGTCCCAGACTGATTGATTTTCTTTCCCGTTAAATTTTCTGATACCTCACTCGTCATCATGTAATGAGAAGCAATTGCGTTTTATTTCTCATTCCTTAGACAATGGTGAGGTTAGTCCCATGACAAGCTGTTTTGATCGTGAAGATGCCGTCTTCCGCGTATTGGTCAACCACGAAGAGCAGTACTCCCTCTGGCCCGAGTGGAAGGCGATTCCCCCTGGATGGACCGACACCGGTGTGCTCGGCGATAAGCCAACCTGCCTCGACTACGTGGAAAAGACCTGGACCGATATGCGGCCCTTGTCGCTACGTCAGTGGATGGATGAGCAGGCCAACAGCGAGGCGGAGCAGGTGAATGCCGGTTAAGCGCTTGAGACTGCTCTGCCTGCCTTGTGCCGGGGCCAGCGCCACCATGTATCTGCGCTGGAAGCGTCAGTTGCCCGCCTGGATCGAGGTCTATCCCGTCGAGCTGCCTGGGCGTGGCGAGCGCCTGGGTGAGCCGCTCATCGATGACTTCGAGACCCAGGTCGTGAGGCTGTGCGAAGAGCAGGCAACTCGGATGCGCGGCGACTTCGCCCTGTTCGGTCACAGCATGGGGGCGTTGCTGGCCTATGGCATGGCCGCTCGCTTGCGCGATGTGGGGCGCCCTCAGCCGCGGATGCTGTTCGCCTCGGGCAGCGCGGCGCCCTCAATGCGCGACCCAGACCGCTTGGCGGGACTTGATAACGACAAAGGCCTGATTGCGGATCTTCGCCAGCAGGGCGGTACCCCAGAGGAGGTATTCGAAAGCCCGGAACTGCTACGCCTCACGCTCGATGTAATGGCAGCGGACTATCGTCTCTGCCGCAGTTTCCGCTATCGCGGCGGTGCGACGCTTGCATACCCCCTACAGGTGCTCGCCGGTCGCGATGACGATGTCGAAAGCGAACGCCTGGACGCGTGGCAGCGGGAAGCGGGTGGGGCGTTCGCGTTGAACTGGTTTGACGGCGGTCACTTCTTTATTCGTCAGCAGCAGGCCCAGGTGCTGGCGACCATCGAGCGCGCGCTGACCCGACGGCTTGAGGAGGTGCCCCATGCAGCGCCTGCGGTTAGCTGAAGGCACCCCTGAGGGCCTTGAAGTCTGGCGCTTGGCGCTTGACTTGGACGCCCCGGTGGCCGTCGACGACGAGCGGCTGCTGAGCCAGGCCGAGTGGCAGCGCGCCCAGCGGCTTCGCCGTCACCCCGATGTCTTCCGCGCCGTGGCGACACGTGCAGCCCTGCGGCGACTGCTATCAGTGCACACTGGTATAGCGCCAGAAAAGCTGATGTTTACCCACAACACCTTCGGCAAGCCACGCCTGAAAAGCGCTAATGGGCCGGCCTTCAATATTTCCCACTCTGGCCATGTCGCTCTGATCGCGCTTGCTCCCGGCGGCGCGGTGGGGGTCGATATTGAGCGCTGCCGGTCGGAGGCCGAACTTGCACCGCTGAGCGAGCTGGTGCTATCGCCGAGCGAGCAGCTCGACCACGCACTGCCCTTCATGGAGCGCTGGGTGGTTAAAGAGGCGGTGCTCAAAGCCCTGGGCCTGGGCATTGCAGAGCATTTGCAGGCGCTCTCGGTTATGCCCGCTCCTGGGCCATCAGGCACCTATCACCTTGAGCACTCGCTCCCCATTTCATCCTCTTTGCAAGCATGGCCGCTGTCAGCGCCGAGTGGCTATGCCGCCGCCCTGGGCTATCTCGACAAAAGCTATGTCGACGCGGGCTGTACCTGCTATGCCCATGGCGCACAGGGCCAACGCGACTCAACGACTTTTCAGGAGATCCATCATGGATAATCAAAGCGCAATCCCAACGCAACCCACCAACGCCATTCCCGAACGTCAGGGGCCTGCTGACTCGGAGCTGCCCATCATGATATCCCCCGCCTACCCGGGGCAGCCACTGCTGGAAGCCTTTGGCGAGTTGCGTGGGGATATTGAATCCCTGGTGACTCGAGTTGGCGGCGTGCTGCTAAGAGGCTTTGATGTGCCCACCGTGGACGATTTTCAGCAGTTTGCCGCCGCCTTTGGTCATCCGCTGCTGAGTTATGAGTTTGCCTCAACACCGCGTTCAGCAGTGTCATCGGGTATTTATACCTCGACCGAATACCCCGCCCATCAACATATTCCCCTCCACAATGAGCAGGCTTATACCCGCGAGTGGCCGATGAAAATCTGGTTCCACTGCGTCACCGCCGCCCCTGAAGGGGGAGAGACGCCGATCGCCGATAGCCGCGCGATTTACCGTCGCATGCCGTTAGAGATTCGCGAGCGTTTCGAACCCGGCATTCTCTACGTGCGCAACTACGGCGATTTCGATATGCCTTGGCAACAGGTGTTTAACACCGAAGACCGCGCTGAAGTGGAGGCATTCTGCCACCGGGCGGGGATTCGCTGCGAGTGGAAACCCGACGGCGACCTGCGTACCACCCAGCTATGTCAAGGCATAGAGACTCACCCGGTTACCGGTGAGCGGGTGTGGTTCAACCAGGGCCATCTTTTCCATGTCTCCAACCTGCAGCCAGAGGTACGCGAGTCGCTGGAAGAGATGCTCGACCCCGAAGACATGCCCCGCAACGTCTTCTTTGCCGATGGCAGCCCCATCGACGACGCCATTTTCGACGAGGTTCGCGGTGTGCTGGCCGACGAAACGGTGATGTTCCCCTGGCAGGCCGGTGACGTGCTGATGCTCGACAACATGCTGGTCGCCCACGCGCGCACGCCGTTTAAAGGGCCACGCAAAGTCGTTGTCGCCATGGCGGAAGGCCACGGCAACCTCTCAAGCGACTGAACGCCTCCTCCCACGGCCAGGAATTCCAGCAGGTATACCCATGACTACAAGGCACGCTCAGACAATGAACAGCCACCCGGCCCATCACGATGTTTTTATAAGCTATGTCGAGCACTTGAGCCGTCTGGCCCGGGAAAGACCCGGCGACAGAGCGCTGGTCGTCGTAAATGCTCAAGGCGAGACCATCCTCGACTACGCCACGCTGGAGCGGCGTTCCCGCGCCCTGGCCAGCGAGCTCCAGCAGCGGTTCCCGGTTGGTGAGCGCGCCTTGATCCTGCTGGATAACGACGAACACTACGTGGTGTCGTTCTTTGCCTGCCTGTATGCCGGGGTGATTGCCGTGCCGGTCTTCCCACCGGAATCGGCTAGGCAGCAGCACCTGGCACGCTTGCTGGCCATCGCCGACGATAGCCAGGCGGCCTGTGTGCTCACTTCTTCGGCGATTATCGAGCTGATCGCCTCAGCGGGAAAAGACGTTGGTAGCGCCGAATTGATCCCCGTGGATGCCGTGTATGAGAGCCGCGCTGAATACTGGGCTGAGTACCGACCTCAGCGTGACGATATCGCCTTTTTGCAGTACACCTCAGGTTCCACGGCCACGCCCAAAGGCGTCATGGTGAGTCATGGCAACCTGATGGCGAACGAGCGTGCCATCGAGACGGGCTTCACGATTGGCGCTGACGATGTCTTCGTCAGTTGGCTGCCGCTGTACCATGACATGGGCCTGATCGGTGGGTTGCTGCAACCCCTCTATCGCGGTATCCCTGCCGTACTGATGAGCCCCACTTTCTTTCTGCAACGGCCGATACGCTGGCTGGAAGCGATTTCCCGTCATGGGGGCACTATCAGCGGCGGCCCAGACTTCGCCTACCGGCTGTGCCTTGAACGTATTCGCGACGAGCAGGTAAAAGCGCTCGATTTATCCAACTGGCGGGTCGCGTTCTCAGGCGCCGAACCGGTGCGCCACGCAACCCTCACTGGCTTTATCGAACGTTTCCGCCCTGCGGGCTTCGCCGCTGATGCCGCAGCCCCCTGCTATGGCCTGGCCGAAGCGACGTTATTGGTCAGCTGTAATCCACGCGGTTCGGGCGTGGTGGGTGCGGCTTTTTCTCAACAGTCACTGGCCGAAGGTAAAGCTGTTTCAGCCGTTGAAGGCAATACGCTGGTGGACTGCGGCACGCCGGAGCCGGGTCACACAATCGATATTGTCGATCCCGAAGGGTTTCTCTCGCTGCCCGAAGGCGACGTGGGCGAGATCTGGGTCAATGGGCCCAGCGTGGCACACGGGTATTGGCGGAACCCCGAGGCAACGGCCAACACCTTTGTCACCCGCGATGGGGTCAGTTGGCAGCACACCGATGCAGAGGCTCACGACGTTCGCGATGATCGCTGGCTGCGCACCGGTGATCTGGGCTTTCTGCACGAAGGGCAGCTGTATATCGCCGGGCGCATCAAAGATCTCATCATTCTGCGCGGCCATAACGTCTACCCCCAGGATATCGAGAGCGCTATCGAGGCGGAAGTGGAAGCAGTGCGCAAAGGACGCGTAGCGGCCTTTGCCGTGACCACACCTGAAGGCACCGAGGGGATTGGCGTGGCGGCTGAGGTCTCCCGAGGTATGCAGAAGCTGGTGCCCGTCGAGACGCTGGTCGAAGCGCTAAGCGAGACGGTGGGGAATGCTTGCCACGAGCCACTTTCTGTCACGCTTCTACTCAACCCCGGCGGCCTCCCCAAGACCTCCAGCGGCAAGCTACAGCGCAGTGCCTGCCGCCAGGGCTGGGAGGCAGGTAGCCTGGATGCTTACGCCATTCACGCCTTTGGGCATTTTGCCAGCGGTGGCGACGCTGAGTGCGGAGGAAAGTCATCGCCATCTACCACGGAACCAGAGAGCGAAACGGAGCAGGCGTTGGCGAAGCTCTGGTGCCAAGTGCTGGGGGACGGCAAGGAAAAGCCGTTGGGAAAAGATGCTCACTTCTTCTCCAGCGGGGGTAATTCTCTGGCGGCGGTGCGCCTAGCCGCCGCCATCAGTGATCACTGGGGCGTCGAGCTATCTCTGCACGCGCTGTTCGAGCAACCGCGCTTGTCTGCCATGGCTAAAGCTATCGAAGCACGTTTGGCGGCACCATCGGATCAACGAGGGATGGCCATCCCCCGTCTTGAAGATGATCAGCGTCAAGGCGACATACCGCTGTCGGAAGGACAGCGCAGCCTATGGCTGACGTGGCAGCTCGATCCCCATAGCGCTGGTTACAATATGGCGGGGGCACTGCACTTCAAGGGGGAGGTGGATTTACCGGCGCTCAATGCAGCGCTAGAGGCCCTGGTTCAGCGACATGACATTTTACGTACATATTATCCCTTGAGTGAGGCGGGAGAACCTGTTCAGCGGCTAGCGCAGGACTGGAGTCCTGAGCTGATCTGTGACGATATACCCGGTGATACCGCGGATGAACAGGAGCAGGCACTGCAGGACGCTCTCTCCGAACTGGCGAGGCAACCTTTTGATCTTGAAAATGCGCCTCCCTTAAACGTTGCCCTCTACCGCTTGTCCCCAGAGCACCATGTATTAGCCGTCGTTCAGCACCACATTGCTGGCGATGGATGGTCAGTACAGGTGCTCATCGATGATCTATGCGCACTTTATGAGGGTGCGTGCACACAGCAAGAAGTCAAGCTTGCACCACTGCCAATACAGTTCGCAGATTATGCGGTTTGGCAGCAGCGTCAGCAGCATAGCAGTGAGAGACATAGTAGTGAGCGACAGAGCCAACTTGCTCACTGGTGCGAACGCCTCGCCGGGGATCATCCCCCGCTGGCATTGCCGCTGGATCGTCCACGCCAAGCGCTGTCCGCACCGAGCGAAGGCCAGCTGCGCTTTACGCTTCCTCGTGAGTTGAGCGAGCAGCTACGTAGCTTATCCCGTGAACGAAGTGTTTCGCTCTACGCCGTGATCTTGGCACTATTAAAGCTGACACTGCATCGCTTTAGCAGTGAGACAGATATCAAAGTAGGGGCCCCCATTGCCAATCGCCATAAAGCCGAGCTCCAGGGCTTGATTGGTTACCTTATCAATGTCGTTGTCCTGCGCACTCAGGTTGATCCCACTAAAAACTTCGAACGTTTATTAGATGAGGTGAACGCTACCCTGATCGATGCCCAGCTGCATCAAGAGGTGCCTTTCGATCAGTTGGTGGAGGCACTGCAGCTTGAACGGCAACCCGGGGTACATCCACTATTTCAGGTGAAGTGTACTCAGCAGGAAAGGTGGCAGGCGGAGCGTCACGTGGTTGGCCTGGCGATTCAAGCCGAGCAGGTATTCACAGGCATTGCTCACTTCGACCTGAGTCTCGATTTTTGCGATGAGTCCGAGGGAATAGCAGGTCTATTCGCTTATTCCGCAGAGCTATTCGATGCCAATACGATCGAGCGTTTCTGCCAGGCATTCCGGTGCCTGGCCGAGCAGGTCGTCGCTGATCCGCAGTCTCATACGGCGATGCTGGCGCTACCCGAGCCTATCTCCGTGCTGGAAGGCAACCAAAGCGAATGTCTTGCTCAGGATATCCCCACTCTGCTGTCGAAAGCGGTGGCAGTTAATGCTGATGAGCCAGCTGTAGATGATGGGCAATACTGCTATACCTACGCCGGCCTGGACGCTCAAGCCCAGCGTATAGCACAGGCACTGGTCGCACAGGGAGTAGGCGCTGAAGTGCGTGTTGCCATTCACGCCGAACGCTCATGTGAATACGTACTTGGCATTCTCGCCGTACTCAAAGCGGGCGGGGCGTTTGTGCCGTTGGATCCACAACTACCGATGGAACGTTTGGCCTATCAACTGGCTGACAGTGGCGCTCGCTTAATGCTGAGCAGTATGGCTTGCGACTGGAGCGATGACATTCCGGTAATGGAACTGGCGTTTGCCGATGATATTCCAGTTGCAGTAGAGCACGAACCACCCGTTATCCATCCCCAGCAGACGGCCTATGTGATCTATACCTCTGGCTCCACGGGTAAGCCCAAGGGCGTAGTGGTAAGTCACGGTGCGCTGGCCAATTATGTACAGGGTGTTCTGGAAGCGTTGGCGCTACCAGAGGATGCCCGCAACATGGCGATGGTGTCGACGGTAGCGGCGGATCTGGGGCATACGGTGCTGTTTGGTGCCTTGTGCACCGGCCGCACCTTGCACCTCATTTCTCCCGAGTGCGCCTTTGACCCGGATGCCTTTGCAGCTTATATGCGGGAACAGCGGGTGGATGTGCTCAAGATTGTGCCCAGCCACCTGCGGGCACTGCTGAGTGCGGCAACCCCGGCTGACGTGCTTACGCACGAGCGCCTGATTCTGGGCGGCGAAGCGACCGACTGGGCGCTACTGGAACGTATCGCCGAGCTTAAGCCAACCTGCCAAGTGCTTAATCACTACGGGCCTACGGAAACCACGGTAGGTATTCTCACCCAGCAAGCTGACATAGCCGATCGAGCTGCCAGCACACTGCCGATCGGCACACCGCTGGCCAATGCTCAGGCCTATGTGCTTGATCCTTGGCTTAATCCGGTGCCGAAGGGTGTTGCCGGTGAGCTCTACCTAGGCGGGCCAGGGCTGGCGCAAGGGTATCTGTACCGGCTGGGGCAAACGGCGGAACGTTTCGTTGCCAGCCCCTTCCATGCAAGGGAGAGGCTGTATCGCAGCGGTGACCGGGTGCGCCAACTGGCCGACGGTAGCCTGGAGTTCCTTGGCCGTGTGGATGATCAGGTCAAGATTCGCGGATATCGGGTGGAGCCGAACGAAATCGCTGCCCTGTTGCGCGACCACCCAGGGGTCTTGGAAGCAGAAGTCGTCGCAAGGGATGACAATGAAGGCCGCGCGCAACTGTATGCCTACGTGGTGATGGCAACCGGGAGCGACGTCGATGACGCCGAGTTACTAGAGCAGCTTGGCGAGCGCGTACCGGACTATATGGTGCCCAGCGCCCTGGTACGGCTGGATGGCTTACCACTAACCGCCAATGGCAAGCTGGATCGCAAGGCGTTGCCAGAGCCAGTGCGAGCCGATGGTGGTAAAGCCTTCGAAGCGCCCCAGGGAGAAGCAGAGGAGGCGTTGGCAGCGGTCTGGGCTGACGTGATCGGCTGCGAGCAGGTGGGGCGTAACGACAACTTCTTTGAGCTGGGTGGTGACTCCATCCTCAGCCTGCAGATCGTTGCGCGCTCGCGCAAGCGTGGCTACAAGATAGCGCCCAAGCAGTTGATGGAAGGGCAGACCGTGGCCGCCGTGGCAGCGATGGCCACGCCCCTGGCGGCGGCCGCACCTAAACAAGTGGCTGCGCCTGATAAGGTGGCTTCCTTTGCACTGTTGCCGGTGCAGCGCTGGTTCTTCGAGCAGAACTTCGCCGAGCCAAACCACTGGAATCAGTCGTTGATGCTGGAAGCGGCCAGTGGTGTAGATGCCGCGCTGCTACGACGCGCCATTGAGGCAGTGGTAGATCACCATAGCGCCTTGCGGCTGCGCTTTGAGCGCGTTGGCGATAGCTGGCAACAAGCCTATGGCAAGCTAGCCGATGACCTCTTCGAGCACCTGGATCTGAGTGACCAAGCGGATCCTGAGCAGGCCATCACCCAGGCCGCCGATGCTGCGCAGCGCAGCCTGAGTTTGACGCGACCGTTCCGGGCCATCTGGATGGAGCTGGGGGGCGAGTATGGTGGGCGCCTACTGCTAGTGGCTCATCACCTAGTGGTAGACGGCGTCTCGTGGCGCGTGATTCTTGATGACCTGCAAACGGCCTACACGCAGTTAAGTGCAGGAAAGGCAGCCGACCTGCCACCGGCCACCACCTCGTTAGCTGAGTGGGCGAGTGCCCTGGCCGACTACGCCAAATCGCAGGCGTTGGCTGAGCAACGCCCTTATTGGGAAGACCTAGTTAAAGCGCCAGAGCCTAGCCTACCGGCACAGAATCCCCAGGGCAGCAACACCGTTGCAGATACCGCCTCACTTGCCGGCAGCTTGTCTACTGAGGCAACCACGCAACTGCTGGGGCCGGTGCATAAAGCCTACCGTACCCAGATGGACGATCTGCTTCTCACGGCGCTGTCGAGCGCCCTGTGCCAGTGGGCGGAGCGATATAGTGTATTGATCGAGCTGGAAGGCCATGGTCGCGAAGACCTGTTCGACGGTGTCGATCTCAGTCGCAGCGTGGGTTGGTTCACCTCGCTCTACCCGGTGAGTTTGGCGCCGGGTAGTACCGAACCGGGCTCGAGCCTCAAAGCCATCAAGGAGCAGCTTCGCCAGGTGCCCGACAAGGGGCTCGGCTACGGCGTGCTGCGCTATTTGAAAGAGGAGCCTGCGCTGGTCGGCGGTGCCTACCCTCAGGTCACCTTCAATTATCTAGGCCAGTTGGATCGTTCTCTACAGGGCGATGGGGTTTGGCGGCTTGCCAAAGAGAATGCAGGGCAGACTCGCGCGCCGCAAAGCAAGCGCCGTACCTGGATTGAGGTGGTGGCCTGGGTTCAAGATGGCCAATTGCGCTTCGATTGGCATTACAGTCGTGAGATTCACAGCGAGGCGGCGATAAATGCCTTGCAAGTAAGCTTCCAAGCGCAACTAGAGGCATTGATTGAGCACTGTGCTAGCGGCGTTCGTGGCGCAACACCTTCGGACTTCCCGCTGTCGGGGCTGAGTCAGACGCAGTTGGACGGTTTGCCTGTTGCCGCCGATCAACTGGCGGATATCTATCCGCTATCGCCATTGCAACAGGGCATGCTGTTCCACAGCCTCTACGATGACCAGGATGTGGCCTATCTCAACCAGTTACAGGTGGAGATTAGCAACCTGGATGTTGAGCGCTTCAAGGCCGCCTGGGATCAAGTGCTAGAGCGTCACGAGATTCTGCGTAGCGGCTTCATGGAGAACGCTGGCGCACCGCTGCAGTGGGTGGCACGCACCGTCGAGCTGCCGTGGTTTGAAGCGGATTGGCGCGGAAGAGAGGATCTATCAGCGGCGCTTGAGAGGCTTGCCGAGGAGCAGCGGGCGCCATTCGATCTTACGTTGCCGCCGCTGATGCGCTTGGCGCTGGTGACAGTCGCCGATAACCGGCACTGCTTTATCTGGACGCGTCACCATCTGCTGCTGGATGGCTGGAGTACCTCGCAACTGATGGGTGAGGTTCTGCGCTGCTACGTCGGTGAATCCCTGCCATCTGTAGAAGGACGCTATCGTGATTACATTGAATGGTTGCAGCGCCGTGACGCTGATGCTAGTGAAGCCTACTGGCGTGCCCAGCTGCAGCATCTTGATGCGCCCACGCATCTCGTCAGTGCGATGCCTAGCCCCCACGAAGTGCAAGCTGGACACAAAGATATATCCCTGTCGCTAGATAGCACGACCACTCAGCGACTGGAGAATTTCGCCAAGGCTGCTCACGTAACACTCAATACACTAATGCAAGGTGCCTGGTCGCTGCTGGTGGCCCGTTACACGGGGCAAGATAGCCTCTGTTTTGGAGCCACCGTCGCCGGGCGACCTGCGGAGCTACCAGCGGCAGAGCAGTTGATTGGTCCCTTCATCAATACCTTGCCGCTCATTGTCTCACTGAATCCCTCACTGCGTGTCGATGAGTGGTTGCGCCAGTTGCAGGAACAAAACTTGGCGAGTCGCGAGCATGAGCATACGCCGCTCTATGACATCCAGCTCTGGGCGGGGCAGGGTGGTCAATCACTGTTCGATAGTTTGTTGGTATTCGAGAACTATCCTGTGGATGCAGCATTGGATCAGAACCTGCCGGGCGAATTGGTGTTCGGCGAGGTGGCCAACCGCGAGCAAACCAATTACCCCGTAACGCTGGCCGTCTTCCAGAAGGAAACGTTGGAACTTTGCTTCAGCTATTCAAGATCACAGCTAGACGATTCCGTTGCCATGATGTTGATTCAGCATCTGGTTAGAGCGCTTGAGCAACTGAGCGAGTCAGCGACTCAACGAGTTGGGGAGATTGATTGGTTAAGTGACGAAGAGCGGCAGCAAATAGAGGCGTGGAGCGTTAACGGTGATCGCTATACCAAGACCGACCCGGTCCACCGTCTGATCGAACACCGTGTCGAGATAACCCCAGAGGCTACGGCCGTAGTATTCGAAGATCAGTCACTCAACTACGCCAAACTCAATGATCGAGCCAACCAGTTAGCCCATTATCTGATTGGCTTAGGCGTAAAACCCGAAACCCGAGTGGGCATCTCGGTGGAACGCTCCATCGAGATGGTGGTGGGGCTACTGGGTATCCTCAAAGCGGGTGGTGCTTATGTACCACTAGACCCAGATTATCCGAGTGATCGGTTGGCCTATATGGTCGAGGACAGCGGTATTGAGCTGCTACTTACCCAGCAACACCTTCGTGAGTCGTTACCAGTAGCCGAAAACCTGAATGTCATCGAACTGGATCAGTTGGATGTGACGCATCATGCGTCGACCAATCCAAGCGTGGCCCTGCACGGTGAACACCTAGCCTATGTGATTTATACCTCGGGCTCTACCGGGCGGCCCAAGGGCGCAGCTAACCGCCATCACGCGTTGACTAACCGCCTACAGTGGATGCAGGAGGCCTATGATCTAACGGCCGATGATGCGGTATTGCAGAAGACGCCGTTCAGCTTCGATGTTTCTGTGTGGGAGTTCTTCTGGCCGCTGATGCAGGGCGCGCGGCTAGTGATGGCCCCGCCAGGCGCTCACCGTGAGCCAGCCCAACTGGTTGAATTAATCCGTACCCACAAGATCACCACGCTACATTTCGTACCTTCAATGCTTCAGGCCTTCCTAGCGCATGGTGAGGTAGAAGCCTGCACCAGCCTGACGCGTCTGGTATGTAGCGGCGAGGCGCTTCCGGCAGCGCTGCAAAACCAGGTATTTACCCGCCTGCCTCACACGGCGCTCTACAACCTCTATGGCCCCACCGAAGCTGCCATCGATGTGACCCACTGGACGTGCCAAGACGATGGGCGCAATCAGGTAGCGATCGGCAAACCGATCGCAGGTATCCGCACTTACGTACTGGATGGTGATCTTAACCTGGCGCCGCCTGGCGTCGCAGGGGAGCTCTATCTGGGTGGCGTGGGCTTGTCGCGGGGCTACCTGCACCGTCCTGACCTTACTGCAGAACGCTTTGTCGCCGATCCTTTTGCACAGGGCGAATGCCTCTACCGTACGGGCGATTTGGTGCGCTGGCGTGACGATGGTCAGCTTGAGTACCTGGGCCGCCTCGATCATCAGGTGAAGATCCGCGGCCTGCGTATCGAACTGGGCGAGATCGAAGCCGAACTATTGGTTCAGCCGGAGGTTCGCGAGGCGGTGGTGGTTGCCCAAGACACCCCTAGTGGCTCGAGGCTGGTGGCCTATGTGGTGCCCCAAGCTGACAGTGAACTCGATAGCGCCGTATTACGTGAAGCGCTGGGCCAACAACTACCGGACTATATGGTGCCGGGGGTTGTGGTGGCTCTTGATGCACTGCCGCTGAATGCCAATGGCAAAGTAGACCGCAAGGCGTTACCTGAGCCGGATTTAGCCAGTGGCTCGCAGTACGAGCCGCCTCAAGGTGAGGTTGAAGAAGCGCTGGCGCAAATCTGGTCAGAAGTATTGAGCGTTGGGCTGGTGGGCCGACACGATAACTTCTTCGAGCTAGGCGGCCATTCTCTGTTGGCAATGCAAATGCTTGCGCGCATGCGAGCGGCAGGTCTTCAGAGCTTGGCCCTTCGCGACTTATTTAAGACCCCCGTTCTGTGCGAATTGGCTCTCCTTGCCTCTACTGGTGGAAATGATGTGGTGGGCGATACGCCGCTGTGTCCCATTACCCGGCGTGAGCAAATGCCATTGTCTCCGGCCCAGAAGCGGTTATGGCTGGTCAATCGATTGGCAGGCTCCTCCAGCGAGCGAACGGGCTACAACATGTCCGCTGCTCTAAACCTCACAGGGCAGCTTGATGCAGAAGCAATTAAGTCGACGCTTGATGTGATTGTAGATCGTCATGAAGTACTGCGTACCCGTTACCCAGAGAACGAAGTGGGTGAACCGATCGCAGTCATCGCACCCGGCAACCCTATGGAGGTTGAATGGGTCGACTTGGTGAACCTGGAGGGCGACCAGCAGCATGATCAAGCCCGGCAGCTTATGGAAGAGCATGCACAGCGCGCCTTCGATCTATCCTCGGGGCCGCTTCTCCGTGCCGCTGTAATAAGGTTATCGCCACGGTCGCATCTGCTGCTGCTCTGTGTTCACCACATTGTATTCGACGGTTGGTCAGAAGCTGTCTTCATCAAAGAGTTCGTCACAACCTACCGCGCGCTTATTGATGATGAAGAGAGTGGGCTTCCCGATCTCCCCATTCAGTACGTTGACTACGCCGCTTGGCATGACAAAGCACTGTCGGGAGCGGCCTTCGAGAAAAGCGCAACCTTCTGGCGTCGCTATCTAAGCGATGCTCCTCCGCTCTCAACACTACCGGGGGACTTCGCTAGGCCCACCCAAGTATCGCACGCCGGTAGTGCTCTGAGCATGTCGCTAAGCCCTGAGCTGTCAACGTCCTTAAACCGGCTCGCCACCCAGCATGGCACTACGCTATTTACGCTTCTATTGGCGAGTTTTCAGCTGTTGATGCATCGTCAGACACGTCAACAAGACTTAGTGGTGGGAACCGATGTCGCCGGCCGTAGCCATCCCGACGTTGAGCCGCTAATTGGCTTTTTCGTCAATGTGATCCCACTGCGATCTCGTTTGGCTGATGGACAGATTGATTTCGGCCACTGGCTCGAGCAAGTACAGACCAGCGTGCTGGATGCGTTCGATCATCAAACTGTTCCCTTCGACAGAATTGTCGAGCTTTCGGGGATTAGCCGTGAGCGCGATCGCTCCCCCCTGATACAAACCCTCTTCGTACTACAAAACACGCCAACCGAACGGTTCTCACTTCCGGGTCTTGAGGTGGAGGTCATGCCTCAGCCTAGGCAGGAGTCGAAGTTCGATATGGCGGTATTCGTTGATGAAAGTGATACCGGACTATCAGTCGAGTGGGTTTATGCCACTGCCTTGTATCGACGCGAAACCATTGAGCACTTGACCGGTGCTTGGCAGTCGCTACTAGCGCAGATCGTGGAAGCTCCCAGCACACCCGTCGAGGAGTTTCGTTTACCCCTAATGGAGAAACACGCTATGCAAAACAAGCTTTCAAAAGGTGCCAAACTCAACAAGCTTGGCAGCCTGAAATCCCAGCCAGATGCGCGCTCCTCGACCAACAGTGACTCACCGGTACGAACGGCGTTGTTTGACGAAAAAAGGGTCTTTCCCCTGGTGATCGAAGCGACGGACGCTGACCTTGATGCAGTGGCGTGGGCAACGTCCCAGCGTGACTTCATTGAGCAACATTTACGAACGCACGCAGGCATCCTGTTCCGTAACTTTGACCTTACCACGCCACAAGAGTTTGAGGCCTTTGCCGAGGCTATCCAGCCGGGCCTTTACGGCAACTATGGTGATCTGCCCAAGAAAGAGGGGGGGCGTAATACCTACCGTTCAACCCCCTATCCCGAGCGCCAGATGATTCTTTATCACAACGAAAGTTCGCATTTGGAGCGCTGGCCGCGTAAGCAACTGTTCTTCTGCGAGAAGCCTTCTCCTGTGGGAGGTGCCACCCCGATTGTTGACTGTCGCGAGATGCTACGCCAGCTCCCCGCCGATGTGGTGGAGGAGTTCGAGCGCAAAGGGCTGCTTTATGTGCGCACCTTCACCCGCAACCTGGACGTGAGCTGGCGAGACTTTTTCAAAACCGATAGCAGGGAGGAGGTTGAAGTGCGGCTCAAAGAAGCGGGAATCGACTGGGAGTGGTTGGGTGATGACGAGCTGCAGACGCGTACGCACTGCCCTGCAGTAGTCACCCACCCCGTAACCGGTGATCGGGTGTTCTTCAATCAGGTGCAGCTCCACCACGTCAGTTGCCTTGAGCCTGATGTGAAAGAAGACCTGCTTGGCATGGTTGGCCAGGAGCGCCTGCCGCGCAATGTCTATTTCGGCGACGGCTCCGTGATTAGCGACGAGATGATGAAGGTTGTCGGAGAAGCATACGAAGCCTGTGCGGTGCGTTTCGACTGGCGCCGGGGCGATGTGGTGATGGTCGACAACATGTTAGCGGCCCATGCCCGGGATCCCTACGAAGGGCCACGCAAGATTGTAGTGGCGATGGGAGACATCTATGAGCGCTCGGCGCTGGAAGAGGCCCAAGGGGTAAATGCCGATGCCGAGTTGGTCGGTCAATGAAGTCACGGGGTTCGGGAGTCAATAAATGAATGCGATAACGGAACAGCAGAGCCTTGCCCATTGGCCGCTTAGCCCTGAACAGCGCGCAGTGTTGGTGGCGGCAGAAGCTAATGAAAATGACACCCAGCAGGCAGCATCGGCGCAGGATAATGTCATGGTGGTCGATATCCAAGGTGCGCTTGATAGCTCGCGGCTGGAGTGCGCACTGAGCGACCTGAGGCAGCAGCATGAAGCCCTATCGACGGCTTTGAAGAGCGTGGCCGGGTACCGGGGGCTGCGACACCAGGCGCTTGAAGAACTACCTGCTATTGAGTGGCGTTATGAGGACTTACGTGGCAGCGATGACAAAGCCAATGGTGTTCGTGACTATAGCGAGGCATTAAAGCTCCGGCCCATGACCGTTGAGAGTGGCGAACTGCTGCGACCAGTGCTGCTGCAAACAGGTGAAACTACCTGGGTATTAGTACTGGCTGTTTCGGCGTTGGTGGCGGATCGCGGCAGTCTGCAGTCGCTGTTCTCAGCGTTGGTGGATACTTACGATCAGAGGGGCGGAGCCGATGATGAGTCGGCGCTTCAGTATTCTCAATTCATCGAATGGCGCGCTTCCCTTGAAAGTGACGATGATGCCGAAGAGGGTCGTGAGTATTGGCAAAATCACCAGCAGCATGCCGAGCAGGCAGGCGCATGCCGTTTACCTGCAAGGCAAGCGCATCGCCATGACGTGCGGGCAGAGCATGAATATGTGGCCTTGCAGCTCGAACCAGACCTCGTAGCGCGTATCGATAGCCTGGCAGATGGGCTTCAAGTATCCGCAGAGGCAGTGCTGCAGGCAGCTTGGTGGGCGTTACTCGCCAGGATTAGCGGCAGTGAGCGTGTGCTGGGCGGCTGGCAACACGACTGCCGCCAGGACTACGAGGTGATGCAAGGGGCGATCGGGCTCTTCGACAAGGTACTGCCGTTACTGGTTGAAGGTGTCGCTGATAGCGACTTCTCTAGCTGGATCGCCCGTTTATCAGAGCAGTTAGAGGCGCATACCCAGGCTCAAGAGTATTGGTCAATTGATGCGCTGCCTGATAAGCGCCACCTCGCAATGGGGTTCGCATTTTCAGAAGGAGTGAGTGAGTTAGATACGTCGGGTTTGCAGTGGCGCTTGCGAGAATTGCCAGGGCCATCGGCAGAATTTGAACTTGCCTTGCACGTTGGCCGCAATGAGAGCGGGGCAGTGGCAACGCTCTACACCGACCCCTCATGCTATAGCCGAGCGGCGGCCGAGTGTCTGCTGGGTCAGTACCAGACGCTGCTTCAGGCGGGCCTAGCTGACCCTGCGCAAAAGCTATTTTCGGTGCCGCTTATCTCCCCTGAGCAACAGCAGGGATTACAGTCGATTGAGGACAGTGAGCTCGACGTGGGCGAGCGTAGCGTAGCTACCCATATCGCCGCTTGGGCTGCTTCGACGCCAGATTCCATTGCCATTGAGGAGCAGGGCCGCACGCTGAGCTACGCCCAATTAGAAGCCCGCATTAATGGTATCGCGCGGTGGTTGGATAACCAGGGCGTCAAACATGGAGATTACGTAGCGCTCAACTTGCCCCGTTCCACCGATTTGGTCGTGCTGCTACTGGCAGTATGGCGTGTAGGTGCCGCCTACCTGCCGCTCGACAATGAGTGGCCCGTAGACCGTAAACGGCGAGTGCTTGAGGATGCCCAGCCCGCGCTAGTGGTGAGCGCTGAAAACGCCGAGGCGGAACTAGCAGCACAGACCCTTCCCGGTATCCCCACTGTAGGTCTGCCACAGGAAGTGCAAGAAGCAGGTAGCGCATTGTCGTTTCCAGAGCAAGACCTCAGCGACGTGGCTTACCTTCTCTATACCTCTGGCTCCACCGGCACGCCAAAAGGTGTGGTAATTGAGCATGGTCAACTGCTTAATTACGTCGCCGGTGCCACAAAGGCTATGGAGCTATCGGCATGCCAGCGCTGGGCATTGACCGGGGCGCTGGCTACCGATCTGGGCAATACGGCACTGTTCGGCGCCTTGTTCAATGGTGCCCGCCTGGTGATCGTCGCACCGGACGATATGCAGGATGGCGACCACTTTGCGCGCTTTATGTCGTCGACCAATATCGATGCGCTCAAGATAGTGCCGTCTCACTTGGAGGCCCTGCTGGAGTGCGAGGCGCCCCAGTTGCCGAAAACACTGATTCTTGGCGGCGAGGCCGCTTCACCTACCTTACTTTCGAGCATTGCGCGGATTTCCCCTGAGTGCCAGCTATACAACCACTATGGCCCTACAGAAGCCACGGTGGGCGTTATGGTGCACCCGGTATCGCTGTCGCAAGATATTACAGGCCCGCTCCCGCTAACCCAGCTGCTGCCGAACTGCCGCTATCGCGTGCTTGACGATAACTTGCACGCGATCCCCACCGGTGCAGTAGGTGAGCTGTATCTGGGCGGCGCCCAACTGGCGCGCGGCTATCTCAATAGCGATGCTTCCGCGTTTGCCGAAGATCCCTTTATTCCCGGTGAGCGTCTCTATCGCACCGGCGATCTGGCGTGTGTGCTGCCCGAGGGTGGCGTACGCCTTATTGGGCGAGCCGACGATCAGATCAAGCTGCGTGGTTTCCGGATCGAACCGGCGGAAATCGAAAGCGTGTTGCAAGCACGGCCAGGGGTTAAGCAGAGCCTGGTTCGCCTGATGGGTAGAGGCGGTGATACCCCGGAACTCGTAGCGTTCCTGATCGCTGACACCGAGGTAACGTCCGTTGAGGGTCAAGCTCAGCTTCGCGAGCAGCTGGCTGTGCTACTGCCTGAGCCTATGCGTCCTTCTCGTTTTATCCCTGTTGAGCATTTCCCTCGCCTAGGTAACGGCAAGGTAGACACCTCCGCGCTGGAAGCCTTGGCCCAAAATACCGCGGAAAGCAAACCCTTGGTGAAGCCCCGAGATGCCGTGGAAGCCAATCTGTGCCAAGCCATGGCTGAGCTGCTTGGTCGCGATGAGATCGGTATTGATGACGACTTCTTCGAGCTGGGTGGGCACTCCTTGCTGGTGATCAAGCTGGTAGCCCGCATCCGTAAGCAGTTCGGCATCGAGATAGCTCCCGGCGTGGTATTTGATCATCCCACTGTCGCCGAGCTGGGTGCCGTTCTACGCGAGAGTGAATACGGGATACAGGAAGAGGTACACCCTTCCTTTTCAATCGAATAGCAGTCTCTAGTTAAGGATTCAGCAATGGATGGTATGAGTCAGGAATCTCTAGCCGCTAATCAGAGTGGGCGGTATCAAGAGAGTATTGTAGCGCGCACCCAGGTAGGAGAGCACGTTCCTCTCTCTTTCTCTCAGCATCAGTTATGGCTACTGCAGAATATGGAGCCAGGGTTGAGTGCCTATAACCTACCTCGGGTCTTTCGTCTGAAGGGGAGCGTGAATCCTGAGGCATTGGAGCGAGCTTTTCAGGCTGTCATTGCACGACATGCCGTACTGCGTACTCATTTCGTCGAACGAAACGGGGAACCGATGCAAGTGGTTGCCTCTGATGCGAAGTTCGAACTGCAGTGCGAGAATTTATCAATGCTAACACCAGCGGAGCGAGAAGCTCGGCTGGCCATATCCATTAATGAAGTTACAAACCATGTCTTTGACCTTACCGCATCACCGGCCTTAGTGGCGAAATGGATAAAAGTGGGTGATCAAGAGCAAGTGCTTGCGGTGTGTATGCACCACATCGTTTCCGATGCGTGGTCGAACCCTATTCTTGCAAAGGATTTGACAGCGGCTTATCGCTTGGCAGTGGCATCTCAGGAAGAGGTCTTTCTACCAGAACTGAAAATCCAATATACAGACTATGCAGCCTGGCAACGCGAGAGATATGAGCGTGGTGAGTTTGAGAAAAGTTTAGCGTATTGGAATAGTTATCTGGGTGACCAAGTACCAGACATCGAGCTACCCACTGACTATAAGCGCCCTGGGGTGCAGATGTTTTCAGGTGCTCGTTCTTCTATAGCGTTGCCTGCTGACCTTGCTAATGCGCTGCGACAACTCTGTCGGAAAGAAAAATGCACGCCATTCATGATTCTCTTAGCGGCATGGCAAGTCCTACTGGCGCGCTACAGCGATCAGATGGAGTTCGCTATTGGAGTACCGCACGCTGGCCGACCGTTCGATGAGCTGCAAGACCTGATGGGCTACTTTGTTTCGACCCAAGTATTTCGTGCCAACTTATCGCCCGCTATGACACTTCGCGATATCGTCCGGCAGGTTAGGAAAGATGCGCTCGGATTGATGAATCATGCAGAGTTGCCCCTAGAGATACTATTGGAAGCTCGTAGTGAGCAGCGCGATCCGTCACGCAACCCACTGTTTCAGATTATGTTTGGCGTACAGATGGATGGCGACGCCGAGCAACTGGAATTTGATGGCGTTATTGCTGAGCCAATGAGGGCAGAAAATGGCACGACTAAGTTTGAGCTTTCCCTTAATTGTGTAATAGGAAAGGAAAGCGTTCAATGCGATTTGGAGTATCGTACCGATCTCTTCGAGCAGGGGACTGCTGAAAAGCTGCTCGAGCGCTACCAGCAGGTGTTGACGACGCTCTGCGAGAATCACAGCAGATGCCTGGGAGAGCTGGAAGTCCTCGGACCCTGTGAAAGACGAGAGTTGGCTGAATGGGGAGTCAACACTAAGGAATACTCCGATGCTGAGCCAGTCCATCATTTGATTGAGAAACAAGCGGCGGCAACCCCTGAAACCATGGCGCTGGTATTTTCAGATCTGACACTCAGCTACGCCGAACTCAACGCTTGTGCCAATCAATTGGCTCATTATCTGATCGGACTAGGTATAAAACCCGAAACTCGAGTGGGCATCTCGGTGGAACGCTCCATCGAGATGGTGGTGGGGCTACTGGGTATCCTCAAAGCGGGTGGTGCTTATGTACCACTAGACCCAGATTATCCGAGTGATCGGTTGGCCTATATGGTCGAGGACAGCGGTATTGAGCTGCTACTTACCCAGCAACACCTTCGTGAGTCGTTACCAGTAGCCGAAAACCTGAATGTCATCGAACTGGATCAGTTGGATGTGACGCATCATGCGTCGACCAATCCAAACGTGGCCCTGCACGGCGAAAATCTTGCTTATGTGATCTACACCTCCGGCTCCACCGGGCGGCCCAAGGGTGCAGCTAACCGCCATCACGCGTTGACTAACCGCCTACAGTGGATGCAGGAGGCCTATGATCTAACGGCCGACGATACGGTGCTGCAGAAGACGCCGTTCAGCTTCGACGTCTCGGTGTGGGAGTTCTTCTGGCCGCTGATGCAGGGCGCGCGGCTAGTGATGGCGCCACCAGGCGCCCATCGCGAGCCGACGCAGTTGGTCGAATTAATACGTACCCACAAGATCACCACGCTGCACTTCGTACCTTCAATGCTTCAGGCCTTCCTGGCGCATGGTGAGGTCGAGACCTGTACCAGCCTGACGCGTCTGGTATGCAGCGGCGAAGCGCTACCGGCAGAACTACAGAATCAGGTATTTGTTCGGTTGCCTCGCACGGCGCTCTACAACCTCTACGGCCCCACCGAAGCAGCTATCGATGTTACCCACTGGACGTGCCAAGACGATGGGCGCAGCCAGGTAGCGATTGGCCAACCGATTGCTGGTATTCGTACCTATGTGTTGGATGGCGATCTTAACTTGGTGCCGCCTGGCGTCTCGGGGGAACTCTATCTCGGTGGTCTGGGCTTGGCACGGGGCTACCTGCATCGCCCTGACCTTACCGCAGAACGTTTTGTCGCCGATCCGTTCACAGAGGGCGAGCGTCTCTACCGCACCGGTGATCTGGTGCGCTGGCGTGACGATGGCCAGCTCGAGTACCTGGGCCGCCTCGATCACCAGGTGAAGATTCGTGGCCTGCGTATCGAGCTGGGTGAGATCGAGGCCGAACTGCTCGCTCAGTCGGCGGTTCGCGAGGCGGTGGTGGTCGCCCAAGAAGGTTCGGGCGGCTCTAGGTTAGTCGCTTATGTGGTGCCCCAAGCCGACAGCGAACTCGATACTAGCTCATTACGTGAAGCGCTGGGTCAAACGCTACCGGACTATATGGTGCCGGGAGTGCTGGTCTCGCTTGACGCACTGCCGCTGAATGCTAATGGGAAGGTGGATCGCAAGGCTCTGCCCGAGCCGGGCCTTGCCAGTGGCTCGCAGTATGAGCCGCCTCAAGGTGAGGTGGAAAAAGCGCTGGCGGAAATCTGGTCAGAGATACTTGGCGTCAACCAGGTGGGCCGCCATGACAACTTCTTTGAGCTAGGTGGCCATTCGCTATTGGCTCTAAAAGCGTTGGAGCAAATGCGCCATCGGGGACTGACGGCGGAGGTACGCACGCTGTTCCAACACCCGGAACTGACAGCCTTTGCCCAGGCGATTGCACAGAAGCCAGAGCAGCAGGAATGCATCATCCCGCCTAACCGTATCCCCCACGGTTGTCAGGCTCTCCAGCCTGAGATGTTGACGCTAATCGAGCTTAATGACGAAGAGCTTCGTGAGGTCGAATCGGCAGTGCCCGGCGGTGCGAGTAATATTCAGGATATCTATCCGTTGGCACCGCTGCAGGAGGGCATTCTCTTCCATCATCGGCTGCAAGAAGAGGGCGATGCCTATGTCACCCCGCGTCTGCTTGGCTTCGACAGCCGCGAACGGCTGGAAGCCTTTACTGCCGGTTTTAACCAGCTGGTTGCCCGCCACGATATCCTGCGCACTGCCGTGCTTTGGGAAAATCTGCGTGAGCCGGTGCAGGTGGTATACCGGCATGCTGAATTAGCCCTCGAGTGGCTAAACGTGGATGATGTCTCATCACAAAGCATTGCTGAACGGCTGAATGCCGAGGTGGATCCTGAGCACCACCGCCTCGATGTGCGCCGAGCCCCTATGCTACGGGCGGTGGCTGCATACGATGCCGAGCAAAACCGCTGGCTTTTGCAACTACCTAGCCACCACCTCGTCATGGATCACACCACCCTTGAGCTACTAGTGGAAGAAATTGCACTGATCCAGCAAGGCCGCGAGGACGAACTGCCCAAGCCGATTCCATTCCGCAACTTCGTGGCGCAGGCGCGCCTGGGGACAAGCGCAGAAGAGCATGAAGCCTTCTTTCGCGAGCAATTGGGCGACATAGAGGAACCGACAGCGCCCTTCGGGCTGCTGGAGGTACGTGGCGATGGCAGCGATATCGAGGAAATGCAGCTGCCGCTAGAACCAGAGTTGGCTCAACAGGTGCGGCAGCAGGCGCAGCGCTATGGTGTCAGCACGGCAAGCCTGTTCCACTTAGCCTGGGCCTTGGTGCTAAGCAAAACCACCGGTCGGGATGACGTGGTATTTGGCACCGTTTTGTTTGGACGTATGCAGGGCGCTGAAGGGGCTGAACGGGCATTAGGGATGTTTATCAACACTTTGCCTGTGCGCATCAAAATGGGCGCTCAAGGTATCGAGCAGTCCTTGCGACAAACCCACGAGGCTCTGTCAGAGTTACTGCACCATGAGCATGCCAGCCTTGGTCTTGCGCAGCGCTGTAGTGGGCTAACTAGTGGCATGCCGCTCTTCACCAGCTTGCTTAACTATCGATATAGCGCACCTAAGCACGAAGGTAGTTCTGCTCATACCTGGGAGGGGATGGAAGTGCTAGGCGGTCAGGAACGTACCAACTACCCGATTGGTATGGCGGTAGATGATCTGGGAGAGGGCTTCCAGCTAGTAGGGCAGGTGAGTCGCACGATTGGTGCAAGAAGGTTATGTGATTACATGGAAGCCGCTGTAGTCGGCATGGTGGAAAGGCTGCAAACGGCACCGCAGCAAGCGATAAGTGAGATCAGCCTGCTAGGACAGTCTGAGCAGCAGTCGTTGAGTGAGTGGGGAGAGAATACGCAACAGTATTCTGATACTTCTCCAGTTCATTACCTGATCGAACGTCAAGCCGCGGCAGCCCCAGAGGCCACGGCGCTAGTGTTTGAAAAGCAGTCACTCAGCTACGCCGAACTCAATACCTGCTCCAATCGTTTGGCCAACTATTTGATCGGATTAGGCGTAAAGCCTGAGACCCGAGTGGGAATTGCCATGGAGCGCTCCATCGAGATGGTGGTGGGGCTGCTGGCGATTCTCAAGGCGGGGGGCGCCTATGTGCCGCTGGATCCCGAGTATCCCGCCGAGCGGTTGGCCTTCATAGCTGAGGATAGTGGTATCGAGCTGCTGCTGACTCAGCACCACTTGCGCGAGTCACTGTCGGTCGCTGATGGCCTGAACGTTATTGAGTTGGATCGGCTGGATGTGGCACATCACGCCTCTTCCAATCCAGCGGTGGCGCTGCACGGCGAGCAGCTCGCCTATGTGATTTACACCTCGGGTTCCACCGGGCGACCCAAGGGCGCTGCCATCCGCCATGATGCCCTGACCAACTGCATGGTCTGGATGCAGGAAACCTACCAGCTTACCGATACCGATGCCGTACTGCACAAGGCGCCGTTCGGGTTCGACGTTTCAGTATGGGAGATTTTCTGGCCACTGAGTGTCGGGGCACGTTTGGTGATTGCCCAGCCCGGCGACCATCGAGATCCAGAGCGCATCATCGAGCTGATTCAGCGGCACGATGTAACCACGCTCAATTTTGTGCCCTCAATGCTCAAGGCCTTCCTGGCTTATCCCGATGTGAAGACCAAGACACATCTCAAGCATATTATGTGCGGTGGCGATGCCGTTCCAGCCACGCTGCAGCAGGATGTGGCTGAATGTCTAGACGGTGCCAACCTGCACGACCTCTATGGCCCCACTGAAACCACCATTCATGTCACTCACTGGTGGTGCCGTGATGACGCCCACCGCCAGATCCCCATTGGGCGACCCATTAGCGGTACCCGCACCTACGTCTTGGATGGTGAGCTCAACCTGGTACCACAGGGCGTCGCGGGAGAGCTCTATCTCGGCGGGATAAGCCTGGCCCGTGGCTATCTCAATCGCAGTGATCTAACGGCGGAACGTTTTGTTGCTGATCCGTTTGCGCAGGGCGAGCGTCTCTACCGCACCGGTGATCTGGTGCGCTGGCGTGACGATGGCCAGCTCGAGTACCTGGGCCGCCTCGATCACCAGGTGAAGATTCGTGGCCTGCGTATCGAGCTGGGTGAGATCGAGGCCGAACTGCTCGCTCAGTCGGCGGTTCGCGAGGCGGTGGTGGTCGCCCAAGAAGGTTCGGGCGGCTCTAGGTTAGTCGCTTATGTGGTGCCCCAAGCCGACAGCGAACTCGATACTAGCTCATTACGTGAAGCGCTGGGTCAAACGCTACCGGACTATATGGTGCCGGGAGTGTTGGTCTCGCTTGACGCACTGCCGCTGAATGCTAATGGCAAGGTGGATCGCAAGGCATTGCCCGAGCCGGACTTGGCCAGTAACTCGCAGTACGAGCCGCCTCATGGCGAGGTGGAAGAATCGCTGGCGGAGATCTGGTCCGAAGTATTGGGCGTGGAACGGGTGAGTCGCCACGACAACTTCTTCGAGCTGGGTGGCCATTCGCTATTGGCTCTGAAGGTGTTGGAGCAAATACGGAATCGGGGACTGACGGCGCAGGTACGCACGCTTTTCCAATCCCCGGAACTAGCGGCCTTCGCCCAGGCATTGACGCAGACATCAGAACGACAGGAAATCATCATCCCGCCCAACCGCATTCCAGATGGCTGCTCGACAATTAAGCCCAAGATGCTGCCTTTGATTGAACTCAATGGAGAAGAGATCAGGACCATTGAAGCAGCAGTGCCCGGCGGTGCTAGCAATATTCAGGATATCTATCCGTTGGCACCGCTACAGGAGGGCATTCTCTTCCACCATAGGCTGCAGGAAGAGGGCGATGCTTATGTGATGCCTCGGCTGCTGAGCTTTGATAGCAGAGAGAGGCTGGAAGTATTTATTTCCAGCTTTAATAAACTCATTGCCCGTCACGATGTTTTACGTACCGCGGTGCGCTGGGAAGGCCTTTGTGAACCGGTGCAGGTGGTGTATCGGCATGCCACGCTGGATATCGAATGGCTGACCGCGCCAGATGCGGCCACCGGCAGTGTGGCAGAATGGTTATATACCCAGGTGGATCCTGAGCACCATCGCCTCGATGTGCGCCAAGCACCTATGATTCGGGCGCTGGCTGCATGCGATGCTGAGCAGGGACGCTGGTTGCTACAGTTGCCTAGCCACCATCTCGTCATGGATCACACCACCCTTGAGCGACTGGTGGAAGAAATTGCCCTGATCCAGCAAGGCCGCGAGGACGAACTGCCCAAGCCGCTACCCTTCTGCGACTTCGTGGCACAGGCGCGTCTAGGGGTAAGTCCAGAAGAGCATGAAGCCTTCTTCCGCGAGCGATTGGGCGACATAGAGGAACCGACAGCGCCCTTCGGGCTGCTGGAGGTACGTGGCGATGGCAGCGATATCGAGGAAATGCAGCTGCCGCTAGAACCAGAGTTGGCTCAACAGGTGCGGCAGCAGGCGCAGCGCTATGGTGTCAGCACGGCAAGCCTGTTCCACTTAGCCTGGGCCTTGGTGCTAAGCAAAACCACCGGTCGGGATGACGTGGTATTTGGCACCGTTTTGTTTGGACGTATGCAGGGCGCTGAAGGGGCTGAACGGGCATTAGGGATGTTTATCAACACTTTGCCTGTGCGCATCAAAACGGGATCTAAAACCGTTGATAAGTGCTTGCGGCAGACTCACAGCGCCCTTAGTGCGTTGTTGCACCACGAGCATGCCAGTCTCGGGCTAGCACAGCGCTGCAGTGGGTTACCCGGGGGAATGCCACTATTTACGAGCTTGCTGAACTATCGTTACAACGCACCCCAGACAGAAAGTAGCCCCATTAATGTATGGAAAGGCATGGAGTCTCTAGGGGGGCAGGAACGCACTAACTACCCCATTGGGATGTCGGTGGATGATTTGGGAGAAGGCTTTCGACTGGTGGGGCAGGTGGGGCGTGTAATCGGTGCTAAGCGGCTGTGTGATTACATGCGTTCGGCCGTAGCCGGTATCGTGGCAAGCCTGCAAACTGCACCTCAGCAATCACTAAGTGAGGTTAGTCTGCTCGGGGAAAACGAACTGCAACTGTTGAGTGAGTGGGGAGAGAACGCAGATCAGCATCCCGATACTTCACCGATCCATCAACTGATTGAGCACCAAGCCGCGTCAACTCCAGAAGCCACGGCCCTCATCTTCGATGATCAGCATCTCAGCTACGCCGAACTCAATGCCTGTGCCAACCGCCTAGCCCATTATCTGATCGACCTAGGCGTAAACCCCGAGACTCGGGTGGGCATCGCCATGGAGCGCTCCATTGAGATGGTGGTGGGGCTGCTGGCGATTCTCAAGGCGGGGGGCGTCTATGTGCCGCTGGATCCTGAGTATCCCTCGGAGCGGCTGGCCTTCATCGCCGAAGACAGTGGCATCGAGCTGCTGCTGACTCAGCACCACTTGCGCGAGTCATTGCCGGTAGCGGATGGACTCAGCATTGTTGAGTTGGACAGGCTGGACGTTGCGCATCACGCTTCTACTGATCCGGCGGTGGCGCGGCAAGGCGAGCAGCTCGCCTACGTGATTTACACCTCGGGTTCCACCGGGCGGCCCAAGGGCGCTGCCATTCGCCATGATGCCCTGACCAATTGCATGGTCTGGATGCAGGAGACCTACCAGCTCACCGATGTGGATGCCGTACTGCACAAGGCACCGTTCGGGTTCGATGTCTCGGTATGGGAAATTTTCTGGCCGCTGAGTGTCGGGGCGCGTTTGGTGATCGCCCAACCGGGTGACCATCGAGATCCAGAGCGCATCATCGAGCTGATCCAGCGCCACGGCGTGACCACGCTCAATTTCGTGCCCTCAATGCTCAAGGCCTTTCTGGCCTATCCCGATGTTAAGGCCAAGACGCGGCTCAAGCATATTATGTGTGGTGGTGAGGCCGTTCCAGCCACGCTGCAGCAGGATGTGGCTGAGTATCTCGACGGTGCCAACCTCCACGACCTCTATGGCCCTACTGAAACCACCATTCATGTTACTCACTGGTGGTGTCGTGATGACGCTCACCGCCAGATCCCCATTGGACGACCCATTAGCGGTACCCGCACTTACGTCTTGGATGATGAACTCAACCTGGTACCACAGGGCGTCGCAGGAGAGTTGTACCTGGGCGGGATAAGCCTGGCCCGTGGCTATCTCAATCGCAGTGATCTGACGGCGGAGCGCTTTATCGCGGATCCGTTCACGAAGGGCGAGCGTCTTTACCGCACCGGCGACCTGGTTCGCTGGCGGGAGGATGGCCAGCTTGAGTACCTGGGTCGTCTGGATCACCAAGTGAAGATCCGCGGCCTGCGTATAGAACTAGGTGAGATCGAAGCCGAACTGCTATCGCAACCAGACATTCTTGAGGCCGTGGTGGTCGCCCAAGAAGATTCGGGCGGCTCTAGGTTAGTCGCTTATGTGGTGCCCCAAGCCGACAGTGAACTCGATATTAGCTCATTACGTGAAGCGCTGGGCCAAACGCTACCGGATTATATGGTGCCGGGCGTCGTGATCACGTTGGATGCACTGCCGTTGAATGCCAACGGTAAGGTGGATCGTAAGGCGTTGCCTGAGCCGGATCTAGAGGAAATTCGCGAGTATGTGGCACCCTCTACCTCGGAAGCCCAGCAGCTCGCTGAGATATGGCAAGAAGTGTTGGGTGTTGAACGGGTCGGTGAGACCGACAACTTCTTCGAGTTGGGCGGGGACTCCCTGCTGAGCTTGAAAGTGATGAGCCGTGTGCAAGCACTGCGGAAACCTGGGCTTAACTTCAAATTGTTCGACCTGATGCAGAAACCGACCATTGCGGCTCTGCTGGGACTGAGGGGTAACAGCGAGTCGCTGCCCAAAGGGACTGTCATGCTCAACGGTGAGTGTCCCGATCAGCCGCCGCTATTCTGCATCCATGCTGTGATGGGAACGGTTTACGACTATCAACCGTTGGCCCGACACCTGCAGGGAATATGCACGGTCTATGGACTGCCGTGCCGGATGCTAACTGATCCTGAGCATCAAGACTCGTCTCTGGAGGCAATGGCGGATGCCTATGTGGAGACGATACGCCGCATACAGCCCGTGGGGCCCTATCGGCTGTTGGGATGGTCCCTTGGTGGGACATTGGCAGCGATGATTGCGGCACGACTTGAAGGGCTAGGGCAAGACGTAAATCAAGTGGCTTTGATAGATCCCTATATACCTGGCGATGGTCTGCATAGCGAGGATAGCTGGCAGCGAGATCTTGTTAGTTTCTTGTCGGTCATACTACCAGGTGTTTCGCTTGAGCCTCTCAGTGATGATGAGGAAAGGAGTGAAGAACCGAATGAAGAAGAGATTGTCATCAAATTGGAGAGAGCAGTTACATCATCCGATAAAAATGGCCGTGAGGGTTACGCG
Source organism: Halomonas sp. 5021 (assembly GCF_036663435.1). NCBI lineage: Bacteria > Pseudomonadati > Pseudomonadota > Gammaproteobacteria > Oceanospirillales > Halomonadaceae > Halomonas > Halomonas sp. 5021. Next base: position 383,804 of record NZ_JAXOVU010000003.1, read on the forward strand.
ACACTGGGTAGTGAAGAACTAGCTCGAATATTCTGTGTGGCTCGGCACTTGAAGCATCTTTCACTACAGCTTGGTGCCTTGTCACCATTGCGTTGCAGTGTAGACTGCTGGTGGGCAGATGGTAGAATGAAAGGACAGCGCCAAGCGCTCAATCAACAATTGGGTCAGCTACCTAAGTGTTCAATCAAACTATCCGAAGACCATTTTTCAATTATCACTAGTGAAATCTTACTTACACAAGTTTCGAAAGTGATAATGAAAATGAATAACTTTCGAGATATGGATATAATCAATAAAGTAATGGCCTAAGTTTCAGTTGAATTGGGAAATTCTCTTCCCAGCCGTCTGCTGGGAAGAGTCAACCAATTACTACAGCAGGTGGCTCTCACTAGTTAGTAGTGCAGCAGTAAAAGACTCAGCAAATTTCAGTGCTGACGGAAGTGCGCCTATTGGCCAGTAGTTGGCTTGAAGATAAGTTATTTTTTCTTCACGTTGGCTAATAAGCTCTCTCCAGATAGCACTGCTTTCTAATTGTTGACCAATCCTATCTTGATAGGCAGGGCTCTCTATAATAAATAAATGTCCTTCTGATCTTGCAAGTGCATCAATAGATACAACTGATAGACCAATGTCACTCGTGGGTCGATCCCATGCATTCGTTAAACCTAATCGATCAATAACGCCACCTAATAAACTATTCTTTCCGTAAACCCAAGCATGCCGATCATCCCTAAATTGAACAAGAAGAATGGTTTTGTTCTTGTCTTTTATTTTTCTATTTAAAGTATCTAGCTGCTGATTTGCTTGTGTGATCACCACCTGAGCTTCATCGGTAAGATCGAGATGCTCCCCTATTTTAAAGGTGAAGTCGATAATTTCTTTCCATGGATTATTCGTAAAAGGGTAGAGTGATATATCAAGAGTGGGTGCGATATCAGAAAAATGCTGCAATAATATTTGATTGCCTCCTATTAGAAGCTCAGGTTCATGGTCTGCAATTAGCTCTAAATTTGGCATGGGTTTTAATCCAATGTCGATCCCTTCTCCTGTTATAATTTCATTTCCGGTCCAATCCTGATAGTTCCTGAGTTGAGCCACTGCTAATGGAGATACACCCAGTATGCTAAGCGTTTCAGCAACGGCCCAGTCAGAAGTAACGGCTGGGAGTGGAGTAGAACCTAAGGAAGGTCTGAATAACTGCCGATTATCGCCAATCGCGGTTTGAGTCGACAAAAAATCAAAGATTCAGACACGCTTCT